>JAZQCX010000129.1:0-18192 GCA_045546495.1 Acetatifactor sp. | reverse complement strand
ATAAATATATTACATAACTCGCTATATTTTGGACTACAACATTGGCACGTTCTGAATCAGATAGTAATTCAATTACATTATCCATTATTTACCTTTTCCGTCTTTTCCTCCCTTTCCAGGTACCGGTTTATGGACTGCACTATGACTAAAGCTTCTCTCAAATTCATGTCCACCCCAAGCATCATGTCTACCCCAATCATCATGGGCATAATAATCACCGGCACAACCAGAATAATCAGTATCATCTCCTGTATGAAGTCCGTCTCGCCTAACACTATGTGTATCGCGTGAGTCGTCACTAGCAAAATCCGAGTCATTCCATTCCATAACATCTCTCCTCCTTTGTTTTGCTTGAATTATACCACATTCAACCGTCATATTCAATTATCAAAGTGCATTTCTCACTACAAATTCCTTATCGCCTCGCACATTTCCCCCGACGCAATTACATTCCTAAACATGTTGTACTGCGCGAGAAAATGCTCCAACAGTGCTTCTTTGGATTTCTCCGTAGGTCGATATGTACGGCTCAACACCTTGCCGCAATGTGTTGAACCAACAACCTCTACAAGACCCTCCGCGGTCAGCTTACGCAATACAGCAATTACCGTGCTCTGGGTCAATCCTTTCTTACCGCTCACAATATCACTGGAAGTCAGTCCTCCATCGGTGCTCCATAAAATGTTCAATACGTCCAATTCTCTCGGATTCATATGTCACCCTCCATTCGTATTTCTTATAATCCATTATCACATTAAGCCTGCTTAGTTTCAATAGGCAATTCTACTCTTTTCATTGAATAATTTCCTCGCGCCTGTACATCCTCTTATCGAAAGGACGGTGCAACTATGGAAAAAGACAAAACTACAACTCCTAATGATTTGAAAACCGTGGATGCCTACGATGACGGCAATATTCCTCAGGTGGATTTGCCCCAGGATATCATTCCTGATGAAGTTCCTCGAAAGGATGGTCCCGGCGGAGAAGGAGAGTGATTTGCTCTCCTGTCTCCCTACTCTCCTTTCGGCTGATAAGGTTCAGGAAGTGGTTGCCATGCAATTACCTCGCACGTTTCAAATAATTCAGCAGTTTCTTCATCATACCAACCGATATCTTTCGAATAATTAGCTTCGAATCGTTTCGGTGGATATCCTTCTATTTGGTGAGTAATAAAAACTCTTTCTTTATCCTTTGGCAACTTTCCACTACTGCAAGGAATCCAACCATTGTTATATTCCTCCGCAAGTTGGTTGACGATTTCTTTCGCATGATTCATAGCCGTATAATATCCGTAATTTTTATCCCTTATCTCTTTTGTTGGTTTACATTCGGCAGTAATGTTTTTCAATTCTGCTTCTCTTTCTTCCAACCTACCAATCAGCTTATCAATGAATTCTTTCATGCTACACCTCAACTTCCTCGTCAGTTGGCATCTGAAACACCTTTGGTGGAATAAATGCAAATGGTTGAATATAAATATCTGCTGTTGCCATTTGACCGCCTTGTCCGTAAAAATGCCTACCGTATTCCTGTTGTATCATATCCAACACCTTGATTGCTTTTTCCTCGGTGAAATATGTGCCGAGTAATAAACCGACTGAATTATAGATTTTTGATTCTACTGTTTTATCTCCATCCCCAAATTCAGGGAAGTATTCTTTTGTCACTATTTCCAAATTCATATCTGTTGTTGTATGTTTCTTATCCTGACTTCTAATAATCATTCCGCACCGCCTTCCCCGTGGTATAATTCAGCAATTTCCAAAAAGTTCATAGCACCAATTCCGTCATATTCATCACAGACCTTTTGAACAATTTCGTTATCGAAACCGCGCATCTCTAATTGGTCTGCAAACTCCTTGTCACGGCTCTCGCACCCAAAATCCGTTCTTACAGTTTCCCTTTTGAATTTTATCGCATCGGAAAACTCCAATGTTTCAATGCAACCATTTTCTGTTGTTTCAATTATATATCTCATTCCGCACCTTCTTTCATCTGCTCTAATGCTTTTACAACCGATTCAAGCATTGGTTTACTAACTCCACAATTAGCACCTTTATAATTGCATTTATATCCTTCAAGATAACCGCATCCTACGCATATTGCTTTTGCAGATGCTTCTATTGCTTCATCAATTGCCTTGGCTCTGATATTGGCACAATCACATTTCCATGTGGTACATCCGGCACAATCTTCACATTTACGCTCGTTCTCTTTCAAAGCTTTAAATTCTTCTATAGTGCCGATTGCTCTGTACTGCTCTCTTTCTTCTAATGCTTTAATAACTGCATCATACACTGTAAGAATATCTTTTCCCTCTTCGCATAAATCGCAATTATAACAATCACGATTGCATTCGTTTTTCATTGCTCTTGTCACACAAGACTTTTCTGTCTGTAATATTTCAATGATTTCATTCTCCGTCATGCTCATTCTCCTTTGCTATCCGGCATCTTTACCCTGATTGAATATCCAGTGCCATAATATCCGTTTCCGTCATCACCATCTACTTGAACAATCTTGATTTTTGTATCTTCCGCATAAACAAAAATCTTGTATGAGTATTCTTCAGACCACCTATCATCAGGATTTATTCTTTCGCGTTCAAATTCCACATTTGTAATTGCATTGTCGCAACCGTTCAATTCTTCAATTCCGTACCAACCATTGGAACAACCGCCGCAACCCTCATTTGGTAGCACCTGTAATTCAACACCGTTATCAAGATACAATGTGTCATTATCCACTTTAATAATTTTTCTGTACATCAATAATTCTTTGATTTCTTTTTCATCATCATAATATAAATGTTTATTCATCTTCTCACTCTCCCATCTGCTTTAATGCCTGCTCTGTTTCCTCCTGTGTTGTAAACCATGTTTCTTTATAGAACTTATCTACAAGAATATGGTCTACTCCGTATTCCAAATTTTTATCGCACTCCAAATACCATCCACGCTCGGTAAAGGTAATCCTTGCCACTTTCTGATGATATACTCGGTTGTTTTCTTCGCGCTTACTTAACACATTCAAGTCATAATTGACTTTGCTTGGTATGAAATAAACATCACTACCGATAGCCACAGGAAGCATTTTCAATATCCCCTGTTCCTCTGCATCTTCGTAAGCCTTTAACCTTTGCCCCATCTTCTGAAAAGGGCAATCACACTGAAATTCATCACATATTTTGTCACACAATCTTTGCGTTACGCTATCTTCCTCCGCTTTTACCGGGCAATCAAAATAAGAACAAATCTGTCTTATTTCTTCAATTTCCGCATCTGTCATTGTCAATCTCTCCATTCCCTACTCCTTTCCACCATTGCGAACAATTCTCATAACATTTTCATAAAGCTTTGTGTGAGGTGATGTGAGTGTTGTCAAATAATTATGTTCCTGCTCAATTACTTTCTGCACATCATAAGCGGCGGGAATCCGGTTAATCTCCTCAATAACCAGATGACCTAAATCATTATCCTGAATGATGCCTGTTTCTTTCAAAACATCAATCACTGCATTTCTGCTTATCAATTCTCCCTTTACTTCTCCCATTCCCTACTCCTTCCTAAATAGACTTATTTGTCCTCCAACAAAAACTGCTTTTCTTCCAGACGTTCATAAATGGTCTGACCGCTCTGTGTTTCGATGTAAGGTAGGAATATTTCCTCGAATCGTACCATCTCAATATCCAGAAGCGCCATCTGTGCCTCTACCCAATCTTTCAGGATTCTCCATGCTACGCGCTCCGCCTGTTCTCTGGTAGCCTTAATATTGCTTCGGGGACTGTTCCTCTTCTCTTTCTGAAGCACTTTCAGACATTCATCTACCCTCACAGGTAGCCTTACCGGAATCTGCTGCGTTCCCGTATCAATCAGAAACGAAAGTCCGGTAATGGATTCTCCATCATAGTTCTTCATGATGGATTTTGCCTTGTGCTTCATCAATATGTATTCGATTTCCGACACCGTCTTAAAAGCATCAATGGTTGTTGTGTAATTCAATATTGCCATATTTTTTCCCTACTCCTTCCCTATCTCCGCAAGCACCGACTGAATATCAATGCTCCTACCCGTCCTCTCGCACGCCCTCACAGGGTACGCATAGCAGTTCCCCTCCGCGTCCAGTCCGTTAATAGATTTCCCGTCGCTCGATATTATGGTGACTACAACGGGCTTCAAACCCACCAGAACAACATCATTTATTTTGATTTCCATGTGACCTCCTATGCAAATTCATCTTGATTCTTTTCGCAAATAAGCCATGTAACCGCATGACTGCTCCAGAACATACACAGATATCTCGTTTGTGATTCTATCCATTTGCTCATTCGACAAATCGGCATTTATGTGTCCACAAATTTCCTTAACAACATCCTCTATCTGCTGATACTGGCTTTTCCCATGTGAATTTATCCAGCTCGTCAAGTCCATTACCTGCTTTTTGACTATCTGGGAACTGAGATAATCAGTTAATTCTATCTGCCCTTCGCATTCGTAATTATCTAATTTACTCACGACATCACCTCCAGACGCCTTTTCAGTTCTGCATTCTGTTTTAAAAGTTCATGGCACTGGGATTGCCCAAAATCATTTACTCGGTTGTACTCATTGAGAATATCGCAGACAAACTGCCCCATCTTGCAATCAGTACAATGCTCGTCCAATTCCTCCTGCTCCATTTCTCTCGGGAACCGGCACAGGTGGTCGCAGATGTGCTCTGCCATTTCAGTTGTGATTTTATCCATTGTGGATTCTTCATTTTCAAATAGGCTTAATTGCCCTTCACATTCATAATTGAACTTATCTAAGTCACTCATTCTTTTTCAGGAGCCTGCATATGCGTTACCCCGGCCGGAGGCTCGGCTCCTTTCTATTGTTGTTTTCTCCCCTTTATGATAAAATTGGTCAAAAAGGGGGCTTAATCATGTTCAAAAAAATTTGTCCTATAAATGTTGCAACTAACTCAACCGATTTTACCTATGAATATCCGACTCCAAGAAGATGCCCTATGTGTAACACCGGAACAGATGCACAAGTCTTATCCGCGTACTCTGTCGAGCGCAACGCCGGAAACTATGTTTTTATACTCTTCTTTTGCCACCACTGTGAAACCTGTTTTATTGGCGCCTATCAGTGCTATAACCCTCAATCCCGATGCAGAAACGAACTGGATTTAATAGGTCTATCCCCTCGTAGCGAAGATATTTCTACATTTTCCGAACAAATAGAAGCCTTGTCACCCAAGTTTGTAGAGATTTACAACCAATCTGAAAAGGCCGAAACCTGGGGACTAAACGAAATCTGTGGGATTGGATATCGAAAATCTCTTGAATTTTTAGTCAAAGATTTTGCTATTTTTATATCCCTCGAAGATGAAGATATAATTAAATCCAAGCCTTTATCACCTTGCATCAGCGAACACATCGACAACAAACGTATACAATCTCTCGCAAAAGCTTCTGCATGGATTGGCAATGATGAAACTCACTACACCAGAAAACACGAAAACTACAATATTTCACACTTAAAAGCCTTTATACAAGCTATGGTATCCTTTATAGATTCCGAGTTATCATATATTGCAGCAGAGCAACTGCTCAGTTAGGAGAAGATTTCTTAACTGCTTTAGCATCATACTCCACAAGCGGCGCCAAGTGATTTACATCCATCTCCGCCAAAAAATTGCCTTCAAGGTCCCAGTATTGAGTTACATCTCTTACTGGGTCCTTTTCTGTTCCAAGACCTCTCTTTGCCTTGGTTTCAATTACCTGTATTACTTTTGCACTCTTTGCCCCGTCCGGTCTTACCATTTTTATCTCCTTTCTTTTTTCGATGTTCACACAGCCATCTAATCGCTTTGAAAGCCCAAACTATAAGCTGCACATAAGGTTTCAAAGTACGCAGTATTTCCAGAAATTCCATATTATTTTCCTCCATTGTAAAAGTGTGAATCTTTTCCCATTTCGAGAATATTTTTTATTTACACTCTTATATGTTTAAAAATTTCTGGAATCCCCCCTGTTTTGACAGCTTTTTTTAAAAATTTTTTATTTTTTTCATAAACACCTTAATACCGCTTCCTTGCTCTACCCAGACTTGCCATATTTTTCTCCGCTAAATCCGCATAGAATTCATCCGGCGCATCCGATACCATATAGCACGGTCTGCCACCAACAAACACGCCGAAAGTCTTTGTCAGAGTCTCTTCAATTACCACAGTGTACTCCCGTGTCATTGCCGCGCCGCCCATTGTAGGACTTCCGTCCGGCATTACATCAAACGCGGTGCAGGTGCTGCCCCATATCTGCGAGAACACTGTCACAGAAAAATCCGGCTTCAAAAATCTATTCTCGGTCTGCAGCGCTCTTACTTTCTGCTTCCACACATCATCTTTATTCAACAACTGGAGAAACTGGTATTCAATCAGCTCCAGATTTGGGTAATTCGGATTCGATAATCCCATTCTCTTCATTCTCCTTTTCCTTGTAATGCTCCGCCACTCCCCTTACCAGTGCGCGTTCCAAAGCCTCGTCTACACTCAACTTATGGTCGCGGCGGTACTTCTCCACATAATCGCGGAAATCACTGTTGCCGTTGTAAAAATTTCTCATTTTGCACCACCTATATTTACGGGTAAAACATATTTACGATTCGCATTCAAGCTCTCCGTTGTCGGAATTATTGAAATAGGTTGATTTGGCTCCCGCAACTCGATTTTTACATATCTGCTTTCCCTGGCAATGCTATCTAATGCTTCTTTGAGAAGTTGTACATCCACTCCCACAAACGCCTTAGCAGTTTTATTCTCCGTATCGGTTACGAACTTATCAACGTCATATATTTTCGTTCCGTCCGGTTGTATATAACCTGTTATGCTTTCACCAACTGTCACATACGCCTTTTTATCATCCAACTCAATCTCTGCCCATAAATCACTTTTCAAAATCCTAGGAATATTCGGCATTATGTAACACTTAAAGGATTCGTCAACCTCCGCTATTCCTGCATATTCAACGGATACCCTGTGCCCGTCTAAGGCAGTTGCTTTTATTTCCTTTTTCTCCGCATCAATTTCCAAGTTGATGTAACACATAAATTTGTTATGATTATTCTTGCTCAAAAACTTTTTAGTTCCATCAACAAGACGCTTTAAATCACTCGCTCTTAATTTTGCTTTCATCCTCTTCCTCCACCTTTACAAACTTATATCCCGGTACACGAATCGCCCTCGGGCTCCCCGACACTTCCACATCAGTTTCTAACATGCCACTGTCCAACATCTTTGTGATATGATTCATAACACTGCTTGTACTTGACAGCCCCACTCCATTTCCAATCTCTCGGATGGTCGGCGCATATCCGTGGCATTCTATGTACTGGATAATCATTTCAAGGATTTTCTGCCGTATCTGCTTTCCTTGCTCAATACTTTTCCTACCTGCCATATTTACGTCCTCACATTCTTGTATTCCGTTCTTACCGGCACAATCGGCATACACCACAACCGCTTGCCGCTACTCTTAACATTCTTTACCGCCGCATCCCATTCCACATCAAACTCTCGAATAAACTGCGCTGTAATAGTTCCTTTCATGGCTTGAATCTGATGTACTGCTGTGTCCGTTATCATGCCGCACCTACTTTCTTCATGTTTCCAAGGATTTCTATCGCAACAGTAATCTTCTGGTATTCTGTCTCCAGCGATTTAATCTGACCCTCCAGCTCGTCCAACCTCGCGAAAAGAACATCCATTGCCTCACTTAGACTGTATTCCTTGGGTGGCTCTATTGCTTTCCGATTGCTCTCCACTTCCAAGACTTTTTCAATCTCTTCGCGGCTACAACAATTCAAATCCGCAAGAATCCGAATCTGCTGTTTCTTGTTCTTTGCCTGGTCGTAATTACGCTTGATTTCTTCAACCGACATCTGCATTATGCTACCACCTCCTCAATAAGCCCTAACCTCTGGAAATTCAACCTGCCGCCGTCATGAAACAAAAGATTCACATAATCCGCAAACAGTTCATAGCCGACTACTTCCCGTACCACTCCCGGATAATCATCCGCCAGACGGAGCTTTGTGCCGATAGGGTATCTCTCCGATATGCTTTTAAGTACTCCCATTTGCCATTAACTCCTTTTCTAACGAATCAAAATCATAATCGTTTTGCTTAAACTGATTGAATTTATTTCCGCCGGATCCTTTTCCTGTCCTACTCCGCACAATCAATGTCTCAAACTTCTCCCGAAACTTCTTCGCGCTGCGGATGTTACTTTGCCAGAATGAATCCGTAACGGCATAATTAAGTGCCTGCATGATATCTGTCTCTGACCGGTTATCAAGACGCTTCATTCGGTCAATCTCAACCGCCCATTTCTGTTTCTCCGCAAGTGTCTGCGGCACCTTGGAATTAGGGAAGGTCTTCAAGCAAGAATCAATCAGTTTATTAACACATTGAATCTCGAATGAATCCTGTGTGAATGCCACCGTTGCCGACTGCGGCTCTGCCGTAGACGCAACAGAGGAAATATTATTTATTTCATTTTGTTTCATTTCATTTGTAGAATTTTTCTCGGATTTACTCTCGTTTTTCTCGGATTTACTCTCGTTTTTCTCGGAAAAACCATAATTTTTCGTAAACTTAATATAGGTAGCGGTTTCCAACGGGTTTAAAAGCCAAATATCTTTCATAACAAAAATATCTCTCTTTAAGCCCTTGACCGCTTCCTGATACCGTTTCTGTATTCCTGGTGAAGTAATGATAGTGTCCGAATTAACAAGTATGCTTGTCAGTAGTGACCGATTAACCAAGAATTTCATCACTTGCTTTATTAAACCATCCGATAAATTAAGGTCTGCCAGCGCATTATCTTCGCTGTCATCGTTCCAGATAAGGTAATATCCGTTTCGATAAATCTCTGTCAGCAAATATATGTAAAACACAAGTCCATCTGAACCATACCGCGCCCTAAGGGCTCGTATTCTACTATCTGCATAAAAGAAATCTGTGTCGAAAGAAAAATAGAGTAATCCGTCCTTTTTAGGACGCGCCATTACATTTCTCCTATTCTTCCGTATTTATAATCCTCGCACAGGGCTTTATTACCCTTTCCGTTCCTCATGGTGGAAATAGCTTTTCTGTCCTCGCGCTTATTGTTTCTTGCCAATCTGACAGCATCTTTCGGTGTTGGTCTGTAATACCCTTTACCGTCACCGTCATTCGTGACATAATACTTATAATCAACTTTTGCCCTCTCCAGCATTTTTCGCATTGCCCTGTCCTGATTCATAGGCAGCGCATTGGGGCTAATTAAACCGGCTCCAACACATCTCTGAACCAAATCCTGTCTTTTGATTGCATTTTCCTTTCCGGTAGGAATAAAGCTCATAAAAACCTCGATTTTGTCAACTATAGGTTTTCCCTTTGCTGCAGGTTGCATTATATAAAATCGTTCCATCGTTCTCCTTTCTCCCCGCCCGCGTTACCGGACAGGGGCATTGAAATAGCTTCCGTGATGAATAAATAACAACAATGAAATTAACAGTTTCTTTCGCAGTCTGCAGGTGTTCCAACCTCTTCTATCTCCACCCGGATATAAGGAACATCCACATACTCAAATGAATTAGTCCCATATCCTAAATATTTAGGAGAATCATCCTTAATAGTTCCTGCTTTTACCAACGCATCATTTATAATCTTTCTGCCTGCCGCCACAATGTTGTCATAGTCGCGCCTGTTGCCCTTTTTAGGCTCTCCAAAGGTCATATTCAATCTGATTAACCCTTGTGCTTTAAAACCTCTTAAATGACGCCGTATCGCGTTCACAGCAACCATCTGATATTGTTGCTTCATGTGGTTGTACGCTTTCGGGTGCCGTTCTGCTTCTCTCAACAAGTCATTCAGCCCCGGAAAGCACTTATCACCGCAATATGCGCCCTCAATAATGAATTTCACAAATAAGACCTCCCGTACCGCTTCCTAAACGCTTCCCTCGCCTCATCCTCGGTCATACCCTCAGCAACCTTCCGTTTTTCAAATGCGAGCTGCCCCGCAATCTTGCTCAATTTCTCTGCCATAGAGTTGTCATGGATTCGGTCGGTCAGTTTCCCAGAAGTGTGACACTGTTCGCATGCGGGCGCTTTAATACCATCTTCCTCAGCAAGTTTTCGTATACCAACGCCAAACAAAAGGTGGTGTTCCGAATAACAAGGTTTCCCACAGAAAATGCAAAATCCGTCATACTTGGTTAAAATGGTCTTAGCCATACTACACGCTCTCTGCGGCAATTCTCATAGTGCCGATGCTGTTAGGCATAACGTTGTAGAAAACATTTGTGTCAACCGTGTTCTGGAACCGCAACGCGCCGCGCTTGGTGATTCCCTGATAGATTCCGCAAAGGCTCCTGTCCTCTACGGTAAACTCACACAACATACCGGGCTTTAACTCTGTTCCGTCCTCTGCTACTGCGTACTTCTTTACTTCTTTCTCAATCTTCATTTTTTACTCTCCTAATATCAAATCTTGGTGGTTGATAGGTCCCGTTAAAACTTTGGTAGCCTTACAATGGTCACACTTTTCACATCGCATAGGCTCAACTTCTCCACTCTTAACCATGAGAACACTCGGCATATTCATTTCGATTTCGTTCAACGCATGATCCAGAGTAAGCTGGTCGATATAAATCACTTCAATCTCGGGGCTGTCCTCTTTGGTGACTACCGATATGTAACACGGTAATTTCTTTCCTGTGTTAATTTCCACAATCTTCTGGTATACCGCAAGCTGTAATGTATAA
The DNA here is from genome assembly GCA_045546495.1 of Acetatifactor sp. GTDB lineage: Bacteria > Bacillota > Clostridia > Lachnospirales > Lachnospiraceae > Acetatifactor. The sequence continues at coordinate 7,397 of JAZQCX010000129.1, read as the reverse complement.
CCCCAATACTCAACGAATGAGGCCCATCCATAATCCTGCACCTTCCATTGTTTGTGAATGTCTGCAGAGGTTTTGAGGTCTACGATAGCTTTTCCGGGTAAGTAGGAATCCATTTTGATTTTCCATTCGCAGCCGAAAAGATAACCCGTCATGATTACCTGCTTTTCTCCTGCGAGAGTGCTCATAAAATAAGAATCCTGCTCGCATCGTGCAATCATTTTCTCTGCCTGTTTAAAAGGTGCTTTCAGTTCTCCTTTTTGAGTAAAACAATCGGGACATTCTTCTCGAAACTGTTCAATCGTTCCCTCAAAATATGCATCCACATATGACCCCACAAGCATTGCTGTCGTGGTTTCCTGCCGATATGTTCCGTTCAGCTTTGCAAGTGCTTTTTCCTCGCATCCCTGTATGCCCATATGCCCCACAAAATCAAGATACTGATGCACCGACATATACCGTTGGTCTGCTTCTGCAGAATAGTAATTATCCGCTGTTAAAACAAACTCTTCCATCCGCTCACCTACTTAAATCCTTCCGGCATAGGCATATCCGCAATATCGGTAGATTCGGGAACTTCCTCTAACTGCGTATCTTCTACAATTTCCGTTGCAAAAACATCTACAACGCTTGCCTCTTCCTTAGGAATCGCTGTACTGGTAAACTCCATTCCTGCGCCCTCATCCCATGCCTGTCTTGCTTCTACACTCTCAAAATCCGTCTCGATATGCTTACACAGCCTTCGCAGCACCGTTTTTTTTGCCATTTCGTCAAAGCTGCATTTCCATGCCTTGGAATTGGATGCTTTGGAGTAGTTAGTGCGAACACTCTGGATATCTTCCATACTCATAGTTTCGTATTCAATACCACCGTCTTTGTACTTCACCATAGCAAAAGCTCCGATGATAGGCTTCGTATTAAACGGCAACGGCTCAAAGTTGATAACCGGCGTATTATTAAAAACTCCCTCGGTAAAGGAATCCCCCTCTCGTACCACCTTGGCAAAAATGTCCAAGACAGGTCTAATGGAATACCTCTTTGCAAATTTGCATTCTCCCTTATAGTCCGTCTGAAATTCCACTTTGTTACCATACGGAATCAGATAACATTCTTTGCTCATGAAATCCAATCCCAGATATGCACCTTTGCACAGTCCCTGGATAACCATTGCGCGGTTAATCTTTGCCAGTTCCGGCTTCTCATTCATGACCGCAATAGCGTTCTGAACGAATCTTTCTCTGTTGAAATCCTTAGGTAACGCATTTTGTACCGCCACCAACTTGTCCGTAAGCTGTTGCGAAAACGTTACCTGTACCTCGTTTTTCTGTTCCATTACTCCGCATACCTCCTAAAATGTTCTTTTAAATAATCCGGCAAGCAATTCTCGCAGACGATATCACCGTCGAAATCGTAAAACTCCTCACCGATATAGATTTCCTCACCGCACTCGCCACAACGGCAAAATACTTTATTCTCCGGCGGCTCCGTGGGTCTCTCAACCATGTACGGCATAATTCATCACCAGCTGCCCGTCCGACTGCTCTGCGACATTCCGCGCAAGCATCTTCCGATTCCATTCCCTTCTGATTTCCAACTGCATTTCCTCTTCCCGGCAATCGTCACAAATACCTGCCCGAAGTTCTCCGGCATCAAAGTGACCGCCGCATCTGTTACACTTGTACATCTTCTCTGCTCCTGTAATCACTGCACACATTGACCGGTCCCTCGGTTCCGTTGTCTGCAATACCGGTGCTGACCTTGACAATAATCGTGGTCGCCCGACAGGCGTTACCGTCATTATTCCGGCATGTGTGGTCGTCACAAAAAACTATCATTGACATTTCCTTTCCCATCGTGCTAGAATACACACAAACAGCATATAGCGTGTTGTGCGATAGACCCTTTGGCTTCCTACGGCGTGACAGGGTCTATTTTTCTTTGCATTTCAATCCATTTTCGGTCACTTCCAAAATCCCCGCCTCAATCAATCCCGCAATCCAAGATTCAGATGCCCTACTGATTGGTATAATCGGTGTTTTCTGTTCCATGCCTATCCTCCTTCCTACATCCAACGCTTGGGATTGATACCCAGCGCCTTTGCAATTTCTGCGGCAATAAATCTGTTGTCGCGGTCATAATGCGAAAAGAAGCTGTACACTGTACTAACCGGTCTGTTTATCGCCGCCGCTAAATCTGCCACGCTCCAGCCCTTTGCTTTCATCTTCCGCCGCGCCAGAGCGACAAACTGCTTTTTCGTATTTTGCTTTAAACGAACCTCGTACAACTCCGTGTCCCCCTTACTCTCCCGTCATCAGTTCCAAAATCTCTTCATCGGAAAACTCCAATTTTTTAAAAATCTTCGCCAGCTCTACAATATCGAAATTCGCATTCCTCAGCTTATGCCCGAAGTTCTGCTGGCTTGTCCCAATCAGTTCACCGAGTTGCGTCTGGTTCAGCTTCATTCGTAATTTCTTGCCGTTAATTTTTTCAATCAAGGCATTCCGCTTTCGCGTATCCCTGTCGCAAAATCCTCTAATTTTTGACATCTGTTCACCTCCGCTCAACATTTCAAATACTTGTTCTTATGAATCCGTTTCTGTTTACACTTATGCTTTCTCGGCTTATCTTTCGCCCTTTTCTTTCCTGTAAAATGCGAAGCATTCGGAGCTGTTCCATATCCCACATTCTCACCTCCCTTTACTCCTTCTGTTTCAGAAGCCTGTCCACCGTGGTTTTAAGGACTTTAGCAACTGACTGTAGATTGTCTACCGTAGGACTTGCTGTTTTCCATTTAGAAATAGCTCCCTTTGACAACCCTGCATCTTTTTCTAACTGATAAACAGAAATATTTTGCTTCTGCGCTTCTTCAACTATGTTGTTGAAAATATTTGACATTTCACACCTCCTCGTATTATGAATAGGAGAATGTTCTACCAAACCATTGACAAAAGGGAGAATATATTCTACAATAATGTTGTCCAGACATATTGAGCATTTTCTATATCCGTTTTGTTTGATTTGGTAGAACTTTTTCTACCTCACAAATCTCAGTATATAGAATATGTTCTACTTTGTCAATACCTTTTTGTAGATTTTTTTCTACCAACCACGAAAGGGATTTGTATGAGTACTTTAGACATAATTAGAACGCTATGTACCAAAAAAGGAATATCTATTAAGACGCTAGAAAAAGAACTCGGTTTTAGTAATGGCTCATTGGCAAAAGCTGCTACAATAAAAGCCGAACGACTTCAAAAAATTGCGGAATATTTCAATGTGTCTGTGGATTATTTAATGACTGGCACTGAAAAAGAAGGCGGGGAACCCTACTATCTCAACGAGGACGCGCGGGAAATGGCGCAATTCATGTATGAGAATCCAGAGTACAAGGTTCTGTTTGATGCTTCCCGCAAAATCAGTAAGGCAGATATCGAAACCGTGAAGGCTATCATGGATAAATTTAAAAGTCTCGATTAAGAACGTATTAACGGACTCATAATATGATATCTTGTCCTAAGAAAGGAGTCGATTATGAGCGAGCGCAACGATATTTCAGTAAAATACATAGACCTACCCTGTTCGGTACGCTCATATGTCGTCAACAACGCTGATATGACCTACACCATTGTTTTAAACAGCCGATTGTCACATCAGCAAAACGTACTCTCGTATAGTCACGAATGCGAGCATATTGCGAACGGGGATTATGATAAGAAATGCTCTGTTGATTTGATTGAGATTGCAGCTCACGGAGCGTAATTAGTGAACTAAAAAAATTTTGTATTGGTAGGAGATTATACATGAATTATATTCAAGCACACAAAATCCTCACTGACTATCGCAACGCAATCGCAAATGCAACAAATAATTCACTTACATTTATTGCTTATTCTACAGTAAATGCTTCTTCCCAAGAAGTTTATGATGCATACGTTATTTTCTTGGGTCACATGGTACTTTATAACACACTAACAAACGAGCAATACCAATTATACATAAGTTTACTACCATTTGTCCCAAATATAATCCCTGATACTTTGTATAACCAAATAGTTAATGATAACAAATTAGTATATGATACTGACAAACTCTTTCACCTATTGAACAAAAGAAAAATTGGAGAAGCGAAAAAAAGAATTGCCGCGTATATGGATCTTCTCTTCGAAAGAAACCACCGCCATCATGAACGTATAAAAGAATTTGATTACGGTCAATTTGTAACGGAAATGCAAAAACTAAAACAAGAATTTCTAGATAGTGATGGAAGTTACAGCAACGCATTTTATAGAAAATATGTAGATATTGTATATAAATATACTTCTATGAAGGCTTATACTGAAGAAGATTTTTGCTTATTTTCCCCATTTAAATATATGCTAAATCGACTTTCAGATTGTGATGATAGTTTCGAACGCGATACCTTTCTAAAATATAAAAATTATATTTTATCTCATGTTGATTAAAAAGAGTGGAGCGAATCCCAGTGTATTTACTTATACTCTACAGTTTAAAATTCAGAGGATACATATAATGACAATTATACAACAAATTTTATTATGCCTTTCCGGATGGATTTCAATTATTATCCTTGCAGCTATATCGCAAAAAAAGATAGATGCTTTCTCTCACGGAGAAATGGTTAAAGATGGGAATAATCTGTTTTCAACAGCCGTTACTTACATATTAGCCAATGCCCTCTGTATGTACCTTGATATTGTATGGTTAGAGTGGATAATATTCATCGGACTTTTATTATTTGCTATAATCCCTTTTTTATCGAGTGTTCTACTGATGTTCAGCAGAATCACACCGTTTGCCCAGAAGTTGTCTGCAATCATCAGTCAAGCAATACCTGTTGTGATTGCCGCAAACATTTACTTTACATCATTAAGATAAGTGCTATCTACCTTGAACTGGACAACTGAGGGGCAAGTTGAGGGGCTACTATGGATAAATTGAAAGACTTAGCAAGAAACGTGTTTTCACTTATTAAAGTTTTTTTACCCTTTATTATAATTGCATTTATCATTAGCTTTTTTCACACTGACAAAAGCCGGTGTGATTGTTGCTTACAAAACGTTGATACCGAGGATACTATTTACTATGAAAGCGGCGATGAGACATTGTGTGTATCATGTTCCAAACACCTTAGAGAATGTCCGGGGTGCCACGAAAAGTTTATTGAAAACTACGAATCCAAATACATTCCATATTGTGATACATGCTACGCCTCAGGGCAGTACATCGACCAGTGTAGATGGTGCGGAGAACTGAAAACCGTTAGAGACCTTACGGAATATTCTACTGAAATTGTCTGCTATAAATGTTTGCTCTACCTCATAATAGACAACTAAAGAAACAATAAAACTAAAAACCGCCCCTGCGCCAACAGGAACGGTTTCGATAGACAATAGCCCCTAAGGATACTACTGTACGTTCACACAGATTGTATCATCCCGGGGCGAAAAAATCAAGCTACCGGGCATTTTTACGCCCATTTTTAGGAAAGGATGATGCAAATGAAAATTGAACAGCTCCCCTCTGGAAAATACCGATTGAGACAAATGGAGAAAGGTAAAACCTATACTGTCATTGTAGAACAAAAACCATCCAAAGCGGAAGCAACACAGCTGATGGCTGATGCTATTAAACGTGCGCAGATACCGATAGCACAAATGAGTTTTGAAGCAGCGGCCAAGAAATACACGGAATCAAAAAAGAATGTCCTATCACCGAGAACGGTCAGAGATTACACAAATATGTGTGACAGGTTCTCGAAATGGTTTACCGCCAAAAACATAGCCGACATTACCCAGGATGACATCAACCGACAGGTAAATGAATTAGCACTCAACCGACAGCCCAAAACAGTATCTAATATGCACGGCTTTATTACGGCTATTTTAGGCGTTTACCGCCCCGACCTTAATATTTCTACCAAGCTCCCGCAAAAGTCCAAATCTGAGCCGTATATCCCCTCTGACGAGGATGTGAGAAGGATACTTGCACATGTAAAAGATACCATGTTTGAAATTCCCATTATTTTAGCTTGCTATGGTATGCGGCGGTCAGAGATATGTGCTCTCACACCGGACGACATAGACGGGGATACCGTTCATATAAACAAGGCTTTGGTTCAGGATGTAAACAATAACTGGGTAGTTAAAACCACAAAGACAACAAGCAGCACCCGGGACATTATTATTCCAATCGAAATTGCCGACAAAATCCAGCAACAGGGATATGCCTACGATGGCTTCCCCGGATCCATATCAAACCACCTGTCGAAATTGGAAAAAGATTTAGGTATGGAACACTTCTCTCTCCATAAGCTTCGACACTATTTTGCGTCTAAAATGAGTGCGCTGGGAATCCCGGAAGCCGACATATTAAAAATGGGCGGATGGGAAACGGACCATGTTATGAAGACAGTATACAGACACTCTATGATAGACAAAGAAAGGGAAGCTCAACGCAAAGCCGCCGCCCAATTAGGCAACGCTCTCTTTTCATGACAAAATCCATGACAAAATTTATGACAAAAATAATCAAAAATAGTTGTTTTATCTTAACTATACCATTTTTAACAAGCAAAACAAAAAGGAGCTGAAACCCTTGATTTTACTGGATTTCAACTCCTTTTTGTTTTAATTCACAATGCTTTCTTTTAATCGGAGTGGCGGGATTCGAACTCGCGACCTCCACCTCCCTAAGATGGCGCTCTAACCAAGCTGAGCCACACCCCGTTAGCACAATAAGGATTATAACGTACCACGGGGAAAAAAGCAAGCACTTTTTTTAAAATTGTTTAAATTTTTTGTACAACTATCAAATGCCTTTGAACAGAAAGCTGAATCGGAGCTCCTTATCAACGGGCAACAGGTACTCTTTATGCACCTTTGCGCCCCAGCTGTTGTCTCCTCCGACACCCATTTGTCCCAAAGCCACGCGGATATTGGTGTAATGTACCGGCGGAAGTTCGTTGGGATGAGTCGCGTTCTCCATTTCAAAAGGAGTGTACGGCAAAGCAGAAAAGTTCATCTTTTCTCCCGCGAAAAGCATTCCTCTTCCCAGCGCATCCGTCACCTTTGCATATCTGACTTCTGTCTTGTTTCCGCACTCCTGCGGTACCATGTATCGCGCCATATTGTCCGCAACCTTGTTGCCGTAAATACCAAGCTTCGCTCCCCGCTGCCTGTCGGCATAGGTTTCCTGCGGACCGTTTCCGTACCATTCCAACGTATCATAATCTGCATCCGTTCTGAAAAGCATCCCAAACTCCGGCATATCGCCCAGCTCAGCTACCGGAGGGTAAGACAATGTGGTTTTTACCGTTCCGTCACCGAAGACCTCATACGACACGGTGCAGTCCGATGCCGGACTTGTAGGCAGCAAATAGG
>JAZQCX010000128.1:0-12302 GCA_045546495.1 Acetatifactor sp. | reverse complement strand
CATCCAGAATATCATCCTGAATCTGGAACGCGATACCGATATTGTAGGCACACTTCTCCAACGCCTCTATCTCTTTCTCACCAGCACCCGCCAAAACACCGCCGATTGTCATGGCAGCCTGAATCAATGCAGCCGTTTTATTTTCATGGATAAAAAGCAAAAGTTCCTCTGTTACCTCTTTCCCGTTCCCCTCTGCCTCTATATCCGCAGTCTGCCCACCAATCATACCAAAAATACCTGCTTTTCGAGCCAGAATCGCAAGGGCTGTCTTCACACGCTTATACATTTCCAAGGTCTCGCAGGCATCAAAGGCTCTCACTGCCGTTTCAAATGCATAATTCAGTAAACCGTCACCTGCCAGAATTCCCATTGTTTCCCCGTAAACTGCCCAGGTAGTCTTACGGCCTCTGCGATACTCATCATTATCCATAGCCGGCAAGTCATCATGTACCAACGAATAGGTATGAATCATTTCTATTGCCGCAAGAAAAGGCGCAAGCAGTTCCTCGCTCTCCCCGCCGCACATGCGGAATGTTTCCTGCATCAGCATGGGACGCAGCCTCTTGCCGCCTGCCTTCACGCTATAGTTCATGGCCTCCGTCACGGTACGCTGCTGCCCTTCCTCCTTGGGAAGAAAGCCGTATATCCGGTTCTCAAGGCTTTCCGCCTTTTCCTTTATCTGCGCACTGAATTCATCATTCCCCATTGTCAAACTCCTCCAGCATTCCTTCCTCAGTCAGCTTTAAAACCTTCTTTTCCACCTTATCAATCTGGTCATTACACCGTTTCAAAAGCTGCATTCCCTCGCTGTAGTACCGGAACGCATCTTCCAGGGAAATATCATCCCTTTCCAGATTATCAATCGCCATCTCAAGCCGTTCGAAATTCTCCTCAAGGCTGAGATTCTCCGTGTTCTTTTCATCTATATTCACGCGCTTTTCCTCCTATCGGCTTTCGAATCCCTGCTGTACCTGTACGGGCTCCACACGGCTTACAACGGCATCAATCCTACCGTCGCGCACCTGAATTACCACCGTCTGACCGTTTTCTACCTGCTCCACGGAACGAACATTCCTTCCAGCCTCGTCACTCACATAGGAATATCCGCTGTTTAGCTTCTCTAAGGGTGAAAGTCCCTTCATCCGTTCAATATACAGCTCCAGTTCATGGCGCTTGCCCCGCAGAATCCGCCTCATCCGTTCCTGCAGCTTCTCTTCCTCGGCAAGTAAGGTCATCTTCCTCTCACGAATCCGGCTCGCCGGACTAAGCGACTTTAACCTCAGTTCAGCCTGACGCACCTGCATCCGTTCATCCCTGATTTTCCGCTCCATCAGCCTGCGCATCATTTCTCCGCAAGCCTCCATACGGGTAAAAATCTCTCTGATATCCGCAACCGCCAACTCTGCTGCCGCAGAAGGCGTCGGGGCACGCAAATCCGATACAAAATCTATGATGGTAGTATCCGTTTCATGTCCCACGGCGGAAATAATCGGCACCGAGCAGTTGAAAACCGCTTCCGCCACCGCCCGCTCATTGAATGCCCACAAATCCTCGATGGAACCGCCTCCGCGCCCTACAATCATCACATCCACACCGATTGCTTCCAGTGCACGGATTCCTTTTATAATGCTGGGAACCGCTGCCTCACCCTGCACAATGGCAGGATACAAAATCACCTGTACATAGGGATTTCTTCGACCGGTTACCTGAATGATATCTCTGACTGCCGCGCCGGTATCTGCCGTCACCACACCGAGTCTGGTGACGTATCTGGGTATAGAGCGCTTATACTCCGCGGAAAACATACCGGATTCCTCCAGCTCACGCTTCAATCGCTCGTATTTCTCGTACAGGGCACCGTTTCCGTCCAGCACAATCTGCTTTGCGTACATCTGGTACTTGCCGTCCCGCTCGAACACATCCACCGTACCACCCACGATAACCTGCTGACCTTCCGTCAAACGAAAAGAAAGACCCGAACGGTTGCCTGCGAACATAACGCAACTGACTGTCCCCTTAGGGTCCTTTAAAGTAAAATAAATATGTCCAGAGGAGTGATATTTGCAGTTGCTCACCTCTCCCTTTACGAAGAGGCTTTGCAACAAATAGTCCTGCGTGAACATATTTTTTATATACGAATTCAGTTGTCCTACGGTATATACGCTACGAATTTTAATCACCCTGCTTCACAATTTTCGCAAGAATGGCATTTACAAAGGCACCGGAGGATTCCTGCCCGTACTTCTTTGCGATTTCAACCGCCTCGTCGATGGCAACGCCATCCGGAATATCCTTGTCATACCGCAGCTCATACACAGCGAGGCGAAGCACGGTAAGCTCAACCTTTCCCATACGCTTTGTATCCCAGCCTTCCGTATGGCTGTTAATCAACTCGTCGATTTCTTGAATATACTCTCTGACGCCCTGACATCTGGCCTCTATATAATCAGCATCTTTCTGGGAAGCGATTCCCTCATTTCCCTCCAGATACAGTCGCATCTGCCTCGGCATATCCTGAGGCTGATGAAACTCCTCCTGAAACAAAAGCATGAATACCTGTTCTCTCTGCTCGTGTCGTCCCATTGTTCCTGTTTCCTTTGTCGATTATTTATTTACCTTCACACCTGCAATACGGATGTTCACGTCCGTACACTCAAGGCCGGTCATATTCTCGATGGCAGCCTTCACCTTACCCTGTACCTGCTGGCAGATTGCAGGAATATTCATACCATATTCAACAGTTAACGCCAAGTCCACCTTAACCTTACCGTTCAATACATCCACCTTTACGCCCTTGGTCAGGTTCTTCATTCCAACCTTACTCATCAGTTCGTTTGTAATATTTCCGGACATAGCGCTGACGCCTTCCACCTCGGTTGCCGCCAAAAAAGCAATCATGGAAACCACATCATCCGCTATCTGTACAACACCTACACTATCTTCTTCTTTTAATACAACACCCTGCTTTTCTACTTCTCTTTCCATCTCAATCTCCAATCCGAGAACGTCCCTTGTTCACACATGATTTCTGTTGTTTAAAGCGAATCCGACACATTCTCAACACAATTTAGCCTATGAAACTATAATTGAATTAAGTATAACACATTTCCTATTCATTTGTCACCCAAAAAGTCACCGACAACTGCTTGTCATTAGGGGCATACGCTATGCTGTCACCCGCATTTCCCAAATATGTAAATATATCCTGTTCATCTATCAGGTTCCGCAGCACTTCACTGTAGCAGCCGGCATCCGTACACTTTACGGTAACATCCTTTTTCCCGTCGGAAAGCGCATTGTCAAAAAGTGCCGCCATCTGCTCCCTGTCATAGGTAGAAAACAATGCTCCCTCGCGCACATAGAAATTTGCCTCTGTAGCAACACACTCCGGCATCGGTATATAACCGCCGATTACATGAGTCCGCAGAAGCTCCGCCGTTGTTACGTTAAGATAATCGTAATTAACCTCCGGCAGGGATACCTGTGAAGCAGCGCTCTCGCTCATCTGATAGGATGCATCTCCCCACGTAGGATCCATATAGTAATAGCTTCCGTCAATCTTCACCAGATTCCAGGCATGCCCTTCTCCCGTATCCACCGTTCCCAGTACAAGGGTACATTCTATTCCCATACGGTTCAGCAAATACTGTGCTGCTTTTGCATAACCCTGACAAACCGAAGCATGGTTCACAAATACGGAATAAACATTTTGATTATCCGGTGAATTCAGCTGATAGTCCGTCCCTCGAATCAGGGTATCATATACATACTTTACCTTTTCATATTCCCCGCCATCCTGAGGCGCTCCTGCTAAAATCGCGTCCGCAGCCGCCTTAATTTCAGCCTCTTTTGCCTGCGCGGTCTTAAAGTCCACGTTATAGCTTCCTGAAAACTCGATAGCCGTCACTTCATCTGCCCGTGTGTACCTTGTGTAGGAATAGCCGTCTACATAAAACAGCTCCGGGTGGTCGCTCAAAACACATTGAAACACCTCGTCAATGTCTTCCTCTCCAAGTCCCTGTTCCAGCCCTTCCTTTGACAGTTTAACGTCCTCTGCACGCGCTCCCAGTATGGTGGCAATATCGCGATACCAAATTTGCTTTACCTCGCTTAAACCGGAATAGGCATAGATATCTGCGTCCTCATATAAAAAGGAATATGCGTCTCCCAGCAACTGTTCTGGGCTTTCCTGTCCTTCTGCGTCCTGCTCGTCAGCCAGCTTGTCTTCCGACTGCTTTCCGGCTTGTTTCTCTCCGCCGTCTGTATCGGAAAATGCTCCTGCCGATGCCCCTGTCTTATCCGCCTTTTCCTCCTGCATTTTTTGCAGTTCTACGGAAAAGTCTCTGGGAACCTCATCCAAAATTCCGCTTCCGGCGCAGCCTGTCAGAAGGAAACACAAGCCTGTACACAATATCAGTTTTTCCAGATGCTTTCTCTTTTTCATCCCACACTCCGACTATAATCAGTTTTTGGAGAACTCAGATAATACCAGACCCTTATTGCGGTCCAGCGTCATGCCCACGCTCCATGCGTTAATAAACAACAAAAGAGGATTCCCCTTCATATCCTTCACCTTCTTCATATCGGAGGTTCCGGTCAGCTTGGCAATATCAATCTCATCCTTGTTTTCAATCCAGCGGATATGCTCGTAAGGCAGATTTTCAAGACGAATCTCCACATTGTACTCGTTTTCCAGTCGATACTTCAACACATCAAACTGTAGTACACCTACCACGCCCACGATAATCTCCTCCAGACCCGTATTAAACTCCTGGAAAATCTGGATGGCACCCTCCTGGGCAATCTGCTCGATACCCTTTACAAACTGCTTTCTCTTCATAGTATCCAGCTGACGCACTCTGGCAAAATGCTCCGGTGCGAAAGTCGGAATTCCCTCGTACTGAATCTTTTGCTTCGGCATACAAAGCGTGTCTCCAATGGAGAAAACACCGGGATCGAATACACCGATAATATCTCCAGCGTAGGCCTCCGTCAGAATCTTACGCTCATCTGCCATAATCTGCTGGGGCTGTGATAATCTCATAACACGGTTCCCCTGTACATGGCGCACTTCCATATTCGCATCAAACCGCCCGGAACAGATTCGCATAAATGCAATTCTGTCGCGGTGTGCCTTATTCATATTTGCCTGAATTTTAAAAACAAAAGCCGAGAACTCATTTTCCGTAGGCTCTACCAAACCGATATCCGCCTTTCGAGGCAAGGGATTGGTGGCCATCTCCAAAAAGTGCTGCAAGAAGAATTCCACACCGAAATTTGTTAACGCGGAACCAAAGCATACCGGCGTCAGTTTTCCCGCACGCACCTGCTCCAAATCGAATTCTGCGCTGGCACCGTCCAAAAGCTCTACCTCTTCCAACAGCTTGTCCGCTGCCTCATCACCGATTAACTCCCTCAGATGTGCCTCATCCTGAATGGGAATCTCAACAGAGGTACCCTCCTTGGTTCCTTTTTCTGTATCGGAATAGGAAATCACGCATTTCCGCTCCCTGTCGTAAACGCCCTTAAATCCCTTTCCGGAGCCGATAGGCCAGTTTACGGGACAGGTTGCGATTCCAAGTTCCTTCTCAATCTCATCCAGCAGTTCAAAGGTATCGTTTGCGTCTCTGTCCATCTTGTTGATAAAGGTAAAGATGGGAATACCTCTCATACCGCAGACCTTAAACAGCTTTCTTGTCTGGGCCTCTACACCCTTGGAAGCATCGATTACCATAACTGCGGAGTCTGCCGCCATCAGGGTACGATACGTATCCTCCGAGAAGTCCTGATGTCCCGGGGTATCCAGAATATTGATACAATATCCGCCGTATTCAAACTGCAAAACGGAGGAGGTAACGGAAATACCTCTCTCCTTTTCTATTTCCATCCAGTCGGAAACCGCATGACGCGCCGTTGCCTTTCCCTTTACGCTTCCCGCAAGATTAATTGCTCCGCCGTAAAGCAGAAATTTCTCGGTAAGAGTCGTCTTACCCGCATCCGGGTGGGAAATAATCGCAAAGGTACGACGACGGTTAATTTCTTCCGTATAGCCACTCATTTCTAATCCTCCAAATCCTTCAGCATACCTTCTCCACGGAAGGCAGGCGTAATACCAAAGTATTGTAACACAGTTGCCCCTATATCTGCAAAGGTTTTCCGCGTTCCCTTATTTTCCGGAGCAAGCTGCGCTCCATACATGATAAAAGGCGTATATTCCCTGGTGTGGTCCGTTGTAGCCGTATAGCCGGGATCACAGCCGTGGTCGGCAGTTATCATCAGGATATCTTCCTTACGCATCTTTCCCATAATCTCCGGCAATTTTTCATCAAAAAAGCTCAACGCCTTTGCGTAGCCGTCAATATCCCTTCTGTGTCCGTAAAGCATATCATAATCCACCAGATTCACAAAGCACAATCCCTCGAAATCCTTGTCCAGATAGCTTAACGTTTTCTCGATTCCCTCTTCGTTACCGCTTGTGTAAACAAATTCCGTGATTCCTCTGCCCACAAAAATATCCTGAATCTTGCCCACGGCAATCACATCCTTACCGGCACTTTTCAGCTGATCCAACATATTTTCCGACGGAGCCTCAATGGAAAAATCATGACGGCGGGAGGTTCGTGTAAAGCTTCCCGGCTCTCCTACAAAGGGACGGGCAATGACTCTTCCCACACCATGTTCTCCCTGTAAAATTTCCCGGGCGATACGGCAATACTCATAAAGCTGTTCCACAGGCACTTTGTCCTCATGCGCCGCAATCTGAAATACACTGTCCGCAGAGGTATAAACAATTAAGTCTCCCGTTCTCAGATGCTCCTCACCGTATTTATCAATTACCGCCGTACCGGAATAAGGCAGGTTGCAAAGCACGCCGCGACCTGTTTTCTCGCAAAACTTATCAAGCACCTCTTTCGGGAATCCCTCCGGGTAAGTAGGTAAGGGCTTCGGTGAATAAATACCCGAAATCTCCCAGTGACCGATAGTAGTATCCTTTCCCTTAGATGCTTCTGCCATCCGGGCTATTACCGCCTTATGGTTTCCCACCTTTTCTCCAACACTTACGCCGTCAATATTAAAAAGTCCCAGCTCCTTTAAGTTGGGAACTTTAAAAAAAGGGCTGGAGGATACACTTCTTAGGGTGTTTACATTTACATCACCATAAGAAGCTGCATCCTCCATCTCACCGATTCCGAAGCTATCCAGTACAATCAAAAAAACTCTCTTCATACTCTTCAGTCCTTTCATCATGCGAAAAATCCACTCCGCACTATCTGCATTGGGTATATTATATCACGTTTACTATGTAAATAACACTACATTTTCCGTCGCATGCTCCGATTTAGTCCATTGTGCTGATAATGATGTTTTCCGCTTCTACTTCCGTTTTTCTCTTTACGATATCCTCAATCTGTGCTCGCATGGCATCATCCAGAACCGATGCATTTACAACAACATCCACCGCATCACCGTTGATGCTGACAACCACGTCCGTAAAGCCTTTTGCTTCCAACAGAATTTCTGCTGCCGCTTCCTTTTCCGCAATAGCAGTCATCTCAACCATGCTGTCTACAGCCGTCTGCTTCTGTTCATCCGTAAGTCCCGTGCTGTTAATGATTTCAAGCAATGTTTCTTTGTTTTTTGCTCTGGTCTGTTCCTTCAAAAGCTTCGCCTCGGACAACACTGCAACATTATCCCCGGAGGTAAATACCGCTTCACCGGGAATTTCGCCATCTTCCGGCATCGCCTGCCCTGCATCCGCAAGCTGTCCCTGCGCAGCACTCTGTTCCGCATCCGCAAGCTGACCTTCCGCAGTACTCTGTCCCGCATCTGCAAGCTGGCCTTCCGCAGCACTTTGTCCCGCATCCGCTGTTTGCAGCCCCTCTTCCAGATAATTTCCGACTGCCAGATTCTCCAAATCAGAATCCAGACTTTCAATTTCCGTTAATCCCTGCTTCAGTAAATCCTCCTCGGACAAATCAAGCAACTCCTGTGTTGTATAATCCTCCGCAACAACACGGTCCGAATCCACTGCACTGGTTCCCTCCGAGTAAACTGTATCATCATTTACAGTCATGTATTCCTCGCCCAAATCTTCTCCCGCAAACTGCAAATATCCTGCGATTGCAATCATAATTGCAAGGGCCGTTATCATAAGCTGATTCTTTTTAAATAAATTTTTCACAGTCATCTCCCTCTCCACGTTTTCTACTTCATTGTATGAGCCTTTCCAAAGATATATGCAAGCTCATTTGGAGCGCTGTTACACAATGTCATGACCCCATTTTTACCACCCGGATTTTATGGACCTCCAGTCCGAACAATGCCTGTACCACATCCGTCAGTGTCCGGTTTATTTCTCCGCTGCCTGCTCCCTGCGCCACAATCAGTATCCCTTCAATTTCCGGTGTAAGTGTTTTCACCACATAAGGCTCACTTTCCCCTGATTGCGTACGATAAACCGTAACAGCCTCCGACTCCATCTGGTTCACAATTCTGCTGCCCCCCTGGGCATCCTTCTCATTTGTTGCGGAACGGTTCACATTTTCCTCTTTCTCCACGACCAGTTCCCGGGATGACTTTAGGGTTATCATAACCTTCACTTCACCCACCCCGCTGATTTCCCCTAAAATCTCTGTAAGCTCCTGCTCCAGTGCCTTTGCATATTCCGAATTTTGTGTCTCATCCAAGTTACCGTTTCCCAAACCGGCTGTTTCGGTATTTCCGCCTGTTTCCGTTCCTGTCCCCGCACGGGTCGCCGCACTGCCGTTCCCTCCGACAGTAAGACCACTGCCTGCATTTCCGGTTGCCGCCCTTCCTGACAGCAAGCTGTCTCCCGCACTTTTTTCACCGGAATTAGTGGGTAGCGCAATGATAAACAAAAGCACTCCCGACAGAATGAGTACCACAAGATTTTCTTTTTTCATCCATTTGGTCATTCCCTTTTTTAGCATCGCATCTCCCCTTATCGCTTTTATAATCCCTCACCTACAACAATCTCCGGTATCTGTTCCACCTGTATACTTTCCGGAGACTTCTCCCCGCTTTCCGAGACTCCCGCTTCCGTTGCACCTTCATTCCATCCAGCGAATTCTGCCTGTACAGGTTCTTCCGACAATACAGCCTCCGCGTCCTGCTGCACCTGTGCCTCAATTCTTTTCTGCACTTCTTCCAATGTCATCTGTTCCAGCATTTCTTCCGTCTCAGCGGCCTTTTCTTCCGCAAGCCGTCTCCCTTCCTCTATGCTTTGCGTCAGTTTAGTAAGCTGCTTTGCCACATCCGTTTTCCCGCCCGCAAGGAACACTCCGCCGATGGGTAAAAACAGTTGAAGCAATATCATAACGCTGACAATCAGCTTGAGATATTTTTCATAGGATTCCTGTGGTCTGAAATGTACTACCGCCTGTGCACATATCATAAAAATCCCCACACGGCAGATTGCTTCAAAAAAAGCGTCTAACAAAAGCTCAGCCTCCTCCCGCTGCCGTAATTACTGCCAACGAAATGACAAACAAAAGCAGGGCCGTTCCCACCGTTCGCAATAGCAGCATTCCTGCATCCCCTGTCCGATTCACGCAAAAAGTAATTCTTTTGTTGCTCACAATTCCCATAAACGCCGCAGAAAGCTTCAACGCGCCTGCAATCAGGGCAATTTTCAGAAGCGGTATTACACATAATAAAATCAGCAAAAGCAAAAGTACCACGCCTACACTGCTTTTGATTACAGTGGCACTTCCGATTACCAGTTCCACCACGCCGTCCGCCACATTGCCCACACCGGGTATGGCAGACACCATCTTTTGCAAGCCCGACTTCCTTGTGGAATCCAGCACCGGGGTAATCAGGGACTGAAACACACTCAGTCCGGTCACCACGCCCAGTGCCCCTTTCAGTACCCAGCCGATACCCTTTTCCAAAAGGTCTATGAAAAGGTGCAGTTTTTCCTCCGCCCATACACCGTTTACAATCACCAGCATAACAAAGCTGTAAATGAGTGGTATCACCCCGCCCGACAAAATACACTCCACACCATATACCGCCAAAAGCAGCAGCTGGCTTGCCGCCCCTGCCGTCACCCCACCGGTGGCAACCCCTACGGTAATCAGATACACCGGCATTAACAGTCGGATAAACAAAATAAGATTTTCCAAGGTTTCTGCAGCCACTGCCGCTGCTCTCATAAAGCACTGCAGCAGAATAACAGTAAACAGAAGATACATGACATAAAACCCCATATCTGCCACCTGATGTCTGTCAAAAACCTCCACAAAATGCGTCATCAATGAAGAAACAATGCCCAGCACCAACAGCCATACAAATATATTTTTTATCCCCCCCAGCTGCGCCACTGCATTTGTGATAGTTCCCGTAAAAAGCTCCGCCATCGCACCGAATACATCCCCCGACATCACCATAGGCAAAAGCTCCTCCATAGAAACACTGTTCTCCGGAAACAGCGTCCTTACCCCCTCCTCCAGCCTGTCCAACCCGTATTCCTGCCAGATGCTCTCCAACTCCATCCCGTCACCTCTTTACAGAAAGCTCTGTATCTGTTCAATTACAGCAAACAATATGGGAAGTCCCGCAAAAAGAACGGACAGCTTTCCCAGCACCTCAATCTGTCCGGCTATCGATTGATACCCCGCATCCTTACAAATACCTGCACTGAATTCGCATATGTAGGTAATTCCTACCACCTTCATCAACGTCGACAGATATCCCGCCGCATTTCCCAAGTACCCGGTAATTTTCTCAAACTGAAAAATAACCGCCTCCACCTGTCGCAGTACAAAAGAAAAAATCAGGATACCCAACGCAAGCCCGATGTAACTGCCATATTCCGCCTTACTGCTCTTAAAATATACGGCGAGCATCACACCCGCGATTCCCAGAAAGGCAATCTTTGTCAACTCTTCCATTTACGCCTCCCGTCACATGGCAAACAGTGCCTGCACTGTCTGAAACAGTTCATATATGTACGGGATAATCCAAGTAAGCACCAATATCAATCCCGCAAGACTGATTAAAAAGGAATGTTCTTCCCGCCCGCTATGCTTCAATATTTGGCTGAGTATGGTTACCAGAATTCCCACTGCCGCTATTTTAAATATCAGACTGACTCCCATGCCGTCTCACCTTCCTTTATCCCCTGCCGACTACCACAAAATCAGTATCAGCAGAAAGCCGCTCATTGCTCCGAGTCCCACAGCTATCCTACTTTTTTCGG
Source organism: Acetatifactor sp. (assembly GCA_045546495.1). GTDB lineage: Bacteria > Bacillota > Clostridia > Lachnospirales > Lachnospiraceae > Acetatifactor. Next base: position 1,078 of record JAZQCX010000128.1, on the reverse strand, counting down.
CACTCTCCCGCTCCAGCTTTTCCTTTTCCTTGCTAAGACGTTCCCTTCCCTGCTCCATGGCCCGTTGCTGCATCCGGCCTTCCGCATACCCCGCCGGCGAAACAAACCCGAAGAAAAACTCTTTATCCTGCGCCGTAACCGGATGTTTCTCCAGACACCGTCCAACCTCGCTCCTAAAAAGCGTTGGAAAAGAAATCCCCTCTTCCTCCCGCATACGCTTCCCCACCTCCAGCAGTGCCTCTCCAAGCTCTCCTTTTGTCTGCTCCCCTACCCGCTGACAACACTCCGGCAAAACCGATCTGCCGTAACGGATTTCTCCTTCAAACAGTTCCAGGATATCCATAAGTTGCTGCAAAGTACGAATCCTGTCACGCAGCCTTTCCCGGTACATTACTCCCAGCCCAAAGCATCCCACCAGTATAAAAAAACTGCCCGCCAGTCTGAGCATTTTATGCCTCCCCCTTTCCTTTCCCGTCCTTTCTTCCGCTATCTCTTCTGTTTTCTATATCCGGAACCTGTTTTCATCACCGTCTACGGCTTCCTCCGTGATACAGATTCCCTCCCCGCCGCCTCTGCCTGTCAGTAGCAGACATCTGTCAAATAAATTTTTAAAGCTTCCCCGAGCTACGAAAAATCTCCGCTCCACATCTTCCAGACAGGTACCGTGAACCGTTGCAAGAATCCCACACCCACCGAATGCGGCATTTTGCAGACATTCGATTTCCTCTCTGCTCCCCAGCTCATCAATAGCAATCACACGGGGTGCCATGGAGCGCAAAAGCATATTCATTCCGTACAGCTTTGGACAGCTGTCCATGACGTCCGTGCGCATGCCCACATCCAACTGCGGAATACCCAAAAGGCAGCCTGCCAGTTCAGACCGCTCATCCACCACTCCCACCGTCATCCCTTTTCCGTAAGCCGTCCCGTCTGAAATCTGTCGTATGAGGTCACGAAGCAACGTAGTTTTTCCGCATCCGGGCGGGGAAATAATCAGCGTGTTTCTAAGTCTTCCCGCCTCATACATCCCCTCCATGATTCAAGTCGGAGGCCAAGCGGTCTTAGGAAGACAACACTT
>JAZQCX010000127.1:0-6246 GCA_045546495.1 Acetatifactor sp. | reverse complement strand
CCCCTAATGCGCTGATGACGGGAAGTGCGATTGTTGTGGAACAACGTCCGTATCCGGCCATACTGTTGATAAGAGCAAGACGGGGAACGGCGCCCCGGCTTGCATTATTGTTTGTTTCAGATTGATTCATCACAGAATAGTTCATGTGCACCTCTGTATTTCGTTTTCCAATGAAAATGTAGTTACGACATTCACTTCTCGGATACGGTATTGTCCGTGTCGGGGGATACTTCGACGAACAGTCCCGATTTTTTTAAGGCGGGTCTTAATGCAAGATAAAATATAGATGCCAGGATGACCGCGGTGACTGCGTTTACGCTTGTGGTTAAAGCGCTGATTTTTGCCAGTGCCTTAGAAATATCCTGTGGAACACCCAGCAGATATGTTTTGTAAAAATATCCTACAAGGGGATCGGCAATGATATTAAAGCCCATGCCGCAAATACAGGAAAAAACAGTAACGCCGGTTACAAATTTCCTGGAATGGGCACGGCTTAGCTTAAATATCTTATGTGCCACAAAACCAACAATTAAACCGATACACAGCTTTAGCAAAAATGTTTTGGGCGCGCTGGTAACGTAAGCGGTGGTTAAATCGCCGATGGTCATACCGATTGCTCCGGCAAGTCCGCCCCAATAGCCGCCCAGAAGCAGAGCAGCCAGCACACAGAATACATTTCCGAAGTGAAAGGCGGTTTTCTCGGGACCTACAGGCATATCAAATTTCAAAAAAGCAAAACCGATGTAGCAAAGGGCGGCAAGGAGGCCGGCCTGGGCAAGACGTTTGATGTCCGATTTTGAGTCTTTGACAGTTCCGATAACAGCGTTGTAAATTCCTTTTGCGGTCAGTAGAACGGCAAAAAAGGTGCAGGTCAGACCGTAGGAATAGGGGCGCTGGAGTGCCAGTTTCTCGTCAGCCTGTGCGCTGTCTAAGGTTAGAGACTCCTGATAGCTGGTAGAATATGCGTAAACCGAAAAAATAATACTTGCGATCAGTAATACAGCACCGATAATCAACACATGGTATGTTTTTCTTCTTTTCATAATTTTTCCCTCGTAATTCATGATTTTCGGTTCTGACCGAATGTGTTGCTGCTGCGGTAACGGTGTCGACATTCCGATACAGAAACAAAAACATAACCGATTTAACCGATACAATGCACAGTGTAACGCATGAGTGGCATGATAAAAAGTGCCAGAACAGAAGTTTTTTACCATGCCAGTTTTCGCGGGCGGTTAAGACACGACTGCACTTGCATAGGGGAATTAGCAATATTTGAGCAGGAGAACACAAATTTTAGGCAGATTCGCCGTAAAAAGTGAGATAAACTTAGAATTAACAGGACATTCGGAATATAAAGAAATAAAATAAGAAACAGAAATAGAGCGGCGTAGACAAAGCGCAACTTAACAGAAAGCAGAGGTATGACCATGGCAGGACCCAAAGCACCGAGAGACCCGGAAAGTAAACGTCAGAGCTTTTATATTATGAGAAAAAAGCAGGTTGCCGGTTCCCCGCAGCCGGATGGTACGGGAGTCCAGACCATTTTCCTGAATAACGGCAGACTGAAAAGCTTTGCAAAGATTGTGGGAAATGTGGAGGATGAACAGATACTGGAGCTTTTGAATACCACGGCAGGTTTTCGTAAGCTTGTTTATTCGATTGGTGTGTCTGTGGAAAGTGATACACCGAAGGAAACGGTAGATTTTTGTTTGCAGATGTACGGTCGTCTGGAGGGAGAGGGCGGAACCTGTCATAAAGTGGGGATTCCTGCGGACGGTATGGAGTATGTGATTAAGCTGTCCGATGTTGCGTGGGGATTACAGGATTATGTGCCGGGTCAGATTCGCTTTGAGTTTGCTAAGGCGGACAGCCTTGCGACGGCTTCCGTTCGTCTCTATTTACAGGATGGTTTTACGGCTCCGGAGCCGGAGGAGGATGAGGAGATACTGTTCGACAGTCCGGCATACCGGGAGATGATTGCAAAATCTCTGGTGCAGACCGGGAACAATCTCCGTTTAAAGCGTGTGCTGGAAAAAGCAAAGCGCGGTGAAGATGTGACAGTGGCGTTTATCGGAGGCTCTATCACGCAAGGTGCATGGGCGCTGCCAATCAATACCATGTGTTACGCTTACAAAGCTTTTGAAGGCTTTTGTGAGCTGGCAGGAAGAGGAACCGAGGAAAATATTCATTATATCAAAGCAGGTGTAGGAGGGACTTCCTCTGAGCTTGGCATGATTCGCTATGAAAAGGAAATCAGGGAAGAGGCAGGTGTTGTTCCTGATTTGTGTATTGTGGAATTTGCGGTGAATGATGAAGGAGATGAGACGGCCGGGGAGAGCTATGATTGTCTGGTGCGGAAAATTCTGCAGGAAGAGAAGGAACCGGCGGTGGTGCTGTTGTTTTCCGTTTTCTCCGATGATTGGAACCTACAGGAGCGGCTTCGTCCGGTGGGTGAGGCCTACGGGTTGCCTATGGTCAGCATAAGGGACTGTGTGGTGGAGCAGTTTTATGAAAAACCCGGAAAGGGACGGATAATCGGAAAGAGTCAGTTCTTCTATGATGTGTTCCATCCCAACACCAACGGACATCGTGTGATGGCAGACTGTCTGGTGCATTTGTTCCGTACCGTTGCGGGAGAAGAACCCGCAGCCGGCGGCGTGGATATTGCACGGATAAAGGCACCCTACGGACAGGAATTTTGCGAATTGCAATATTTTGACAGAAAGAGAATACCGGAGCAGATTACCGTGGAATGCGGTGATTTTAAGGAAACAGATACGGATTTGCAGCTGGTAGAGCGGGACAGAAGCTCCGTGAGGACCCCGGAATTTACGGATAACTGGATGCATGTATCGGGAACGGCCCCTTTTATAATGGATATTGAATGTACGGCCCTGTTGATTGTGGAAAAGGATTCCGGTTCTCCGGCAGCAGGTGTGGCAGAGGTTTACGCAGACGGAGAACTTGTGCGGGTGATCGACCCCCATGAGGTGGGGTGGGTACACTGTAATGCCCTGATTTGCTTCAGAGGACGCGAGAGAAAGAGACACCATGTGGAAATTGTGATGAAGCCGGGGGAGGAAGAAAAGCAGTTTACCATTTTAGGATTCGGGTATGTGAGGTAGAAAGATGAAACTGGTGGAAACGGGGAAGGCAGTGCCTATTTTAGTGGAGAGCGATGCCTTTGAAGGGGTAAAAAGAATTGCTGATACGGTGGCAGGGGACATTTGCCTTGTGACAGGAGTGAAGCCTGCCGTTGCGGATGAGACGATGCTTGTCGGTGGGGAAATACAGGAAACCGTAACCGGCGGGGGAATTATTCTGTGCGCAACCATAGGGAAAAGTACATTATTGGAGCAACTGGTGCGGGCCGGGCGCATGGACGTCAGTGCGCTTTGCGGGAAACGGGAGGTTTTTGCTCTGCAGTTGATTGAGAATCCATTTCCGGGCGTAACACAGGCACTTGTTATTTGCGGAAGTGACAAAAGAGGTACGATTTACGGTATGTTTACCCTGTCGGAATATTTGGGCGTGACACCCCTTGTATATTGGGGAGATTCTGCTCCGGCAAAGCGTCCTGACGCAGAAATTAAGGAAGATATCGAAGTGACCTCCAAGGAACCCACCGTGCGTTACAGAGGCTTTTTTATCAATGACGAATGGCCCTGCTTCGGCACATGGGTGACCTCGCATTTCGGCGATTTCAATGCCAATATGTACAAATATGTTTTCGAATTCCTGCTTCGTATGAAAGGAAATTATATGTGGCCTGCCATGTGGACGGCTTCCTTTCCGCTGGACGGCCCTGGAAGTGCAAATGAAGAGCTGGCAGACCTATATGGTGTTGTCATGGGATATTCCCACCATGAGCCCTGTCTGCGTGCCAGTGAGGAGTGGGATAAGGTACGCGGTGAAAATAGTCCCTACGGCAACCGGTGGAACTATTATACAAACGAGCAGGGGTTGATCCGCTATTGGGAAGATTCCCTGAAGCGCAGCGGTAAATATGAGAATATTATTACCATCGGTATGCGGGGAGAGCGGGACAGTTCCATGCTGGGCGACGATGCTACGGTGGAAGAGAATGTTGCCCTTTTAAAGAAAATTATTCATAAACAGAACGAACTGATCCGGGAGAATGTGAACGAGGATTTAAACGAGGTTCCCAGAATGCTTGCCCTGTATAAGGAAGTGGAGGAGTATTTCTATGGGGACGAAAATATTGCAGGTTTAAAGGATTGGGAGGAGCTTGACGGTGTAATCTGTATGCTCTGTGAGGACAATCACGGGCAGATGCGCACCCTGCCTACGGAAGAAATCCGCGACCATAAGGGTGGGTTCGGCATGTACTATCATTTCGATTATCACGGTGGCCCGGTTTCTTATGAATGGGTGGATTCCACGCCGTTAAGTAAGACGTGGGAACAGATGTGTACGGCGTATGAGTACGGTGTCAGAGAGCTTTGGATTGTAAATGTGGGTGATTTAAAGCTTCATGAAGTACCGTTGACCTACTTTATGGCACTTGCCTATGACTTTGAAAAATGGGGCAGCAGCAATCCCGAAAGCTACAGGCAGTTTGTTCGGAAGTGGGCAAAGGAGAATTTCCCGCAGGCGGACGCAAACGTGCAGGAAAAGGCGGGAAAGGTGCTTACGGATTATATTAACCTGGCCCATATGCGCCGACCGGAATCCCTAAATGAAACGATTTATCATCCCTGCCACTATCTGGAGGCGGACAGGATGCTGAAGCTGGCAGAGGATACGGAGCATTTAAGCGGGGAAGTTTTGCAGAGTCTGGCCGAGGCAGAGCGGAGTGCCTATTACAGTATGGTACATTTCTCCGCAACTGCCATGATGAATCTGCTGAAAATGCACCTTTATGCCGCAAAAAATCATCATTATGCAAAGCAGGGAAGACCGGTGGCAAACCGTTATGCGAAATATGTACGGGAGTGTATTGCGCGGGATAAGCAGCTTGCAGGAGAGTTTGCAGCCTTCGAAAACGGGAAGTGGAGCGGAATGGAGCTTGCGTCTCATATCGGCTTTACCAAGTGGAATGAGGACGGGGCAAAATACCCCTACATATGCAGTGTGGAACCGATTGCACGTGCGGGAATCAGTGTCTCCAGAGCGGACAGGAAGGAAATTTGCATTAAGAACTACGGCAGCCCTTCCGTAATTACCGTGGACGACTTTTTGAGCGAAGGATGCGATAGCGTGTGGCTTGAAATTTCCAATGACGGAGTTTGTGAGAAGGAATACGAGATTACGGTGGAGCAATGCAACAACATGAATTGCGCGACGGTTGCGACCCGGGAAGTGTCGGAGGAACGAAGAACAGAAGTGGGTCGGGAGCGGAGCGGATGCCTGCCGGAATGGTTGGAAATCGATTCCATGACCGGAACAGTCAGTGACTTACGACGGGTAGAAATAAGGTGCCGCAGGGAACTGTTGCCGAAAGAGGAGCAACATGTAAGATTGCTTGTTGTTTCGGGGGATACCACGGTAGCTGTGGAAATTAGAGCAAAACGTTTTTCCGTGGAAGAATTACCGGAGAATACATGGCTTCCGAAAAGCGGCGTGATTACCATGCCGGCAGAGGGCTTTTGTGCTAAAAAGGATGTGGAGAAAGGGGCATTTAAGCTACTTGCCGGTTATGGTCAATACGGCAGTGCAATGAAGGTTTCTCCTGCAACGGCAGATTTTACGGAAGCAGAAGAGGCACCGGAGCTTTCCTATTGTTTTTGGATTCCGCAGACGGGAATGTATCGGGTGGAACTACTGGCAGCGCCTACCAACTCCCCGGTGAATCGCCGTGCAATCCGTATGAAGGTGAAAGGTGCATTGGGTGAGGAACGTGTTGCGGTACTTGTGCCGGAGGATTTCCGCGCGGGAGATCATCGGGATGAGAGATGGTGCAGAGGTGTACTGGATCAGATCCGTGTCGCAGCGTTGGAGCTGTACTTTGAAGAAGGTGTACAGGAGCTTACGCTGGGCGCTCTGGAGGCAGGGGCAATTCCTGAGCGGATTCGTATTTATGATGCGGAGAAGAGGTTGCCGGCGTCTTATCTGGGACCGGAGCTGTCTGCATGTACCTGACGCCATTCGCAAAGCGCGCCTGCCGGCGCTCCTTGCGTCGCATCAGTTCACGAACGCCATTCGCAAAGCGCGCCTGTCGGCGCTCCTTGCGGCGCGTCAGTTCACGAACGCCATTCGCAAAGCGCGCCTGTCGGCGCTTTC
>JAZQCX010000126.1:0-4050 GCA_045546495.1 Acetatifactor sp. | reverse complement strand
AGCCTCTGTCCCGCGCTTCTCGTCTCCCCAACAAGACACACACTCATCTTCTCCGGACAAAGCACTTGTCTTGCAAACTCCCGTATATCCTCTGCCGTCACTGCTTCAATGTGTTTCAGTTCTTCCTCCTGAGAAATCACTCTTCCCCGAAGCAGAACGCTTCTACCGTTGCCCTCCATGCGGCTTTGTACACTTTCTTTGGACAAAATCGCCTCGGTACGAATCAAAGCTTTATGAGTTGCCAACGTCTCCTCGGACACCGTCTGATTCCGCATGGTATCACATACCTCCAAGGCATAGTCAAACACCATCTCTGCCTGGCTCGGAGCCGTCACCGCATCAATATGTACCAGACCTTCCTTTGCATACGGACATCCGTAGGAATACACCGCATACGCCAGTCCCTCTTCTTCGCGAATCTTCTGAAACAACATGGAATTATTGCTTCCTCCGAACACTGACTGGAACACGGTAGCAACATGTCGCTTCTCATCCAAATAGGAAATCCCCGGAAATACCAGATTCATATGAAGCTGGGAGGTATCCTGATAGGACTTGGAGAAGTTTCGGGTGTATTCGGCTGTCGGACGCTCTTGAACAAGGACATTTTCTAACAGCTTTCTCTGTCCGTCACTTTGCTGTCCCTCTTTTTGATTTGTCTTATATGCCGTTTCACCGTAACGCCTTCCATAACGTTCATCCGGTGCCACTCCCTCCTTCTTCACACTTGCCGCAGCGCCTTGACCGCCCGGACAAAACAATGACCGCAAATACTCCACTACCCTCTTTTTATCAAATGCCCCTGCCACGGAAAGCACTGTTCTTTCCGGACGATACTCCCGCTTATAAAAGGTCAATATTTTCTCTCTTGTCATTCCCCGAACCACACCCTTGGTGCCGGAAATCTGAAAGGCAAGGGGATGTCCCTGCCATGCACGCTTTTGTGCCAGTTCATGGACTAAATCATCCGGAGAATTGTTGTACATATCGATTTCTTCGCAGATAACTCCCTTTTCCTTACTGAGAGCCTTACGGTCAAACACGGAATGTAACAGCATATCAGCCAGTACTTCCATAAGCTTAAAAAGCTCCTCTGCGACAGTCACACCGTAATAGGCAGTGTACTCTTTGCCGGTATACGCATTTGCCGTGTCGCCAAGTCTGGCCGTAATATCCGCCAGCTCCTTGGCACTTTTCGTCTCCGTCCCCTTAAACAGCATATGTTCAATCATATGGGAGATTCCGTTATTCTCTTTTGTCTCACACACGGACCCGACGCCCACAAACACGCCGAAGGCTGCTGTTTTCACATAAGGCATGGGTTCTAATACCACCCGGATACCGTTGGGTAAGCTGACTAACTCAATTTGATCCATATAATAAAACCTTTCTATAAGCAATTTAGGTGCAAACATTCTATACATCGGAATTTGTTGTTCTCTATACAACAATTCTATTTTCTTTCTAATGTATACCAAACATCTATTTCATCTTTAGAAGGTGCTTCCCACATAGACAATAATTTTCCCATAAGACCTTCATCCAGATAATAATCCGAACCACCTTCGCCATTTAATACCCTACAGTTTCGTTCTTCAATGTTTTTATTCCATGTTTGGTCATCAACATCAATGTAATGCCATTCGCAATGAACATTCTGAGAGCGACAAAACTCGGTTAAGCTTCTTCTGTTTTCTGAACTCCAAAACCCCCAATCTAAAATTACAGTACAATCTATGTTTACTAATTCCACCGATTTTTTCTTAAAATAGCTCCAAATTCTTAACGCCATTTCGTCGTGTTTCTCGCCCAAATCATTATCAAACAAATCCTTTGTTAATTCATCGCATGATAAAATAACCGCTTTCTCTTTTTCTTTTATTTGATTGGCGTAATAGGTTTTTCCGCAACATATTTTCCCACAGATTGCTATTATCTTTGCCATAAGCATTTCTCCTTGCCTTATATAAATTCTGATTTATCTACTTATCTGTCCTCATATTTTTCTTATCTATCTGATTCAAAGTTTTTTATCTCTATAAATCACAAAATAAATAATCCCTCTGTATCATAAAGCCCCTCGTCAAAAATCTTTGATATTTTCAAATCATCAATAATAGTCTCCGCTATTTTAGATACAAGAATCTCCATTTCATCAAATCGGCATATTTTATTCAAAAGAATGTGGTCCGTATCATCGCATAGATTCCAAACTCCCTCATGGTTTGTAATAGAAAACCTCCTGCCGTCATAGACAAACTCAATCTCTCTGCCCTGTTTCAAATAACCAGCAAGATCACTAAATGTAATCTTCTCCATTGTCAAATCTCCTCCCCAAATTACTATAAATTTTTCCCATTCCTTGTAAAGTAATAGACGCACCAGCTCTTTCGCATATATAAGCATGTAAAACAAAAGTCGAAAAATGAAAAGTTTCAGTAGGGAACCTTAATCAAACGCCGGTACTTGGCGAAGTATTTTTGAGCCTAGTAGCCGCTGCGTTTGTGCAAGAGCGAGAGCGGGTTCCCGTGAAACTATTTCATTTTTCGACTGGTTTAAATGCCCTCTTATGCGAAAGAGCGGTCCATTACTTTACATCCTTAATACTGAAGCTGATTCTGCCCATCTTGTCCTTGCCAAGGCAAACTGCCTTTACAACATCACCAAGGGTCAGAACATCTTCTACGTGGTTGATGCGCTCCTTGGAAATCTTGGAAATGTGAACCATAGCTTCCTTGCCCGGTGCGAACTCGAGGAATGCACCGAACTCCTTAATGCTGACAACCTTACCTTCCAGAACCTGTCCCTCTTCGAAATCGGTAACAATAATCTGGATGAGGTCGATAGCACGCTGCATACCTGCCGGATCGGTTCCGCAAACGGAAACTGCACCGTCATCGGTAATATCAATCTTCACGCCGCACTCTTCGATGATTGCGTTGATAGTCTTACCTCTCTGACCAACAACCTCACCGATCTTGGACGGATCAATCTGAATCTGAACAATCTTCGGAGCGTACTGGTTCACCTCTGCTCTCGGCTCAGCAATTGCCGGCTTCATGCAGTTCTCCATAATGAACATTCTAGCTTCGCGACATCTTGCGATAGCACCTTCCACGATGCTTCTGGTCAAACCGTGAATCTTAATATCCATCTGGATTGCGGTAATACCTTCATCGGTACCGGTTACCTTAAAGTCCATATCGCCGAAGAAGTCCTCAAGACCCTGGATATCGGTTAACAATACGTAATCGTCGTCGGTATCGCCGGTTACGAGACCACAGGAAATACCTGCTACCATCTTACGAATCGGAACACCTGCTGCCATCAGGGACATACAGGAAGCACAGGTAGATGCCATGGAAGTAGAACCGTTGGATTCGAACGTCTCAGATACGGTACGGATTGCATACGGGAATTCCTCTTCGCTTGGAAGTACAGGAATTAACGCTCTTTCTGCTAATGCACCATGACCGATTTCACGACGTCCCGGTCCTCTGGAAGGCTTGGTCTCACCTACAGAGTAGGAAGGGAAGTTGTAATGATGCATATATCTCTTGCTTACCTCATTCTCATCTAAGCCATCGATTCTCTGCTGCTCAGATAAAGGAGCTAAGGTACATACGTTACAAATCTGCGTCTGTCCACGGGTGAACATTGCGCTACCGTGTACTCTTGGAATTAAATCTACTTCTGCAGAAAGCTTTCTGATCTGGTTCATTGCACGACCGTCAGGACGCTTCTGGTCAGCTAAAATCATCTTACGAACTGTCTTCTTCTGATACTGATATACAGCCTCACCAAGTACTGCAAGCCACTCTTCCTTCTCAGCAAAAGCTTCCTCTAACTTAGCGGTAATTACGCGGATATTCTCCTCACGTACCTGCTTCTCATCGGTAAATACTGCCTCCTCCATCTCTTCCGGAGTAACAATCTTCTTCATCTCCTCGAATAATTGCGCAGGAATTGCACAGCTGGTGTACTCATGCTTCTTCTTACCAACTTCTGCAACAATTTTATCGATGAACTCGATGATGGTCTGATTTACAT
>JAZQCX010000125.1:0-3424 GCA_045546495.1 Acetatifactor sp. | reverse complement strand
TGTCTGAAATAGGAGATACTTTCGGTAGGCTTGTCGCCCGTATCAACTCTGCCGACAAAGCTATAAAAGATTTCGATTTTGCGGGTGTTCGTTTCCTTATCCAGTTCGTGAATAAGAATGCGGTCAATAAATTCATGGACGTTTTCGTAGGTCAGTTCGGTAATGGCGGTGTATCTGCGTACCAGTGCGACAAACCTTTTTACGTCCGCGCTGCGCTCGGTGGCGTTGTCGATTTCCTGTGACAGCTCCGCAATCCTCCGGGTCAGCATCTTTTTTTCTTCATCATAGCCGGAAGTCAGAAAAGCAAACTGTTCATCAGAAAGTTTCCCTAAAGCGTTGTCCTCGTAGAGCTTGCGGAATAAGATGTTCAGCTCGCTAATGCGGCTCTGCGCCTTGTCAAGCTCTTTCCGCTGCTGTGTCAGCGTCTTTTGTACTGCCTTTGCGCTGCACTCGTTGGCGGTTTCGATAAACTCCTGTTCATGCTCTTTCACATAGGACAGCACCCTCTGTAAATCAGCAAGGACAAGTTCTTTAAGGACGCTCTTTCGGATATAATGGGTAGTGCAAAGCTCGCCAGTCCTTATCCTGTTTCGGTACTTTCCGCAAGTGTAGGCGTGTTTGCGTTCCAGTGTCCCGGCTCCCTGTTGCAGATACATTTTATAGCCGCAATCCCCACAAAAGAGAAGTCCCGAAAAAATGTCAATTTCATCAACCTTTGTAGGGCGGTGTTTGGTAGCAATCCGTTTCTGTGCAAGGTCAAAGGTTTCTTCGTCAATCAAAGGTTCGTGCGTGTTGGGGAAAAAGTATTGCTTTTCCTCCGGGTTCTTTTTCGTCTTTTTCGATTTGTAAGATACCTTATAGCTCTTGCCCGTAATGGTATGCCCCAAATATTCTTTGCGTCCAAGAATATCATACAGTGTCTTATCCGGCCAGTTATAAATACAGGTCGGGTGCGGGCGCGGGTGGCGGCAACTGCCGGAACGACGGTAGCGCAGTTCTGAAACAGTAAGTACCTCATGTTCCCGTAGCCAGTTCTGGATTTCGCAGATACGGTCGCCGCGCACATACATAGCGAAAATCTGTTTTACAATGTGCGCCGTTTCCGGGTCGGGCAATAGATGATTGCGGTCGTTTGGGTCGGCTATGTAACCATACGGCACTTCGCCGTTGACACGCTCGCCTTTCTGTGCCTTTGCCTGTTTAACAGCCCGGATTTTCTTTGAGGTGTCGCGGGCGTAAAACTCGTTGAACCAGTTCCGCAGAGGGGTAAACTCGTTATCTTCCCTCGCTGTGTCTACACCGTCGTTAATGGCAATGTAGCGCACTTCATATTCGGGGAAAACAATCTCTATCAGTTCGCCGGTTTTCAGATAATTGCGTCCCAGACGGGAAAGGTCTTTTGTTATGACGGTCGCCACGTTCCCGGCTTCAACCTCATGCAGCATGGCTTGAAGCCCCTCACGCTCGAAACTCACGCCGGAAAATCCGTCGTCTACGAAAAAGCGCGTGTTGAAAAAGTGGTGTTCGTCAGCATACTTTTGTAAAATCATCTTTTGGTTCTGTATGCTCTCGCTTTCCCCGGCCTGCATATCTTCCTGGCACAATCTGCAATATAAAGCGGTAATCTTGTCTGTCTGTAACATTTTGTCCTCCTTTCCGACGACAGACAAGCATGGTATTTGTACTGTCTATATTATACCACATACCGCTGCCTGTGTCATGTATAAAATGTGAAGAAACGCCCTATTTTCGGGCGTTTGCGGGGTTCAGCTCCATGTCTTTGCGAATGAGCTTTTTTATCTTTTTATCCAGTGTGTCCGTTGCGCGTTCACTTGCAGACGAACATACAAGGTAAGTAACTTTTCCGATTTTATGCTCCGTTGTGGTAACGGGCGTTTGGTTTTGCGTCAAAGAAAATCCCCCTTTCTTTCGCAAACATATAATACAGTCTATGAATAGCAGCAAGTCCACTATTCAATAAAACAAAGGCTTTAATCGGACGGTTATTAGCATAACCTCATGGGAATTTCACCCCGGCATGGTTCTCATGCAGCCCTACCCATTGCCTGCGACGCTCTTAACGCTCGGACTGTGGCTGTAAGGAAGTATCATTGTATATTTTGCGTGTCGTCGCCCGCAAGCCGCTACACTTGCTTTCCGGCGCGGTGTTGGTCGCTCGGCTGTCCGGGTGGGGATAACCTCACCCGGATAGCGTCATGGCGCACCCGCCGTATGGCTCGGCGCAAAAGGAACGTATCCGATTTGCCCTATGCTGCGCCGCCGTTATCTTGCGCCGCTTTCTTTGTCAAGGTTCAGAATGGCTTTGCTGCCGCGTCAGCAGCGGAACGGAAAAGGGGGAGAGAGAAAGCGTCCCGCCGCCGCTGCGGTTTATTCCTCTGCCTTATAGGTGAGGACAGCCATCATCAGTTTTGCTTGCAGCCGTTCCCGAATGTCGTGGTCTACGCCAAAATAGACGTTCCCGCGCTCGTCGTACAGCTTCCGCATGGAGAGGCGGGCTATGTAGCCGCTGAAATGCTGCAAGACAATCTTCATAGCGTCCGGGTCGCCCTTTGTCGCTGCCAAAATGACAGGATAGGGAACAAGGGCTTTTTCCGGGTAGCCGGGTTCGTTACCATTCGTCCCATTCATCAGCATTTTCCTCCAGATATTTTTTTAGTAGCTCAAAAGAGCTTGTCCGCCTGTACTGTATCGTGCTTCTCGACGTATCGAACAGCTCCGCAATCTCGGTGTCGTTCATTCCCTCGAAATAGTACAGGAGTACGGCTTTGCGCTTTTCTTCCGGCAAAGTACGGATTGCTTCAAGAAGCAGCTTCGGCGTGATTTTCTTCCCGGCTCTTTCAAAGGCGGTTTCCCCTTTGAAATATTCATCAAAGGTATGAAGCTGCCGCGCTTCTTCTAAGGTCAAGTCGGAAAAGGTAATCTCCTTTGCCTTATGCCTGTGCAGCTCTTTGTGAGCGTCACACGCTTCATTGTGCAGTACCGTATTGCAAAACTTCTGGAAAGCGCACTGTTTTATAAACTCCCTGCGATTAGGTTCCACATTCTCACCCCCTTTCTCGTTGGAAAGTTGGTGGTGCTTCCCCCTTTTCGCGGGGCAATACTGCCTTTTGAAAAAAACGCCGAAGATTTTCGGATTTTTTTCAAAAAATTTTTTGAGCAGCAAAATACGCCTGTCCGAAAAGCCCGGACAGGCGTATAGGTATTGTAAGTAGTATTTAGATGATTAGACAGTTCATATTCAAGGGTGGAGAGGTTCCCGACGGTGGTCGGGCTTTTTTTGATAAGTCAATGACCGTCGGATTTTGTCGATAGGGTATGTGCTTCATGGCGGCTACCTCCTTTAGCCGCCGCTTTTAACAGTGATACCGCGTCATTTCATTAGAAGATAAAAAGAAACGGCGGC
>JAZQCX010000124.1:0-24699 GCA_045546495.1 Acetatifactor sp. | reverse complement strand
TAAAATATATTGATGAGAATATGAATGTTATCTAGTGTGCAAAAACTGCCTAGGTTAAGGATAGATTTGGAGCTCCGATTATGGTATAGTAATTATATCGTATCGGGGCTCTTTCAGTTATGAAAGGAGCGATAAGATGAGTACTGTTAAAAGACGTGATAATAAAAATAGAGTACTGAGAAACGGAGAGAGCCAAACGAAAGACGGAAGATATATGTACAAGTACATTGATAGCAATGGAAAGCCCAATTATGTGTATAGTTGGCGTTTGGTACAGACGGATGTTACACCACAGGGAAAGAAAGATAAACCGCCCCTTAGAGATTTGATAAAGACAATCAACAGGGATTTGGATGATGGTATCTATTCCAAAGGTGGAGATATGACGGTTTTGGAATTAGTCAAAAAGTATGTATCTCAAAAAACAGGCGTAAGACATAACACAGAAGCTAATTACAATTTTGTTATCAATGTGATTGCAAAAGAGGACTTTGGAAAAAAGAGGATTGATAGAGTAAAGCTATCTGACGCAAAAGGGTGGTTGATTAAGCTGCAAGCGGATGGGCGTGGTTATAGTTCCATTCACACCATTAGAGGAGTGGTAAGACCTGCCTTTCAAATGGCGGTAGATGATGATTTGCTCCGTAAGAATCCTTTTGAATTTCAGCTTGCAACAGTGGTTGTAAATGATAGTGTGACAAGAGAAGCGATTACAAGGAAGCAGGAAAGACAGTTCCTTGAGTTCATTAAGAACGATAAGCACTATTGCACCTATTATGACGGAATGTTTATTCTCTTTAAAACAGGGCTTCGTATTTCTGAATTTTGCGGACTGACGATAGCAGACATTGATTTGCAGGAGAGAAAAATCAATGTGAATCATCAGTTGCAGAGGAAAAGAAACATGGAGTATGTAATCGAAGAAACAAAGACAAATGCCGGAACAAGATTAGTGCCAATGACTGACGAAGTATACGAATGTTTTAAGCGTATTATTGCCAATCGTAAGAAGCCAAAGGTTGAGCCTATGATTGACGGAAAAGCAGGATTTTTGTTTTTAGACAAGAACGATATGCCTATGGTAGCATTGCATTGGGAAAAGTATTTCCAGTATGCACTTGAAAAGCATAATAAGATTTACAGAGAACAGCTTCCGAAGATTACACCCCATGTATGCAGACACACATTTTGCAGTAATATGGCAAAAGCCGGAATGAATCCAAAGACCTTGCAGAAAATTATGGGACATTCAGATATTGGTGTTACACTCAATACATACACACATTTAGACTTTGACGATATCCAAAAGGAAATGCAAGAGGTGTGTAATGCGTGAGTTGTAAAGTTGTAAACAGAGTATGGTTTTACAACTTATTTTACAACTTTTGAGGTGTAAGATATGCTGAAATATACCCAAATATGCGAAGATAAGTAAAAATAGTAAAGTTGCAAAAATGCTTATAATACAAGAAAAATCCCCATTTTAAAGGAGTTTTAGATATATGATTAAAGTATTATTCATCTGCCACGGCAACATCTGCCGTTCCACCATGGCGGAGTCTGTCCTGACCCACATGGTAAATCAACAGCGTATTTCTCATTTGTTTGAAATAAACTCCGCGGCTACTAGCCGCGAGGAGATTGGGAATGCGCCGCACTATGGTACGGTGAATAAGCTGAGGCAGGTGGGGGTTCCGGTAGTTCCCCACCGGGCGGTGCAGATGACGCAGGCGGATTATGAGTATTATGATTATCTGATAGGGATGGACAGTGCGAATATCCGCAATATGAACCGCATTGCGGGAGGTGACCCGGACGGAAAGATTTATAAGCTGCTTTCTTTTGCGGGATCGGGGCGGGATATTGCCGACCCGTGGTACACGGGGAATTTTGATGAGACATATGAGGATATTGTGGAAGGGTGCGAGGCGTTCCTGCGCGCAGTGAAGCAAGTATGATGTTCTGATTTGAGGCAGAAAACGGTGGGGTGACCGTCAACAGTGTTAGAGTATCCACGGCGCGATGCGCCGGAAAAATAGGAGGAATTAGCTATGGTAAGACACGTTATTATTTGGAAACTGAAGGAGAGCATTGCGGAGGCGGACAAGGTGCAGATTAAAGCGGCGATGAAGGAAAAGCTGGAGGGGCTGGTTGGCGTGGTTCCCGGTCTGGTGGAGATGCATGTTGCCGTGGAGCCGCTGGCGTCCTCCAACG
This sequence comes from Acetatifactor sp., assembly GCA_045546495.1. Taxonomy (GTDB): domain Bacteria; phylum Bacillota; class Clostridia; order Lachnospirales; family Lachnospiraceae; genus Acetatifactor. The sequence continues at coordinate 22,485 of JAZQCX010000124.1, read as the reverse complement.
GAGAGGTGATGTTGGACAGCCTGTTGGAAAGCGAGGAAGCGTTAAAGAATTATACGGTGCATCCCGAGCATATGCATGTTGCGGTAACCTATGTGCGCCCCTATACGGAAGTACGTATGTGTATGGACTTCGAAGTGTAGCATGCATCCTTCAAATGGTACGGTTTTTTAACCGGAATAGCGAATCTATGCTTTCCATAAGCGAAAAAGCATCAAGGTGTATTCAAAAAAAATCAATAAATGGCTAGAAATTCGTTGTGCGTAGGAAAAAAGTATGATAGAATAGTTAGACACAAAAGATTTAAAAGTGACACTAAAGAGGAGGGCCTGCATGAATTGGATTGTTTTTTTGGGAACAATGGCCGTAGAAGTGTTTATGGCGTTGTGGATTCGAAAAGCAACAAAATGTGAAGGTAAAACAGCGAGAATGAGCACTCTGTTGGTATGCTGGGCTTCATTCACGATGCTCACACAGGGTCTCTTTGTAATAAGCAACCATGAGCTGCTGGCGTATATTGCCATAAGCTGTTATTATGCGGCTGTTTCGTGGTTGGTGGTAGCGCTTCTGCTCTTTGTGGAATCCTATACAGGGGTAATTAAGACTAAGCCTTGGGTGAAGTGTATCATCTGTCTGTTTGTTTTGGTGGATACAGTTTCCCTGCTCTTAAACCCTGTTCTAAAGCATGCGATTACGCTGACCAGAATTACGAAGGAGAGAAGCTTCGCCTTTTGGCATATTTCCTATAATACGGGATGGTTCTGGTATCATGTGGCAACGGCGGTAACAATCGCTGTATTCAGTCTGATGGCGTTGCTGGTAAGAGCGCTGAAGACGCCGTATTTCTACCGTGCGAGATATTTCCGGATGTTTAACAGTGTAACCATTGCACTGATTTTGAATATGGTGAGCATCGCGCAGAATCTGCCTTTTGATTATTCGGCGCTGATGTATATCGTTGTTGTAATCCAGATTAGTTATTATGTGTTGTTCTATAAGCCTGTCAAGCTGGTCAATGAAACGCTGGCAATGGTGGTGCGGGATGTTGAGGACATCGTATTCTGCTTTGATTTGTGGGATCACTGCGCATACATAAACGAAGCGCGCAAGAAGTACTTCCCGGATGAATCCTGGGAGCGTCCGCTGAGAGAGATTGTTGCAAGCAGAATTAAAAGTAACCGCGATAAAGATGTCGAAGTGGAAGAATGGGAGCAGGAAGTCGGAAACGGCGAAGAAAGATATGTTTTCAATATTCAGTACCGTAAGATGCGGGACGGAAGAGGAAATTATCTTGGCTGCTTCTTTATCATGCATGATAGAACCGAGGAAATCCGTGCTTTTGAGGCGCAGCATTATCAGATTACCCGAGATAAGCTGACAGGTTTGTACAACAGAGAATATTTCCTGAAAAAGGCGGAAGAGCGTCTGCGTAAAAATCCGGATAAAAAGTACTATATGATATGCTCGAATGTTAAGGGCTTTAAGCTCTATAATGATTTGTTCGGTGAAGAGCAGGGAGATGCGGTGCTCAAGGCTCACGGCGAACTGCTGAGAAAGTGCGGAACCTTGAATACGGTTTATGGGCGTCTGACCGGTGATGAGTTTGCAATTATGGTGCCTAAGGATACCTATACTGAAGAAATCTATGTGCAGTGTGTGAAACACATAAAATCGCGCTTTGACAATAGCCAGTATCAGATGCATATTAATCTTGGTGTTTATGAGATTACGGATATCGAAGAGCCTATCTCTGTAATGTGTGATAAGGCTAAGATGGCAATTGAGGCGAAGTCCGGTGACTATAACGAGATCGTGGTTTACTTTGATGATTCCCTGATGCTTAGAACGTTGCATGAGCGACAGGTGGCAGGTGAATTTGACAGAGCCTTGAAGAATAAGGAGTTCTGTATGTATCTGCAACCGCAGATTGGAGAGGGTGATAAGGTAATCGGTGCGGAAGCTCTTGTAAGATGGCAGCATCCGGAGCGCGGGCTTGTGTTCCCCGGGGATTTCATCGGTGTATTTGAGAAAACCGGTCTGATTTATAAGCTGGATGAGTATATGTGGGAGTTGGCGGCTCAGAAGCTGAAAGAGTGGAAGGATGCCGGCGAGGAGAACCTGCATATATCGGTTAATATCTCGGCCCGTGACTTCTACTACATGGACATCTATGAAAAGATGACTTCGCTGGTGGAGAAATATAGTATTTCCCCTGCAAAGTTGAAGCTCGAAATAACAGAAACCGCAATGATGACAGAGATGAAGAATCAGATTACACTTCTGGAGCGTTTGCGTGATTACGGCTTCCAGATTGAAATCGATGATTTCGGAAGCGGTTATTCCTCGTTGAATATGTTGAAGGACATTACCGTTGACATTGTAAAGATTGACATGGGATTCCTGCGCGAATCCGAGCGCAGCGAGAAGGGTGCATCCATTCTGAATTACACCATTTCCCTGATTAATCGGTTGGGAATGGGGGTTATCACAGAGGGTGTGGAAACAAAGGAACAGGTAGAGAGCCTGACGAAGATGGGCTGTAACATGTTCCAGGGTTATTACTTTGCGAAGCCTATGCCGGTAGATGCCTTTGAGGAAAAGTACAGGCAGGAGCAGAAGGCTTAATTACTGTTTCGTCCGGTGAATTCGGAAATGAATTGTTCGGATGAGGAAAGCGAATAAGAGGGCATACGGCGTAGGCCGTGTGCCCTTGATTTGTGTGAGAAAGCTAACGGCGAGTATTGCAATTTAAAAGCCTGTGTGTTATTATTTTAACGAAGTGGTACGAACTGATGTGATGTATATACAGACACGGAGCAACCGGACGGAAAAAGAAGAAAAATAAAAGGAGAGCGGTCATGAGAAGAGGTATGGACGACATTATTGCTGATGTAAAGAAGTGCGGCAGAAAGAAGATTGCCATTGCGGCAGCGCAGGATTCTGCAGTATTGGAGGCTGTGCGTGAGGCGAAAGCACAGGGAATTGCGGACGCGGTTTTGGTAGGCGATGAAGCGAAGATAAGAGAAATAGCAGCAAGCCTTGATATGGATTTAAGCGATTATGAAATTATCGATGAACCGGACATGATTCAAGCGGCGTTGAAGGCCGTGAAACTGGCGCATGACGGTAAGGTTGATATGTACATGAAAGGCTTGGTAGACTCCAAGAATTTCCTGAAGAGTGTTTTGGATAAGGAGGTGGGCTTGCGTACCGGTGGTCCCTTATCTCACACCTGTGTATTCGATATTCCCAGTCAGGAGAAGCTGTTATTCTTTACGGATGTGGCGTTTATGACCTATCCGACGCTGGAGGAGAAAGTAAGTATTATCAAGAATACGCTTCCGGTATGTAAGGCATGCGGAGTGGATATGCCTAAGATTGCGCCTTTGGCAGCGGTAGAGGTAGTAAATCCTAAGATGCCGGCTACCGTGGAGGCGGCTGAATTGACGAGGATGTGTGAAGCCGGCGAGATCGAAGGATGTATCATTGACGGTCCTCTTTCTCTGGATCTGGCCATTGATGCGGAGGCTGCAAAGCATAAGGGTGCTACGGACAGAAAGATTCAGGGCGATGCGGATGTGCTGTTGTTCCCTGATATTCATGCGGGTAATCTGGTATACAAGGCAATCGTGCGTATGGCACCCGGAGTAAAGAACGCGTGCATCTTAACCGGAACGAAGGTTCCTGTTATCCTTACAAGCCGCTCCGACACCTTTGAAACCAAAGTGAATTCCATCGCGTTGGCGGCAGTGGTTGCGGAGTATATGAAGGCACAGTAAGGTGCCGGTGCAAGCTGGGACGATGACGCTATGCGGTAAGCCGAAGCGAGACTTTGCGGAGCGAGGCGGGCGTTTTGCCGTGGCGGCGCGCTTGAGGGAAATATTATGTGGGATGATTTGATTGAACTGGCGTTGGAACTGCTGGACTTGGTTGTGAGCTTCTTTGAATTTAAGGGGCGGAAGAAGAAAAAGGGAACCGGGAATCTTGAAGAACCGGAAGATGCGGAGAAACGAAAGTAAGTAAAGCGAGAGTAGGTAAAGCATTACAGTGTTGGTAAAATGTGGTGTATATAAAGCATAAGAAAACAGAGTGTACAAAAGCATGGTGCGACAAAACAGAAATCAGGAGGAAACAGATATGTCTATTAAGAGTTTAATTATTAACCCGGGTTCTACCTCTACCAAGATTGGTGTGTTTGAGGATGAAACCCTTTTATTTGAGGAAACCTTGCGGCATTCTACCGAAGAAATCGGTCAGTATGCGAGCATTTTTGAGCAGAAGGATTTCCGCAAGAAGATTATTACGGATTTGTTGGAATCTAAGAATTTTGACATAAACAGCCTGAATGTGGTAGTTGGTCGGGGCGGTATGTTAAAGCCTATTTCCGGCGGTACCTATGCGGTGACTGATGTACTGCTGGAGGACTTAAAGGTAGGTGTACAGGGACAGCACGCGTCCAATCTGGGCGGTGTTCTGGCAAGAGAAATTGCGGATTCCATCGGTGTTCCTTCTTATATCGTGGACCCGGTTGTAGTGGATGAACTGATGCCTATCGCCAGATATTCCGGTGTACCTGAACTGCCCCGTCTGAGCATTTTCCATGCGCTGAACCAGAAGGCTGTTGCAAGGCGGTATGCAAAGGAATGCGGTAAGGATTATGAGGAACTGCGTTTGATTGTAGTACATATGGGTGGCGGTGTTTCCGTAGGTGCGCATGTGAACGGTCGCGTGGTTGATGTGTTCAATGCGTTGGATGGTGACGGTGCTTTCTCGCCGGAGAGAGCGGGAGCAGTACCTGCCGGTGCCTTGATTAAAATGTGTTTTTCCGGTCAGTATACCGAGAAGGAAGTCTACAGCAAGATTGTAGGTAAGGGTGGTTTCAATGCATATTTGGGAACCAATGATATGCGTGAGGTAAGCAAGCGTGCAAGTGAAGGTGATGAGAAGGCGGCTGAGGCAAAAGAGGCATTTTTGCTACAGGTTGCAAAGGATATCGGCTCCATGGCGTGTGTTTTGAACGGCAAAATTGACCGCATTATTGTGACGGGTGGTATTGCATATGCAAAGGATGTAATTGAGTCCCTCAAGGAGCGTGCGGAATGGATTGCACCGTTTACCGTATATCCCGGTGAGGATGAGTTGTTAGCTCTGGCGCAGGGAGCGCTTCGTGTAATGAATGGCGAGGAGCAGGCGAAGGTGTATTAAGGAAAAACGAACGAGCGGTAGGAAACTCTACCGCTCGTTTTGTGATTTGCGGAAATCCCGGGGGGATTTTCCGTATACTTTTTTGAATAAGTCCTTGAAGTAGTTGCTGTCGTTAAAGCCGTTTTCCAAGGCAATGTCCGTGATGGTGTTGTTCGTGGTAAGCAGAGCTGTCTGGGCGTGTTTTAAGCGGACGAAATTCAAATATTCCTTAAAGCCCATGCCGGTTACCTGCTTAAATTTCTTACTGAAATAGGTGGGGCTTAATGCAGCTTGGGCGGAGACCTCATCCAGTGACAGCGGTTTCTTGAAATTCTTGTAGATGTATTTTGTGGCAATGAGAATATCCGCATCTCTGGAGTTTAACAGGTCGGGCTCTTCTTCGTTCATAACGGAATGGCGCATAAGACGCAGTAAAACCTCCAGAAGATAACAGCCAAGGAAGCCGTCCGAGTACTCGTCAATCCGGGCGTGTTCCGCCAGCATCCGGTTCAGCAGTCCCACAAATTCCTCCTGATACAAGAGGGGGATGCTTCCCATAAAGGAATGCAGATTCGCAGGGATATTTTTTTCCAGCATACGGGACATCATCTGCCAGTCGATGTCCTCCTTGCGGAAGCAGAGCATAATAATCTCGCAGGAGGGATGCGCGCTGTAAACTGCGTGGTGCAGATCCCCGGGCGCAATAAATACAAGGTCGCCCTTTTCCAGCTGGTAGACCGTATCCTTTAAGAGGAATCGGCACTTTCCTGCGTTAAGATAAAAGATTTCGTAGTAGTTATGATAATGATCGGACTGAGTGGGGGAGAAGTCCCCGCGCTTGCCCTTTGCAATTGTTAATCGGTCAAGATTCTTAGGCATAACAGGTTCCGCTTGTGACCGCCGGAAAGCGTATTTCCGGGTCACCCTTTCTGAATATCGGGATTTACGCAAGTATACCATATCTTTTGGCAAAAAAACAGTACTTTTTTCAAAAAACATGAAAAAAGCAAGGATTTTTGTCGATTTGCGAACTGAATCAAATTGTAGCTGTGCAGGTTCCGCGGGAATAAGGCAAATGTGCCTGATGCGTTAAAAAGAGCCGCGTTCTGTTGTGAACACGGCTCTTGCTTTACTTCAACTATGAAAAACAAATTAGATATTAAACTTGAAGTAGCTCTTTGCGTTGTAGTAGGAGATATTCTTTACGATTTCGGAAAGGATATCGTAATCCTCAGGGAACTCACCGTTCTCTACCCAGTTACCAATCAGGTTGCACAGGATACGTCTGAAGTACTCGTGTCTTGTGTAGGACAGGAAGCTTCTGGAGTCGGTCAGCATGCCTACAAAGCCGGACAGATTACCCAGGTTTGCAAGGGAAATCATCTGATCCTGCATACCGGTCTTGTGATCGTTGAACCACCATGCGCTACCCTGCTGAATCTTAGCAACAGCGGTAGAATCCTGGAAGCATCCGAGGATGGTGCCGATGGACTGGTTGTCGTTGGGGTTCAAGCTGTACAGAATGGTTCTGGGCAACTCGTCGGTTCCGATCAGGGCGTTCAGGAAGTCTGCCATCTGAGCGGAAGGAGCGTAGTTGTTGATACAGTCGTAGCCGGTATCGGGACCAAGCTTCTCGTACATCAGGGTATTGTTGTCACGCTTACAACCGTAGTGCAGCTGCATAGCCCAGTCGAGCTTGTGATATTCTCTGCCGACAAAGAGCATGAATGCGGTCTTAAACTGCAGCTCCTCCTCCTTGGTCAGAGTCATCTTATTCAATCTCTTTAAGAAGATAGCTTCAATCGCATCATCCGTTGCAGGATAGTACATAACGTACTCCAGTGCGTGGTCGGATACGTTACAGCCCATGGAAGCGAAGAATGCCATACGCTCCTTCAAAGCCTCCTTCAGCTCTGCGAAGCTGGTGATTTCGGACTTGCCTACGGTTGCAGCCAGCTTATCCAGATAATCAAGATATTCGGGCTTCTCGATGTTCATTGCCTTATCAGGTCTCCAAGCGGGAAGAACCTTTACATCGAAGGAAGCATCCTCGGCAATCTTCTTGTGCCATTCCAGAGAGTCGATGGGATCATCGGTGGTACAAATCAGAGTAACGTTGCTCTGCTTGATGATGTTGCGAACGCTCATGGAAGGCTGTGCCAGCTTTGCGTTACAGATGTTCCAAACTTCTTCTGCGGTATTCTTGTTCAGAACGCCGTTGTAGCCGAAGTATCTCTGCAGCTCTAAGTGGCTCCAGTGGAACAGGGGGTTGCCGATTGCCTTGCCCAGGCATTCAGCCCACTTGCAGAACTTCTCGTAATCGGAAGCGTCGCCGGTGATGTATTTTTCATCCACACCGCAGGAACGCATAAAACGCCACTTGTAATGGTCGCCGCCCAGCCATACCTGAGTGATGTTCTCGAACTGGCGATCCTCAGCGATTTCTCTGGGGTTGATGTGGCAGTGATAGTCCAGAACGGGTGTCGTTTCTGCGTAGTCATGGAACAGCTTCTTCGCTGTTTCGGTTTCCAACAGAAAGTCTTTGTCCATAAATGCTTTCATTTTGATTCCCTCCATTTGGTATCATTTGATTTATATGCTTGCCGGGGCAAAAAGCCTCAGCGAGTAGTGCCTCGTTTTGCAATTTCGCCGGAGAAGATGGTTTTCTTCGGCATTTCGTTTCCGCCCAGTACGCCGAGCAGAGTAGTGATCAGGTGCTGACAGAGAGTTTCCAGTTTATTATCGATACTGGTAAGCTCCGGCTCGCAGCAGACTGCCAGCAGAGAGTTATTGTAGCCCAGAATACAGAAATCCTCGGGGATTCTGTAATTCATGGAGCGGGCGTATTTTACGGCCGCCAACGCAAGTGTATCATCGGAGGCGATAACTCCGTGGAAGGAAAGCCCTTTTTCGTGGAGCTTTTTCAGCTGCTCCGTCATAGCGGGGATATCCTCGTGGGAGCCGTGGTAGAACTGTAACAGGTTTGCACCCGTCATCAGCTTTTTCTCCTCCATGGCAGCGCGATACCCGGACAGCTTCCGTTTTCCGCTGTAGGAGGTGGAGTTATAAAAATATACGATATCCTTCACACCGGTTTCAATCATCTGCAAGGTGGCTTCGTACATGGAAGTAAAATCATCGGAAACCACGCTGTAGACGTTGGGAATATCCAGATCCGCGTTTAACAGCATCACCGGAATCTGGGCAGCGGCGTCCGCTATGTACTTGTTGTCGGATTCCTTTTCATTGATGAAGTTGGAGCCCACAAGGATGATGCCGTCCACCTTCTTTGTAATCAAAAGGTTCATGGAAGCAATCTTTGTTTCAAGCTCATATCCCGTACAGCAAAGGATGCTGTCGTAGCCGTTGGCGTGAAGCTTCTGCTCGATATGGTAGACCGCCTTTGCCAGGTAAAGGTCGGAGCAGTCCGCACACATGATACCGATGGTCTTCATGGTGTTTAATCCAAGCCCCCGGGCGAATGCGTTGGGCGTATATTCGTATTGGTTGATAACATCCAACACCTTTTTCTTTGTTTTTTCGCTGACATTCCGGCTTCCGTTCAACACGCGGGAAACGGTGGCGATGGAAACTCCGGCTTTCTCGGAAATATCATATATTGTCATGGATACACCCCATTATCCCTACATTTTTTAATATGGAAATAAGAAATGTAAGTAGTTACAAAAATACTCTATCTGCATTATAGCCAACGTGGTGTCTTTTTTCAAGATAAAATTTTCACAACTGACCGGAATATTTGTTGCAATTGTAGGAAAAACAGTGAAAATATTTCGTATTTTTGTGATTGACGAAAGAGGCAAACCGAAGTAAAATAGACAGTGTAAGTACTTACATAAACCATGCCCGAAAGCAGGTCCCTAAGTACACGGAAATAGGATAAAAGAACGCGAAGTCTGCACAAGGCAGGCAGAAGGAGAGAAGAATGGAAACTTTAAACAAGACAATGACCGGAAAAAAGGAAAGACCGATTAAGGTAGTGCAGTTTGGAGAGGGTAACTTCCTTCGAGCATTTGTAGACTATATGATTGATATCGCCAACGAGCAGGGTACCTTCGACGGCGACATCGTTTTGATTAAGCCCATCAACTTTGGCAATCTGGACAGCTTCCACAAGCAGGACTGCCAGTACACCGTATCCCTTCGCGGTAACGTAAACGGCGAGGCTACGATTATCAACAGAGTAGTAACCAGCGTTGCTGACGCAGTAGATGCTTACAGCGAGTACGATAAGTACATGGCTCTGGCTGATATCGACACTTTAAGATTTGTTGTTTCCAATACTACCGAGGCAGGTATTGTTTATGATGAGAGCGATAAGTTTGAACTGAATCCTCCCCAGTCCTTCCCCGGAAAACTGACCAAGTTTTTGTACCGCAGATTCGAAACCTTCAAGGGCGATATGAGCAAGGGTCTTGTAATGCTTCCCGTTGAGCTGATTGACGACAACGGTATCATGCTGAAGAAGTGCGTAATGCAGCAGATTGCAAACTGGGGTCTGTCCGATGAGTTCAAGAAGTGGGTTGAGGAAGCATGTATCTTTACCGCAACTTTAGTAGACCGTATCGTAACCGGTTATCCCCGCGCAACCGAGGCTGAGGAGTGGGAGAAGCTGGGCTACGAGGACCGCATCATGGTAACCGGCGAGCCTTTCGCACTCTGGGTTATCGAGTCCGATAAGGACATCAGCAAGGAGTTCGACCTTCCCGGCGCGGGTCTGCAGGTTGTATTTACCGATGACCATCATCCTTACAAGCAGAGAAAGGTTCGTATCTTAAACGGTGCGCATACTTCTTTCGTTCTGGCTTCCTGGCTGTGCGGTAACGACATCGTAAGACAGTCCATGGAGGATGAGGATGTTCGTGACTTTATGAATAAGATTATCTTCGACGAGGTAATTCCTACCCTGACATTGCCTGAGGATGAACTGAAGCAGTTCGCAGGCGAGGTAGTAAATCGTTTCAACAACCCTTACGTTGACCATGCACTGTTGGCGATTTCCTTGAACTCTGTTTCCAAGTGGAGGGCAAGATGTCTGCCCAGCCTGCTTGGCTATGTAGATAAGTTCGGCAAGCTTCCCGCTCGTATGACCTTCTCTATCGCAGCACTGATGGCATTCTACTGCGGCGATGAGATTAAGGACGGCGCACTGGTTGGTGACAGAGCAGGTGAAAGCTACAGCATCAAGGACGATATGCCTGTATTGGAGTTCTTCCGCGATAACTGCCGCAAAGATACCGCAACCTTCGTAAGCAGCTACCTTGGAAGAGAAGATTTCCACGGACAGGATTTGAACAAGGTTCCCGGTCTGACCGATGCAGTAACTGCATATCTGGATGATATTAAGGCGAATGGTATGAGGGCAGCATTATGCAAAATTTCTTAAAGATTAACGATAATGATAAAGTAGTTGTAGCACTGAAGCCCATCCCCGCAGGGGAGAGCATTCAGGTGGAGGTACAGGGCGAGGTGAAAACCATCACCGCCCTGGAAGAAATCCCGGCCGGACATAAAATGGCAATCTGCGATATTCCCGAAGGCGGCGAGGTTATCAAGTACGGTTACCGCATCGGTAACGCAAAGGAAGAGATTAAGACCGGTGCGTGGATTCACACCCACAACGTAAAAACCGCTTTGGGTGATTTGTTGGAGTACACCTATGAGCCTACTCCCGTTGAGGAGGTTAAGACCGAGGATGTTACCTTTATGGGCTTTAACCGTCCCGATGGTAAGGTTGGTGTCCGTAACGAGATTTGGGTGATTCCTACCGTAGGTTGTGTAAATAATGTGGCAACTGCCATTGCAAAGCAGGCAAATGCTTTTGTAAAGGGTACTGTTGATGAAGTTATCGCCTTCCCTCACCCTTACGGATGTTCCCAGATGGGTGACGATCAGGAGCACACCAGACAGATTCTGGCAGACCTGATTAACCATCCCAACGCAGGCGGCGTACTTGTATTGGGACTGGGCTGTGAGAACAGCAATATTGATGTTTTGAAGCCCTACATAGGCGATTACGATGAGAACCGTGTAAAGTTCCTTGTATCTCAGGAATGTGAGGATGAAATCGCAGAGTCTGTTGAAATCATCAAGGGTCTTATCGATTATGCAGCGAAGTTCGAGAGAGAGCCTATCAGCGTAAGCAAGCTGATTATCGGTATGAAGTGCGGCGGTAGCGACGGCCTTTCCGGCATCACCGCAAACCCTCTGGTAGGACGTTTCTCCGATAAGCTGATTTCCAAGGGAGGAACTACGATTCTGACCGAGGTTCCCGAAATGTTCGGTGCAGAGACTATTCTCATGAACCGTTGTGCAAACAGAGAGTTGTTCGACCAGACCGTAGAACTGATTAACGATTTCAAGAATTACTTTAAGAGCCATAACCAGACTATTTACGAGAATCCCTCTCCCGGAAATAAGAAGGGCGGAATCTCTACACTGGAGGATAAGTCTTTAGGCTGTACCCAGAAGTCCGGTAGTGCGTTGGTGCGCGGTGTATTGCAGTACGGTGAGACTGTTAAAACTCCCGGTTTGAATCTGCTGAGTGCACCCGGAAACGATTTGGTGGCTGCTACGGCACTGGCGGCAGCAGGCGCACATATCGTTCTGTTTACCACGGGACGCGGAACCCCTTTTGCATCTCCCGTGCCTACCATGAAGATTTCCACAAATTCCCCTCTGGCAGGAAAGAAGTCCAACTGGATTGATTTCAATGCCGGTGTTCTGGTGGAAGGAAAGACCATGGCGGAGGAAACAGAGGAGTTCTTCAACTATGTGGTTGAGGTGGCTTCCGGCAAGAAGGTTTGCAGCGAGGTGGCCGGCTTCCATGACATGGCAATCTTTAAGCAGGGCGTAACCTTATAGGATTATCAGGCACTCTTGCAGCCGTTTGCGACTGTAAGGGTGCTTTTGTGCATTAAAACAGTAGAAAGGAATTCGAAAAAATGAAGGAACAGTTAGTGAAAGCTCTGGAAGCGTTGGCACAGGGCGATGTTGCACCGGTAACGGAGGAGGCAGCAAAAATTAAGGCTTTGCCCAGAACTGCGGAAGGGCTTTTTGATACAGGTTGCGTAGATGGTGACTGCTTTGTGGCAGCACGTTTTGTATATCCTGTGTATGCCGCGTTTGAGACCGAGTGTAACAGACAGGCGGGATATCCCGATTTGCTGGCACAGATGCATACATTGGAGAAAAAGTGTAAGGAATGCGGTTCCCTCAAGGTGACGGCGCAGTTCCTTGATATGCTGATTACAACCATTGCGTATGTAACCCCTCAGCTCTATGAATATTACAGAGAACTGGTAGATATTTTCAGAACAGATGTGAAGGATACCATTGATACATGGTACAGGGATGGCAGCTTTGGCGGCGCGGACGGCAAGGCATCCGGTGATGATGCGGTAATCCGCGATGCAGTTGCCCGTGCGGGAAAGATGCATTGTCTGTTGAGTGAAAAATATCAGGAATATATGTAGGAGGAGCATCATGGAAATCATTCGTGTGTTAAATACGGCGAGATACGCTGTTATCGAAATCAAGGACGGCGGTCGCTATTATACTAAGAAACCTTATCGTGTATGCGTAAACGGCGAGGAAAAGCTGGTTGCGGAAAAGACAGTTGTTTCCCTGAATCATCTGATACCCGATATGAAGCAGAAGGTTGAAGTTTTTGACGGAAACGAAAAGGTGGGAGAGGTGTCCTTTAAGACCGATAAGGAGTTTGTCACTCTGGATGTAAAGCGTTTCGGCGCAAAGGGAGACGGTGTGCAGGACGATACACCTTTTATTCAGGCGGCTATCATGGCATGCCCGGAGAACAGCCGTGTACTGATTACAGAGGGGGTATATCGGATCACTTCCCTGTTTTTGAAGAGCCATCTGCGACTTGAACTGGAGAAGGGCGCTGAGTTAAAGGCCTTTACAGACCCCGAGAAATTTGCTGTACTGCCCGGTATGATTCAGAGCTACGACGAGGAAGACCAGTATAACCTGGGAAGCTGGGAGGGAAATCCCTTAAATATTTACAGCGGCATCATCTGTGGTGTGGATGTAGAGGATGTTGTGATTTACGGACAGGGAACCATCAACGGCAATGCTTCCAAGCAGGACTGGTGGGGACGCAAGTACAGAGAAGTATTCCGCCCCAGACTGTTCTTTATCAACCATTGTAAGGATGTAACCTTGACAGGTGTAACCGTATGCAACTCTCCTTCTTGGACATTGCATCCCTATTTCAGCGAGAATTTGAAGTTTGTGGATTTGTTTATTAAGAATCCCGCAGATTCCCCCAATACGGACGGCTGTGATCCCGAGTCTTGTAAAAATGTAGACATTCTGGGCGTACATTTCTCCGTGGGCGATGACTGTATTGCGGTGAAGAGCGGTAAAATTTATATGGGCAAGAAGTATAAGAAGCCTTCCGAGAATCTGATGATTCGCCAGTGCTTGATGGAGGATGGTCACGGTGCCGTAACTCTGGGCAGTGAGATGGCAGGCGGAATTGTTAACCTGACCGTAGAGGATTGTGTTTTCAGTCACACCGACAGAGGACTTCGTATTAAGACAAGACGAGGAAGAGGAAAGGACGCTATTATCAGCAACATTACATTCCGCAACATCGATTTGGATCATGTAATGACGCCGCTGGTAACCAACTGCTTCTACTTCTGCGACCCGGACGGCAGAACGCCTTATGTCCAGTCCAGAGAGCTTTTCCCTGTAGATGACAAGACACCTGTTATTAAAAAGATGGTTTTCGAGAATATGGTTTGTACCAACTGTCATGTGGCTGCAGCCTACTTTGAGGGGCTTCCGGAGCAGAAGATTGAAGAGATTGTAATGCGCAATATTACCTTTAGTTACGCGGAAAATCCCATGGAGGGTGTTCCGGCTATGTCGGAGGGAGTTGCCCGCAGTACAAAGAGAGGTCTTTATGCAGGAAATGTTGCAAAATTAACTCTGGAAAACATTAGAATTGAAGGACAGGACGGCATCGACTACGAATTCGACGGTGTGGATGAGTTGATTCGCAAGTAAGACGGCACCGGAGATGAGATTACCGAGTTAAGGCGGAGAACGCAAAGGCGCGGCGATGGAGTTTGCGGTGAGGATTTATGAAATGAGTAAGCGGAAAAACGGTTAGGTTGCGCACAGAACGCGCGCAGAAACGGAGGATTACATATGCAGTTAGGAATCAGATTACATGATACCACAAAGCTTCCCTTTGAGGAGCGTATAAAGGATGTACATGACCTTGGGTTTTCCTGTGGTCATCTTGCATTGGCAAAGGTGATTGACGAATTTCCCACAACGGACGAGGCGATGACGCCCGGTCTTGCTATGTACATTAAAAATGTATTTGCAAAGAATCAGGTAGACATCGCGGTGCTGGGCTGCTATCTGAATATGGCAAACCCCAATCCGGAGCAACTGGAGAAAATCGTACACCGCTACATGGCACATATCCGCTTTGCATCTCTGCTTGGCTGTGGCGTGGTAGGTACCGAGACAGGTGCGCCTAACGAGACCTATACCTTTACGCCGGAGTGTTGGACAGAGGAATCTTTGCAGCTTTTGATTAAGAATCTGCGTCCTATTGTAAAGTATGCGGAGCAGATGGGCGTTATCTTTGCAATTGAGCCTGTTTACACTCACATCGTAAGTAACCCTAAGCGTGCAAGAAGAGTACTGGATGAAATTAATTCCCCCAATTTGCAGATTATCTTCGATCCTGTAAACATGCTTCATATGGATAACTATCAGGACAGACAGGCTATCATTGACGAGGCAATCGAGCTTTTGGGACCTGATATTGCAATGGTTCATTTGAAGGATTTTAAGATCGTGGACGGTAAAATGATTTCCGTTGGCTGCGGTCTCGGTGAGATGGATTATACTTCGATTCTGAAGTTTATGAAGGAGAGAAAGCCCTTCATTCATGCGACCTTAGAGAACACCAAGCCGGAGAATAACCAGCAGGTAAAGAATTTTATCCTGCAGAAGTACGCTGAGGTGTAAGGAGAGGGAGTTATGTACAGAAACGGTAAGATATACATGGGACTTGCTGAGGGGCAGCAGGTTTACATGGATTTAAGTATGTGTAACAGACACGGTCTGATTGCCGGCGCCAGCGGTACCGGTAAGACGATTACCATGAAGGCTATGGCGGAATCCTTTTCCGATGCGGGTGTTCCTGTTTTCCTTTGCGATGTAAAGGGAGATGTTTCCGGACTGGCAAGCCCCGGTGCGCAGAATGACGGTATGGAGAAGCGAATCGATAAATTCGGCATTCGCGGCGAATTTACCTATAAGGCGTATCCTACCTGCTTTTGGGATATTTATCAGGAAAAGGGTCATCCGGTGCGTGCAACCGTATCCGATATGGGACCCGATATTCTTTCCCGTATTTTGAATCTTACTCCTGCACAGGAGGGGGTTCTGAACATTGTGTTCCGAATCGTGGACGATAAGGGACTTTTGCTGGTGGATTTAAAGGATTTGCGTGCGGTTTTGAATTATGTAAACGAGCATAAAGCCGAGTATGTTACTACCTACGGCAGTATGACAACCCAGTCCATCGGAGGAATCCTGCGTGCTATGCTTCCCTTGGAGGGGCAGGGCGGCGATTTGTTCTTTGGCGAGCCTGCGCTTGACCTGTTCGACTGGATCAGGACAGATGCAAACGGTAAGGGGATTGTAAACATCCTGCACTGTGTAAAACTGGTGCAGAATCCCACCCTTTATGCAAGCTTCCTGCTTTGGATGATGGCGGAGCTGTTTGAACGACTGCCGGAAGCGGGCGATTTGGAGAAACCTAAGCTGGTATTCTTCTTTGATGAGGCGCATATGCTCTTTGCGGATGCACCTAAGGTGCTTGTGCAGAAGATTGAGCAGGTGGTGAAGCTGATTCGTTCCAAGGGCGTCGGTATTTACTTTGTTACCCAGAACCCCGGAGATATCCCGGACAGTGTTCTGGCGCAGCTGTCCAACCGGGTGCAGCATGCGCTTCGCGCCTATACTCCCGCGGAGCAGAAGGCGGTTCGCGTTGCAGCACAATCTTTCCGCGAGAATCCGGCGTTTAAGACCGAGGATGTGATTATGCAGCTTGGCGTGGGACATGCGTTGACTTCCTTCTTAGATGCGGAAGGTGTACCTTCCATTGTACAGCAGACAGCGATTATCTGTCCCCAGAGTCTGATGGCTCCCGTGGACGAACTGATTCGCGGAAATATTATGCGCAATGATGGAATGGATAAGTATGACCAGAGTGTAGATAACTGGACTGCTTACGAAGAGCTGACTGATTTGGAGGAAGCGGAAGCGCGGGAAGAGGCTTTGGAGGCCGAGCGTGAGAAGCTTGAAAAGGAACGTCAGGAATTCGAGAAGATGAAGGAAAAGGAAGCTTTCCTGGCCCAGAAGCAGAAAGAGAAAGAAGAAGCAGCCGCTAAGAAGAAAAAGGAAAAGGAAGAGGCGGCAGAAGCAAAAAAGAAAGAAAAGGCCGCTGAACGCCGTAGAGCGCAGATTGAACGTACCCTGATTAACACAGGTGCACAGGTGCTGAAGCGAGGCCTGTTTAAGACGTTGTTTAAGTAAATTGTAACGCCCGTTTGTTTGACAAACGGGCGTTGTTTTTGCATCCAAAACGTTTGGCGCGAGAGTTCGCAAGCACACTCTTCGTTCAAGCGAGACTATGCGACTTTAATTATGGAAATAGCACACGGCAATCGCGCCGGGGCCTGCATGGGTTCCGATGGTGGAACCGATGGTGCTGATGGGGAGACAGTCAGTTTTGCCCTCCCAGAGAGCGGAGCTGTCGGCGATGTATTTCTGCAAAAGGGAATCGTCCAGTCCGGTGTAGCCAAGGGTGTAGGGCATAGAAAAATCAATACCGTTGCTTTCACGAACCTGCTGCATCAGCATATTGTTTCCGTTCTTTGAGCCACGCGCCTTTCCGAGAATTGCAACTTCGCCGTTTACGATGGCGATAACGGGCTTAATGGAAAGCATTGTGCCGGCCCAGGCAGCGGTTTTGGAAATGCGTCCGCCGTGCTTTAAATATTCCAAGGTATCAAGAACTGCCAACAGACAGATATCACCTTTTTTGCGGTCAAGCTCTGCAGCGATTTCCCCAGCGGAAAGCCCCTGGTCGCGAAGTCTGACAGCATAATAAACCAGAATCTGCTCTCCGATGGCAACATTCAGACTGTCCACTACATGAATGCAGTCAGCGTACTCTTCAGCGGCCATGCAGGCACTCTGGTAAGTTCCCGAAAGCTTGGAGGAAAGGCAGATAACAACTGCGGTATCGCCGTTTTCCTTAATTTCCTTAAACTTCTTTTCAAAAGCAAAAGGAGTTATCTGGCTTGTGGAAGGAATTGTGCCGGACTCAATCAGTTTTTCGTAAAATTCCTGATGGGTGATGGTAACGCCGTCCAGATATTCCTCGTCGCCGAAAAGCGTGGTCAAGGGCATAAAATCCAAATTCAGTTCGTCAGCCTTTGTCTTTACGATATCACAGGCAGAATCAACTACAATACGTACACTCATGAAAATCTCCTTTTGATATTTCGATATAAAATATCGCATCTCGCGTGAATTATTTTTCTAAGTATACCTTGTTGCGAGGGGAAGTGTCAAGGATTACGGGGGAATGGTGAGGAGAATACGGTGGAATGGCATAGGCGAGAGGGGCAAAGAGATGTGCAATGACTCTACGATATGGTGTCTTATAGTGCAGTTTTTGTGATTGTCAGGGGAGGAAAAAGACGATATGATAATAGCGTGTTCTTCGATAAATAAGGCGTTCATAAGAAGCGCCGTAGGAGAAACAGGCATTCGGAAGCTGTGCGGAGACACGGCAGGAGGAAGAGTATATGAGTGATATTTATAACAGACAAAGAGAAATCGATGAGGCTCTCCGAGCCGGACAGGAGGCGTTGAATTATCTGCAGCAGGCGAGAGCAGAGCTGCAAAGTGCCGGAAACTGGGGACTGTTTGATATGTTTGGCGGCGGTACCATCAGTACCTTTGTAAAACATTCTAAGATGAATAAGGCAGAACAGCTGGTGCAGGAGGCAAGATATGCGCTGAAGCGCTTTCAGAGGGAACTGTCGGATGTAGACAACGTGGCAGAGTTCCATATTGAGACAGGCGATTTCCTTTCCTTTGCTGACTACTTTTTTGATGGCTTGATTGCAGACTGGTTGGTGCAGTCCAGAATCAGTGATGCGAAGAGGCAGGTGGATACTGCGATTCAAAAAGTAAATTATGTAATGGGTGAGTTGCGGAGACTTTAAGGGCGTTGCAGTTTTTTGAGGAATTTCAAACTAAGATTAAAAAAGTCATAAGATATCTTTAAGAAAAGGACACCGGGAATATTAAAAATTCTTCCGTATGATGAAGAAGTGATTGGAATCGAAGCAGTGTGTTATCGCAGAGATAGTAATCGTACGGAAGGAGAAGGTATTATGGCGGGAGTAAATGAAATCGCAGTGTTGGCAGATATCCACAGCAATCATGTGGCATTGGAGTGCTGCATGAATTATGCAATCAGGCGTGGAATCCGTCAATTTCTGTTTTTAGGGGACTACATTGGGGAGTTTGCATATCCTGAGCGTACCATGGAGCTGTTGCGTAAATATGCGGAGGAATATGATTGTACTTTTATTCGGGGAAACAAGGAGAACTATTGGCTGAATTACAAAAACAGCGGTACGGGGAGCTGGCACAAGTACGATTCCACTACGGGAGCGCTGTACTATGCATATCAGCGTCTGACGGAAAGAGATTTACGGTTCTTTTCGGGACTTTCCCATGCAAGGAAGCTGCAATACGGAAGCCTTCCCACCGTTCTGATTTGTCACGGTTCGCCGGCGGATGTGCGGGGAAACATGTTACCGGGAAATGCGGAGACGAAGCGTGTATTGGAGAGTGCAGATGTGGATTTGGTACTTTACGCACATACCCATATTCAGGGAAAAACGGTGCATGCAGGAAAGTGCGCCATCAATCCCGGCTCCGTAGGTGTGCCGTTAAAGTCGGGCGCGAAAACGCAGTTTATGATTTTGCGGGCAACTGAAATGATGCGGGTAGGTGATCGAAGCGGATGTGCAACAGCAAGGAATGTGTGGGAAACGGAGTTTGTCAGTTTAGAGTATGACAGGGAACGGGTTATCCGCGAACTGTATGAGTCCGGTCTGGCGGAACGAGCACCCTATTGGTGTAAAATTACAGAGCTTCTTTTGCGGGATGCCCTGCCGGACGGCATTGCCCATGCAAGATTGTTGGAGCGCGCCATGTATCTTTGCGAGCAGGAAACAGGAATATGCAGATGGCCGCAGATTCCGGAGAAATACTGGGAGCGTGCAGTGGGAGAATATTGCTGAAATATATAAATGTGCAACGCAGAGGTTGACGGCAGAATAAAACCGATAATTAGTTGAATTTATAGAGGTAAATAATAGTATGATACGACATGCAACAATAGCTGATGCATCGAGAATAGCCGAGATATTGATTTTTACAAAGAGGATAAATTATAGAGATATTTTTCACAACGATAAAGTGTCGTTTGGAGAAATGCAAGTATATCCATTAGCAAAGAATTATATTGATAATTCGGCTGAATTGGGGAGGATATGGGTTTATGATGATGAATTTGTGAAAGGGATGATACATCTCAGTGAAAATCAGATTGTAGAATTGTATGTCGATTCATTTTTTGAAAATCAGGGTATTGGTAGTAAACTTCTAAAATATGCCATTGAACATTTCAATTGTGACTTTTTATGGGTTCTTGAGAAGAATATAAAAGCAATACAATTTTATCAAAGGCATGGTTTTGTGATTACAGAAGAAAAACAATGTGAAGAAGGAACCACAGAATATATTGTTAAAATGAAGCGACCTTGACAATGATGGAGAAGGCGAATTGGTTCTTTGCGGTTCTTGTGGCAAAATTTTCGCTGCCGAAGTAAGTGCAAACTGATAGAGAACTTCCAATTTGCAATGGTGGCTGACAAAGAAAATGGAAATACACATATTTAAACTACTGAGGAATATAGGAGAATAAGAAATGGCAATCGAAAAAGTAAGAGCATATTTTGAAACATTAGGAATAGCGGATAAAATTCTGGAGTTCGAAACCTCAAGTGCAACGG
This sequence comes from Acetatifactor sp., assembly GCA_045546495.1. GTDB lineage: Bacteria > Bacillota > Clostridia > Lachnospirales > Lachnospiraceae > Acetatifactor. The sequence goes on along the minus strand of JAZQCX010000124.1, from coordinate 2,125 downwards.
TGGCGCTGGCGGCGCAGGCACTTCAATGTGAGGAAGGGCGTATTGCAAAGACGCTGTCCTTTCATGTGGGTGAAAAGGTGGTGCTGATAGTTGCGGCAGGTGATGTAAAAATTGATAATCATAAGTATAAAGCCTTTTTCGGAGCGAAAGCAAAGATGTTATCTTATGATGAGGCGGAGCCGTTGATCGGACACGCTGTGGGCGGAGTCTGCCCCTTTGCCGTGAATGAGGGCGTAGAGGTATATCTGGATGAGTCCCTAAAGAAATTCGTTACGGTATTTCCGGCATGCGGTAGCGCCAACAGTGCTATAGAGCTTACCATGGAAGAGCTTGAGAAATATTCAGGATATGTGAGCTGGATTGATGTGTGCAAGATGGCGGAGTGAGGGATTATTCCTATGAAGAAATATACAGAGCGATAGAAGAGGTTAGGTAATCGGTGCATAGGAAAGCTTGCGCAGATAGATAAAGCCCGCAGTTTACGTTTGTAAATTGCGGGCTTACTTTTTGAATCCGAATCATTTTCCGGAAAATATCTTATGGTTTATGCAAGAGGGTTCCAATCCTTCAAAACATTCTCCATGGTGTACTTTGCGGCTTCCTCGGCAGTCATCTGGTGGGAGAAATCTGCTCTTGTCTCAGGGCTTGCGCCGGGACCGTAGGAGTTGTATTCGCCGTAGTAGAAGTTACCGTGAGTCTTGCCCCAATCCATCCAGCCTACGGGGTGAATATGCTCGCCCAACTCGCAGTTTAAGAAGACGGTCTTTGCAAATTCTCTCCAGGGACGTCCCAGCATGATGGTTTGTGCGGGACAATCGCTTTCCAGCTTGCAGTTGTTGAATACATAACCGAATTCCCCGCTTTCCGGTGTGGAAGCGGCGGTTACATAGCCCAGAATTGACTTGTGGTTAGGATCCTCGGGAAGCTCTCTGCCATCGGGATACTTGGAGAAAATCACACAATCCTCAAACCAGCAGATTGCACTGCCGTAGATGAAATCCACATCGCCCTGAATGTAACAGTTCTTGTAGAACTGGCGGGTCATGGTACGGGGCAGGAATTCACCGGGGCCCTTAAAGCCGCCGGGCTGGAACTCCTTCTCGGGCAGAGGAGCGGTAAAGAGAGTGTCCTGACTGCCAAGGAGTGAACAGTCCTCGAAGCATGCTCTGTCACCGTCTACATATAACGCCAGTGCCTGTCCAACCTGGTAGCCGAAGCCGGCATCGTTCTGGAAGGTAATATGCTTTGCGGTAAAATCGTGAGTGAAAATGCGCACGGATGCGGTGCGGAAGGTGCCGCGCTTGTCGCCCTCGGGCATAATCTCATTTGCGTAGAGTCCGTATACGATTACAACATCCTCGCGCGCATCGCCCTCGCCAACCAAGGTCAAATAAGGGCGGGTAATTACGAGGTTCTCCCGATAGGTACCCTTACCGATATGGATAACTACGGGTGCGATATCCTCGTGAGGAGCAGGATAAGCAGCGGGAGCGGACTCACATGCCACGCTGTCCAGTGCCTCCTGAATGGTGGAAAAACAGGGTGTTTTTCCGGGTAAATTTACGTAAATATGTAATGTCTCTTTGTTCATAGTTTTGCTACCACCTTTCTGATAAAAATTATACTGTTTTGGCAGGTGTATGTCAATTTTTAACAGAGAATTTACAAAATGTTCAGACCTTGTAAAAACCTTAGTGTTGAATCCATACGTAAATTCTGGTACAATAATCGATAGTGGTCGTTTTGGCGGCTGATTTTGCAGTTAAGTCAAATAATCGTCTATCCCGTGTGAAAATAAGGGGGGCGGAGACGGAAAGGTGTGAAAACGCGTGAAGATTATTGATAAAATATTCGGAACATACAGTGAAAGAGAAGTAAAGCGGATTATACCGCTGGTGGACAAGATTGAAGAACTGCGTCCTGCCATGCAGGCGTTGTCCGATGAAGAACTAAAGGGGAAGACTGCGGAGTATAAGAAGCGTCTGGCAGAGGGGGAGACTCTGGACGACTTGCTTCCGGAGGCGTTCGCAACCGTACGTGAGGCGGCAAGACGTGTACTGAACATGGAGCATTACCGTGTACAGCTGATGGGTGGTATTATCCTGCATCAGGGACGTATCGCGGA
>JAZQCX010000123.1:0-2530 GCA_045546495.1 Acetatifactor sp. | reverse complement strand
TGGCGGCGGTCACTAAGCTATAGAATATTCCGAAACGAAAACATCCGGTCACACATGAGTGACCGGATGCTTTTTATTTCCCTTTTGATAAAAGTGTTCCGAAAGCATACGCATTTTGACAAATTGGAATTTATTGCGCTCATGGGAAAAGGAAGCACTTGCGAAGCAAGTATTTACTTTTCCCGGCGCGATACCGACAAAATCAAAAGTGCAAAGCACGACAGGCGCGAAGCGGCTGGATTTTGGAGGCGAAACGGATAGAAACCTCTTTGCGGAAGATTTTAGCTGCTGATTTTCATGCTTTTACGGAGTTGACAGCAGATAAAATTTTGAAATTGTGCAGTTCTAGCTGCCGAGTAATCAAAATTGAGTGCGTAAAAACTCGAAATAACATTTAAACGTCATATTTCTACGGCTAGAACTGTCAAATATATCAATTTTGTCTGTTGGATACTTGATTTAACGCATTTTTTTGGCAGATAGAATCGTGGCTTTTATGAATTTTAGCTGATTCCTCGCTCTAAAGAGCTCGGTCACTTCAAATCTGCACAAATCATATCACTTCCCTATCGGGAATACGATTCCAAAATGGAATATTAGAACTTCACCTGCGGCGCCTCTGCCACCTCATCCTCCGCGTCGAAAAGCTCTTCCTCTTTAAAGCCAAACATTCCCGCCACCAGATTACCGGGGAACAGCTGTACTTTTGTATTGTACATAGTTACCGCATCGTTGTAGAACTGTCTGGAATAAGCTACCTTATCCTCTGTCTCCGAAAGTTCCTCCTGAAGCTTCAAAAAGTTTGTATTTGCCTTCAGCTCCGGATAATTTTCCGCTACCGCAAACAGGCTTCTCAGGTTAGAAGTCAGCTGTGCATTCATAGCCAGCTTCTCTGCTCCCGTTCCTGCGCTCATATATCCGCTTCTGCTTGCCGCAACGCTTTCCAACAGCTCCTTCTCGTGAGCTGCAAACCCTTTTACAGTTTCCACAAGATTGGGAATCATGTCAAATCTTCTTTGCAGCTGGGTTTCAATCTGAGCAAAAGAGTTCTTCACACTGTTTCTCGCCCGAACCAGTCCGTTATAGGTCGCAATTACAAACCCAATCACAGCAACCAAAATCAAAATTATTAAGACTACCCAAAACCATTCCATCGTACATCCTCCTTTTATCCAATGTACCATGATTGCTCCGCAATCACGGTACCGATGGCCATTCGGCCGCCTCCTGCCCCGAATAAGGTCAGTATACCATGTGCGCAGAAAATCGCGCAACCTCTTCCCGTTATTGCAGAAAATCCTTCAGCTGCACCTTTTCACAATCAATTCCAAGTGCCTGCTCCAATTCCCTGCGGGAAAAAGTTTTATAGACAGTCTTGGAAATGTATTTTTCAGCAGTCTTCAAAATCCCCTTATAATCAGGAAGTTCATCCGGAAAATAAATACCGCCTTTTTCCTTGTTTTTCAGCATCCAGCAGGCTGCCGCAAGAGCCGACATTGCCACCGGAGTAATGGTAGGTGTCTGCCAGTAGGAGCCCTGCTTCTTCCTGTACAAAAAGGATTGCTCTATTCTGTTTCCCACCCATACCGGTTCAAACCGCTCTCCCAGCAGGAGAACTCCCACATACTCTGTTCCCTCGGTGATATCCTCCTGATAGACAATATCGTAGTTTTCGGGATAAATGTAGCCGCGAATAATGGTTTCGCCGCCCTCCTCTTCTTTATCCATGGGCTTTTCCGGGTCAGGAACCGGATATTCATTCACCTTTGCACTCTTAAAATATTGCTCCGCATATTCGCAGGGTGCATATAAAAACACCACCGACGGACGATAAATCACCTCATCTTTCTCTCGCACTTCCAGATTCCGCGCAATGGAAACCGTCTCCTCATGAGGTACCAGAAAGCCTTCAAAAACCCCGCCCGGATAGTACGTGCGGCACTTCTTTTCCGCGGCGATTTTCTTAAACTCCAAAAATCCCTTTTCCCGGTCTACCAGATTGCATTCCTCTTCAAAATCAATCTTCTCATGGGTTCCGATATTTGCAGTTGCCTCGCTGAGCATCTCAAACCAAAAAGAATCTATGCACCATGTATTATGCAGTATTCCGTTTCCCTGTGCATCCTTAACCTGCTGCAAATCCACATCATTTACATGAATCATGCGGATACCAAGCCGCCTTGCTGCCTCATTAAATCTGCCCTCTTTTACAAGTCGATGCAAATCTTTATCCTTTTTATGCTGCGTATCCGCAATATACGAAATCGCCGCCTTCACAAAATGGGACACCAGTCCGGGGTTATTTCCATGATGCAGAACAATGGGGTGACGGTTTGTGATTCCCCTTGCCGCGTGCTTTTGCTTCAGCGCATGCTTCAGCTCATTTTCCTCGAAAATACTGTACCAGTGATCGGGCCAGTCCGCCTCTCCCGTGTTCAGGTACATGATATTCCTCTCCGCACACCAATCGCAGATATCTCTTGTTCCAACCGTATCTGCAAAGTCGATGAGCAGGTCGCCCTCCTCAAGA
>JAZQCX010000122.1:0-31143 GCA_045546495.1 Acetatifactor sp. | reverse complement strand
GGTGTAAAGGGGATGCTTTACATGCTGTTCAATCGCTACAACAATTGTTTTATCCATCTTATTACTGGTAACCTTACCGGTACGCACTTTTCTCAAATTTCTTTCCACGACTTTACTCCTTTCTCCTCGCCGTTAGGCGATGCGCTTATGCTCTTGCCTTCTCGGTGATAACTGTCTGAATACGTGCAATGTTCTTTCTTACGTCCTTGATTCTTGCAGTATTATCCAGCTGATTGGTTGCGTTCTGGAATCTCAAATTGAAAAGTTCTTTCTTTGCAGCAACAAGATCCTGATTCAATTCCTCAACGGACTTGTTCTTTAATTCTTCTACAAACTTATTAGATTTCATTATTCTACACCGCCTTCCAAATCTGCCTTAGAAACGATTTTACACTTGCAGGGAAGCTTATGCATTGCAAGACGCAGTGCCTCCTTTGCCTGCTCTTCGGGAACACCGGCAATCTCAAACATAACGCGTCCGGGTTTCACAACAGCTACCCAGTACTCCAGAGTACCCTTACCGGAACCCATACGGGTTTCAGCAGGCTTTGCTGTTACGGGCTTGTCAGGGAAGATCTTAATCCATACCTGACCTGTACGCTTTGTATAACGGGTAAGCGCAATACGTGCTGCCTCAATCTGGTTTGACTTAATCCAGCAAGGCTCCTGTGCTACCAGACCATACTCACCGTAAGCAAGAGTGTTGCCTCTCATTGCCTTACCGGTCATGGTGCCACGGAACTGTTTACGACGTTTTACTCTCTTCGGCATTAACATGATTATTTATCGCTCCCTTCCATCTGATTTCCCTTTGTAGGAAGTATCTCGCCCTTGTAAATCCAAACCTTTACTCCGACCTTACCATAAGTGGTATCAGCCTCAGCGAAACCGTAGTCGATATCTGCTCTCAGAGTCTGAAGAGGAATAGTACCCTCGCTGTAGAACTCGGTACGAGCCATATCTGCTCCGCCAAGTCGGCCTGCACAACAAGTCTTGATTCCCAGTGCTCCCGGCTTCATGGTTCTACCCATGCAAGACTTCATTGCACGTCTGAAAGAAACACGATTCTCAAGCTGCTGTGCAATGTTCTCTGCAACCAGCTGAGCATCCTTATCGGGCTTCTTGATTTCCTTGATATCAACCAGAACCTTCTTGCCGGTCATCTTAGCCAGCTCAGCCTTGGTGATTTCGATTTCAGCACCACCCTTACCGATGATAACACCGGGCTTAGCAGTGTGAATGATTACTCTTACTCTGTCAGATGCTCTTTCGATCTCAATCTTAGAAACACCTGCGCTGTACAACTTCTTCTTCAGGTACTTTCTGATATCGTAGTCCTCTACAAGATAATCAGCGAACTCGTTCTCAGCGTACCACTTGGAATCCCAATCTTTAATTACTCCGACTCTTAAGCCATGAGGATTAACTTTCTGTCCCATTTGTCTGCTCCTTTCCTTACTTCTTCTCGTCCAGCACAACGGTGATGTGGCTCATTCTCTTCTCGATTCTGTAAGCTCTACCCTGTGCACGAGGGCGTACACGCTTCATGGTAGGTCCCTTGTTAGCGTAGCACCCCGCAACATACAGGTTATCCTTGTTCATACCGTTGTTGGTTTCTGCGTTTGCAATTGCTGACTCAAGAAGCTTCTTGATCAGGCTGGAAGCATATCTGGGATTGTACTCCAGAATTGCCAGTGCGGTCTGCACATCTTTGCCTCTGATTGCATCCAGTACGAAGCAAGCCTTCTGTACGGATACTCTTGCATAAGACAACTTAGCTGAAGGTCTTGTGTCCTTCTGAGCATTTCTCTCTCTCTTGATTTGACTTCTATGTCCCTTAGCCATAGATTTATTTCCTCCTGTTCAGAAATGAATGACAACGCATCTGCTACGGACTTTATGTCGTCCGCAGACAGACCTTGCGATTCCCCTCCCGGGAAATCATGCGTTGATATACTAACTTGATTATCTAACCTTGGACTTCTTCTCGTCCTTACCGTGTCCGCGATAGGTTCTGGTTGCTACGAACTCGCCGAGCTTGTGACCTACCATATCTTCGGTTACATATACAGGCACATGCTTTCTGCCGTCATGAACTGCAATTGTGTGTCCCACGAAAGAAGGGAAAATTGTAGAACGACGGGACCAGGTCTTAACAACCTGCTTCTGTCCTGATGCATTTAAAGCGTCTACCTTCTTCAACAGGCTTGCGTCTGCGAAAGGTCCTTTTTTAAGTGATCTAGCCATTGTCTCTCCTCCTCAATTATTTGATTGCTTTACCGTTACGTCTTCTTACAATCAGCTTGTTGGAAGCCTTCTTGGACTTACGTGTCTTCAGACCAAGAGCGGGCTTACCCCAAGGAGTGCTGGGGCCGGGACGTCCGATACCGGTCTTACCCTCACCACCACCATGAGGATGGTCGTTGGGGTTCATAACGGAACCGCGTACAGTGGGACGGATGCCCATGTGACGCTTACGTCCTGCCTTACCGATCTTAACAAGGTTGTGATCTACGTTACCTACAACACCTACGGTTGCGCGGCATACAAGGGGAACCATTCTCATTTCGCCGGAAGGAAGACGAAGAGTTGCGTACTTACCTTCCTTAGCCATCAGCTGTGCGCTGTTACCAGCGGAACGAACCAGCTGACCGCCCTTTCCGGGATACATCTCTACGTTGTGTACCTGAGTACCAACAGGAATCTCGGACAGAGGCAGGCAGTTACCAACACGAACCTCGGCAGCTGCACCGTTCATAACCTTCATGCCATCGGTCAGGCCTTCGGGAGCGATGATGTATGCCTTCTCGCCGTCTGCGTAGCAGATCAAAGCGATATTTGCGGTTCTGTTAGGATCGTACTCGATACCGATTACGGTAGCCGGAATGCCGTCCTTGTTTCTCTTGAAATCAACGATTCTGTACTTTCTTCTGGAGCCGCCGCCATGGTGTCTCACAGTAATCTTACCCTGATTGTTACGTCCGGCATGCTTCTTGAGGGAGGTACAAAGGCTCTTCTCGGGAGTTGTCTTGGTAACCTCTGCAAAATCAGAACCGGTCATATTTCTTCTGGAGGGTGTATAGGGATTATATGTCTTAATACCCATTGTTCTATCTCCTTTGCTTTTTGATTTAATATCGCGACATCTAATCTACGCCGCCTTACTGAACGTTTCTACGTTCCCACGGTGAAACCTTTCGCCGTTTTTAGAGACCTGCAAAAATCTCGATATCCTTGCTGTCAGCAGTCAAGGTTACGATTGCCTTCTTGGTCTTAGCAGTCTTTCCGACTACCATGCCACGTCTCTTGTTCTTGCCGTCGCAGTTCATGGTATTAACGCTCTTTACCTTAGCACCGTCGAACATCTTCTCAACAGCTTCCTTAATCTGAGACTTGTTTGCCTCGGTGTGAACCAGGAAAGTATACTTCTTCTCGCCCATACCTGCCATACTCTTCTCAGTAACAACGGGCTTGAGGATTACATCATAGTATTTAATATCAGCCATTATGCGTACACCTCCTCGATTTTTGCAACAGCGTCCTTGGTCAGAACAACTGTCTTAGCCTTCATAACGTCATATACGTTGATGGTGTTTACCAGAGTGGTATTTACATCTGCAACGTTCTTTGCAGACATTACAACGTTTGCGTCATTCTCTGCGATAACAACCAGGCCCTTTTCAACCTTCAGGTTGTTCATTACGTTTACGAAGTTCTTGGTCTTAATCTCATCAAACTTCAGCTCATCTACTACAATCAGCTTGCTGTCCTGAACCTTGCTGGTCAGTGCAGACTTCAGAGCTGCTCTCTTCTCTTTCTTGTTGAGCTTGAAAGAGTAATCTCTGGGAACGGGTGCGAATACTACACCGCCGCCGGTCCACTGAGGAGAACGGGTTGAACCCTGTCTCGCATGTCCTGTGCCCTTCTGTCTCCAGGGCTTTCTTCCGCCACCGGATACCTCGGAACGGGTCTTTGCCTTCTGGGTTCCCTGACGATTGTTTGCAAGCTGCTGTACAACTGCCATGTGTACCAGGTGCTCGTTTACTTCTACACCGAATACTGCATCGTTTAATTCGATTGTACCAACTTCCTTGCCTTCCATATTAAAAACAGATACGTTTGCCATCTGATTGGTCCTCCTTTCGCACTAAACTAGCTTTCTACCTTAACAGTCTCTTTGATGGTTACTAATGCCTTCTTAGGTCCGGGTACTGCACCCTTTACAAGCAGCAGGTTCTTCTCAGCATCTACTCTTACAACTTCAAGATTCTGAACGGTTACCTTTACACAACCCATGTGACCGGGCATTCCCTTACCCTTGAATACACGGCTGGGGGAAGAACATGCGCCGTTGGAACCCTGATGACGATGGAACTTGGAACCGTGCTTCATAGGTCCTCTGTGCTGTCCCAGTCTCTTGATTGCGCCCTGGAAGCCCTTTCCCTTGGAAATTGCGGAAGCGTCAATCTTATCGCCTGCTGCGAAAATGTCAGCCTTAATCTCTGCACCAAGGCTGTACTCAGAAGCGTTCTCAAACTTGAACTCTCTGATATATCTCTTAGAGGTTACGCCGGCCTTCTTGAAGTGACCTGCCTCTGCCTTGTTAACACCATGTCTGTGGATGACTTCCTTCTTACCGCCTGCATCCTTGTTAACGATTCTTTCCTTCTTGTCTACGAAGCCTACCTGCACTGCGCTGTAGCCGTCGTTCTCAACAGTCTTAACCTGGGTTACTACACAGGGGCCTGCCTGAAGAACCGTTACGGGAACCAGTACGCCATCTTCGTTGAAGATTTGAGTCATTCCGACTTTGGTTGCCAAAATTGCTTTCTTCATTTTTCCTCTCTTTCTGCCTCATTAGGCTTTCTACATAGCGGACCACACGATTATCGTTGCGTCATAACCGCAGGGATTTCTCCCCTGTCTTCTTTGGCTGCCGATCTAGTCAGCGAAGACCGTGTTCTTACGTCTAGTAGAGGTTTGTTTTCTTTTCTTTTTGATTACTTTGTCTTCATCTTAATATCAATGTAAACACCTGCGGGCATTTCCAGTCTCTGCAAAGCATCAACTGTCTTCTGTGTAGGTGCAATGATATCAATCAGTCTCTTATGAGTTCTCTGCTCAAACTGCTCTCTGGAGTCCTTGTACTTGTGTACTGCTCTCAGAATGGTGATAACCTCTTTCTTGGTAGGCAACGGCACAGGTCCGCTTACCTCAGATCCGGTCTTCTTTACAGTTTCGATGATTTTCTTAGCAGATGCATCAACAAGCTGATGCTCATAAGCCTTCAGGGTGATTCTCATTACTTGACTTGCCATAAAAAAAGTCGCCTCCTTTTCGCACTTTTAGGTACTAAGTACGACAAGCGGGGACTGTACACTCTCCCGTGTGTGTCCTAAACCCTTACGCAACTCAATCGGGCCCTCGTTCTTTCACACGTCGTTTCTGCACGGATGCAGACTCTTAATTGGTACAGTGACTTGCCGTCAGTTTTCTAACTTGACATTCGCTCCGCGGAAAACCTGATTACCATTGCTGGTAAACAGCAACCTCTCGCTTCACAGCTATCATGCCACAGCAAAAATTAGTATACATGGAAGTATCTTACAATGCAAGAGATTTTTTCAAAATATTGTATTTTTTTTAGTACAATGTGTTCCCTGTCCTTTTCGTCTTATACAAAGCCCGTAAACACATCACTTTTCAAGAGCTTCACATCCTCTTCGTGACCTTTACAGTTTGACTTTCTTCCTATATAATAGGAACGTCGGAGTATTCTATCTCCGCACCTACTGCCGGCATCACATCGGAACGGCACAGCTTTAACCACGGCCGCATACGATTCGATACCTATTATAATAGAAGAAACACAAAAAGTAAACTTAAACGGACATCGTGCAACGAACAGTCCCGGAACGGAGAAAACTATGTGGATTGCAGAAAACTGGAAAGATTATGAAGTACTGGATACCTCCGGCGGTGAAAAGCTGGAGCGATGGGGCGATTACATTCTGGTACGTCCCGACCCGCAGGTTATTTGGAATACACCTCACGAGCACAAGGGCTGGAAAAACAAAAACGGACACTACCACCGCAGTACAAAGGGCGGCGGCGAGTGGGAGTTTTTCAATTTACCCAACGAGTGGACCATTCACTATGATTTGGGCGGTATCGCTCCCGGCGCAGAAACCTCCGGTTCTCCCGCTTCCCGGCTCACCTTTCACTTAAAACCATTCAGCTTTAAGCATACCGGACTGTTCCCGGAGCAGGCTACCAACTGGGACTGGTTTTCCGGGCTGATTCGCAAAGAGTGCGCAAACCGCCCCGCGGACAAGCCCGTTAAGATTCTGAACCTTTTTGCTTACACCGGTGGTGCTACCCTTGCAGCCGCGACCGCAGGCGCTTCCGTTACCCATGTGGACGCCTCTAAGGGTATGGTAAGCTGGGCAAAGGAAAATGCTGTAAGTTCCGGTCTTGGTGACGCTCCCATCCGCTGGCTGGTGGATGATTGCGTGAAATTTGTGGAACGGGAAATCCGTCGCGGTAACAAATACGACGGCATCATTATGGACCCGCCCTCCTACGGCAGAGGCCCCAAAGGTGAAATCTGGAAAATCGAGGAGAGCATCTGGCCTTTCCTGGAGCTCACTACACAGATTCTTTCCGAGGACGCCCTGTTCTTCCTAATCAATTCTTACACCACCGGACTGCAACCTGCGGTACTGTCCTATATGATGAATACCGCCATTGTAAAGCGCTTTGGCGGTCAGGTGAAGGCAAACGAAATCGGGCTGCCGGTTACGGGTTCCGGGCTCGTATTACCCTGCGGTGCCTCCGGACGATGGAGCCGGGGATAATCTCCCTACAGCACCCATTTTTTCAGCGGTGGAATTTTCCGCAAAACCCACGCTCCAAGAACCGCCGGAATTAGATTGCCCAAAAAGAATAGCGGCAAAGATGCCCAAATGCAGAACGACAACGGTGAAACATGTAAAAACTTATAATATATGTTCACGAATACCGGATGTATTAAATAGACTGTAAAACACAGCGAGCCGGCTTTTTTCCAATCCACCCCTTCCGCTTTCGTCCTTTTGTCTTCTGCATTTCCATATGCAAACAAAAGCAAGGCTGCCAAAACGGTAATGGGATAATTGTATGCCATTTGCAGCGTATAGTTTCCGAACATACGGCTAACCACCGCCCCGATTACAAGCAACAAAATCCCGGCACCGCAAAGCTTTCTTACACGCCCGCCTGCCCGGTCACGACTCACCCCGCCTTTTCCGGATACATCCGGGCAGCTCATGCACGCCGGCCTTTGGCCGCAAACAAACAGATACCCACATATATAATAGAAGAAATAAATGCTGCCGTCCGGCAAAGTCATCATCTGTTCCAGAGAAAAAAGCTTTTTTACAAAAGGCAGAATGCTGCCGCCGAGAAGCAGACCGCCGGCTACCGCATACACGCTCCACAGCGGCATTTTTTTCAGCAGATACTTTAACGCCGGTGTCACAAGATACAAAAACAATATCAGGTACAGGTACCACAGGTGTGACCAGCTTTCCCCCCGCAGCACCATAACAAGCCCACGCCACAGCATATCCGGGCTAAACATCCTTTCCCGAATCAAAAGCTCTATCCACGCAAACGGCACTCCAAACAGAAAAAGTGCCGCCACAACTCTTCTGCAATACTTAAACAGCATATCCCGAAAAGAAAACTCCCTGGCAGGATTCAAAAACAAATATCCCGAAATCAGCAAAAAAACGGGTACACACCAACATACTAAATCCAATACCGTCAAGAAGACGCACTTCTCCAAAGGATACTCGGAAATATCCGTTGCATCCATAATCCCGGTCACCGTATGAAGCAGCACCACCGCACAGGTAGCCGCCACTCTCAGTTTATCCAAAAAAACCGCACGCGCCCTTTCTTGCATGTCTTATCACCTTTTATATTTTCTCATCCGGCAAAGCATCCGCAACCATGCGCCCCTGCCGCTCTCCATCAAGTATACCGAACCGCCACACTCCGTGCAAGAATAAATTTCTTAACGTCTTCTTAACAATATCTTAACGCGGCGTCCTTGCACGGCAATATCGTGTGTTATATAATAATAAAAAAGAGTAAGAAAAAAGCACTGTACAATAAAAGAACAAAAGAGAGGCTCTCATGCTAAGAAAAAAAGTTTTTTCAACAAAATCGCAGCAACACCTTTACAACTTGCTGTTTTCTGTTTGCGCCCTGCTGTGTGCAGTACTGCTCTCTCAGCTTTGTTTATACATATCCGACGGAAACACGACAAACGTTGCACTCATTTTTTTATTTTTTCTGATATTGATATCCTTCTACACTACCGGATATCTATATGGAATTGTCTCATCCCTGTTAAGCGTTTTTTATTTTAACTATATGTATGTATATCCTTTTCAGGCATTTGATTTCTCCATGGATGGTTACCCGATTACCTTTCTCTGCATGGCGGCAACCACAACACTTATCAGCACCGTATCCTCTCATCTTACCATTCAGTCCGCACTGTTGGCAGAACGGGAGAAAATGCTCGCAGAGGCTGATATGGAAAAAATGCGGGCAAATCTGCTTCGTGCAGTTTCCCACGATTTACGTACTCCCCTCACGGGAATTATCGGAAACAGTCTTACTGTTTTGGAAAATTATCAACAGCTGAGTGACGAAAAAAAACTTGATTTGATACAAAATATTTACGAAGATTCCTCCTGGCTGATTAACATGGTGGAAAATCTCCTGACCGTAACCAGAATTGAAGCAAACCAGCTCACCATCCGCACCTCGGAGGAATGTCTGGAAGAGGTAGTTGGTGAGGCTCTTTTAAAAATGCAAAAACGTCATCCGGAATGCAAAGTACATGCGCAGATTCCGGAGGAATTAATTATTTTATCCATGGATCCGATGCTCATCGAGCAGGTTACAATTAACTTACTGGAAAATGCGCTTCTCCATTCCGAAAGTGCAGATCCAATTGATTTCATCGTGGAAAATCGCGAAAACGATGTTGCATTTACCATACGGGATTACGGCCGCGGTATTCCAAAGGATGCTCTTGCAACTTTATTCGACGGTACCTCAACAGCATCCGATACCGCAGACACACACAAAGGCATGGGAATCGGTCTTGTTATATGTAAAACAATTATTCACGCTCACCGCGGAACCATTACCGGGAATAATCATGAGCATGGAGCACAGTTTACTTTTACGCTCCCGAAAAACACTACAGAAAGGATGTCCGAAACGGACGCAGGTTAAAATATGCCCGGAAAAACTCATATTTTACTAGTTGAAGACGATAAAAGCATCGCTTCCTTTATCATTACCACGTTAACCGGAAGCGGATATAAAGTAACGCATGCCGATGATGGTGAAGAAGGGTTAAGTCTTGCTGCTGCCAACCGTCCCAGCATTATCCTGTTAGATCTGGGGTTACCTGACATGGATGGCTGTGACTTTCTTCGCACTCTGCGTATGTGGTGCAACTCGCCTGTAATCGTTATATCCGCACGCAACGGAGAGCAGGACAAAGTAGACGCGCTGGATATCGGAGCCGATGATTATATTACGAAGCCCTTTGGAACCGCGGAACTGTTAGCGCGTATCCGCACTTCCTTACGCCACAGCCATGTAGATACCCCCGGAAAAATATACCGGGCAAAGGGTCTGGAAATCAACTTTGACAAGCGCTTAATTCTATTGCATGGCGTCGAAGTTCACCTGACGCAAATCGAATACCAGTTGTTGACTCTTCTGGCCGAAAATTCCGGGAAAGTCCTCACATACAACTTTATCATGAGTGCCATCTGGGGACCTTACATCGATAACAACAATCAGATTCTTCGCGTAAACATGGCAAACATTCGGCGGAAAATCGAGTCCAATCCGGCTCAGCCTGTATATGTGTTTACCGAAGTCGGAATCGGATATCGGATGCTGGAAAACGAAAATATCTGACGCAAACGCGTCAGATATTTTTTTACATTAAAGGTGCTACAATCCGTAGCAAGCCGCCCACAAATCTATCCGTAAACTTCATCTCCTCATAAGTCTCCGGTGTTACTGCAATACATTTCTTTAAGGTTTCCTGCACATCCTGCTCTATTATCTCAATTTGAGAATTCCGATACAGCAGTATACCACACTCAAAATGATGATACAGACTTCTATAATCTAAATTTACTGTCCCCACCACTGCCTTCACATCATCCGAAACGAATACCTTTGCGTGTACAAATCCAGGCTCATACTCGTATATTTTTACCCCGGCATCAAGCAACTCATTATAATAAGTTCTCCCTAAAACAAATACATACTTTTTATCCGGAATATGGGGCATAATTACAATTACCTCTACGCCCCGCTTCGCCGCATAACAGAGTGCCTTCAGCATCTGATAGTCCAATATCAGATAGGGCGTCATAATATGAATATAAGTATGCGCCGTATTGATTATGTCCATATACACGCGCTCTCCAACGCGCTCCACGCCGAGCGGCATAACACTGTACGGCATCAAATATCCATCATCTTCCTCCCGGGCATCCTTCGGCGTTTTATACAGTCCATACTGCTCCTGTACTTTTTCAGATTCATTCCATAGTTCCAGAAACATATAAGTAAACCGCTCCGCCGCCGCACCGCGCAGCATCACGCCCACATCTTTCCAATGACCATACTTTAACTTTTCATTAATGTATTCATCCGCAATATTGATGCCACCCGTAAAAGCTACCTTTCCGTCAATGACCAAAATTTTACGATGGTCTCTATTATTATAATGAGGTGAAAAAATCGGTTTTATGGGCGCAAACACCTTACATCGTATCCCCTCACGTTCCAGAATACGCGGATATACACTCGGTAAATTATACAATACATCCGTTCCATCATACATAAACCGAACTTCCACGCCTTCCGCCGCCTTACGCTTCAATATCTCATGCAGCGCATCCCACATGCAGCCTTCGCTGACAATAAAAAATTCCATAAAAATGAATTTCTTCGCCTTTTCCAGTTCACGCTGCATTGCCTCAAACTGTTCTTCACCTAGCGAGAAGTACGTAACCTGTGTTCCCCGATAGACCGGACTTCCATCCCGCGTATAAAGATAGTGGGAAAGCTGACCCATCTGTGGATTTTCCCCTCGAAGCATCGTCCACACACGCTCATCAAACTCCACATATTCCCGTGTTTTCTCCGAAAGCTCCTGCAGCTTTTTATACCTCACCTTCATACCCGGCTGCATGGTAATCGTAACATACAGCACTGCTCCAAAGATTGGCATTATTGCAATCAGGAACATCCATGACAGCTTCATATCCGTATTACCACGGGTATTAAAAATATGAAGCACCGCAACTGCCCCGACAACAGAGAAGAAGCAATAAAACCCAAAACTGTAATTTCTCAGGATGGCATACCCCAGCATCAGCAGTAACAACTGCAACAGGAAACTCAACGCAATAAGAAGCGTCCTGCCATACATGAGCGTTTTTAGTATGCCGACACTGTGTCTCTTATTTCTTCTCTTCTTTACCGCACTCTCTCCCCCAAGTTCTCTTTCTTTGCAGCTTTTCATCTCATCCTCCGTGTGGTTTTATCCCCCCCTACACTTCCGTATGCTTCAAGCTTAAATATAATGTAAAACCGAACCCTCCCTCTATATTTTCCACTTTTATTTCGCCGTCCAATGCTGCTGCCTCCAGCTTCGCCAAAACAAGCGCGGCTCCGATTCTTGTATCCATTTTTTCAAAGCCTTCTTCAGCATTTTCCAAAAATTTCTTCAGACTGTTCAACAGCTTTGCTTCTAAGCTTCTTCCGACCGCCTGTGCAAAAAACGATATCCGGTCTGCGCCTTCCTCGGTTTCCTCCAGCCTTGCATAAAGTGACACTTCACCGCCGTTAGAAGCAAATCGAAACGTATTTTCCAAAAGCGCACTCAAAACCTGCTGAATCCTTGCCGCATCGCCGTTGTATTGCTGCCTCAGCCGTGTATCACACTGTACTTCTTTCAGCGTGATACCCCGCACTTGCTTTTTTCCATGATAATCTTTTAAAGTATCCAACATCCGTTGCACAGAAAACGGTCGTTCCGAGACTATTACCTGTCTATTCTGCATAACACCTATCTGCACAATATCCTCAAGGACAGCCATCGTATATTCTCTTTCGTTTTCAATTCTGTTCAGATAATGTTCCGCTTCGGTATAATGTGCCTCCTGCACTTTTTGAATCTGCCGGACCGCTTCCCGAATTGCCGTCATAGGCAATTTAAGCTCACCGGAAATATACCTGAGCAGCTCAATCTTTTCTTTTTCGGCACGTTTTGATTTTTGCAGTTCTTCCCAAAGCCTAAGCTTATAAGACTCTTCCGCTATCAACGTCTCATGAACGGTTCTGGAATACAACAGCACATAATTTTCCGCATTTCTGACCGGAATAATTGTCGTCTGCAACCACTGATATTCCCCATCTGTCAGGCGGCGATAGATACAGGTATCCCCAATCAGCCCCTGCTCTATTACTCTACGCATATTCTCTATCGAAGAAAAAGACTTACATTTCACCCTATCCTCTGAATGAATTTCCGGAAGCGCTATCGCTAAATGCTCCTCCCATGTACTCTTTCTAAACTGCTCCGTGGCCTTGTTTTCCCGACCCTTCAGGAAAATACTTTCTCCTGTTTTCACCTCGATAAACGCCAGCTGCGGAAAAGAGTCTCCTAACGCTTCCAACGCCAGCTCAGTCAATCGACGTTTCTGATTAAATCGCCTAAATATCATCAAAAGCACCGCCGCAAGCACTAACAGCATTCCGATGCCCATTGCAACCTCCATCCGATATGCTGACGCTCTAAGCTGCGAAGACATTTGTGCCATTTCTTCAGAATTGATAAAATGGATTAATCTCCAATCATTCACCTCTAATGACGAAAAACAGACAAGACCCTCACCGTGATCTCCCCTGTATCTTGCATAACCTATTCCGCTTTGTTCTATTCCGGCGACAAAATTGTTATAATCCTCGGATTCCATTCTCTCTTCCAGAAAATCAAAAACCGTATCCGTCAGACTTTTCCTGTCACCAAGAATTATTTTCCCATTCTTATCCGTCAGATAACTGAAGGTATACTTTTCCTCACCGGACGCCATCTCAAAAAGCTGATTGAAATCTGCATAATCACTACTGCCGATTACAACACCACGAACCCCGTCATCTCCCAAAACAGGTGCATAGCAGATAATCTGCTTTGTCTCTCCGCCCCACGCGTCATTAAAACTGTCAATTCCGCTTTCACCCTGCAGCCCACGCTGTAAGACTCCCTTGTTTTGAAACTCCGTTTTCTCTCCGTCCGCGCCGTAACAAACCGCCTCAGTCGTCACAAAATAAAGCTGCTGAAAATACGTATTCGAGGATATAGACTTCATATTTTTTACTATGGTCTCTTCCCCATCCTGCGAAACTCCTCCCAGCAGGATACCTACATTTTCGGCACAATGAAGCCTGTCCTTCAACAATTCCGACACCATAGCTGCATGATGAACCGTATGCTCTGCCAGAAAAGCTTCGTTACGCTCCAATATAGCTTCTTCGTTAGTTCGTCTGAAATCCTCTGCCGAAGCCCCAAAAACCACGGCCGCCAGAAATAAAACCAGTACCGTTATTCCTACCGGAATTTTTCTAATATGTTTCATGTTCCCCTGCTTCCTGTTCCAGAAATTCACTCAAATTCTTCAGACAGCGGTACAAAACCTCCATCTCCGCTTCATCCAAATCCTTCATAATTGCCTTTATCATCTTCTTATGAAAATCGCGATGATGATAAAAAGCACGCTTTCCTTTTTCCGTCAACAGGCAGTACACAATCCGTTTATCTGAGGAGCTTCGCTCCCGCATAATATAGCCTTTCTTCTCCAAGCCATTCATATTGGTAGTCAGTGTACTTACCGTGACGGACAGCTTGTGTGCAACCGTAGACATATTCCTCGGCTCCGACACGCCGATTGCTTCGATGATATGTATATCGTTGTTTGTAATATCCTGAAATTCTTCTGTAATGACTGCCTTCCCCTCCAAATCCATTACATTTGTCAGGAGGTTCACCAGCAATTCATTCAGAGAACGCTTCATCGACCGTGCCATTTCTACTGCCTCTCTCTACATTGCATCATCAAGTTACATCCGTCACATCAGTATACCACATCTTTTTCCGTTTGGCTACCATTCCAGAACAGATGCGCCCCAAGTAAGTCCTGCACCGAATCCGGACAGCACCAAAGTCATACCTTTCTTCAAAGCACCCTGTCTGTTTAATTCATCCAACAGTGTGGGAATCGCTGCCGAAGACATATTTCCCACGCGGTCAAGGTTCATGGGGAACTTCTCCAAGGGCACATTTAAACGCTTGGAAATTCCCTCGATGATTCTCTTGTTGGCCTGATGCAGAACGAACAAATCCACGTCCTCCACCTTTTTGCCCGCCATCTCCAGTGCCTCCATAATACCCATGGGAACCTGGCGCACCGCAAACGTAAACACTTCTCTTCCGTCCATCTGTACATAGGGATGCTCCATGGGAATGGATACAAAAAGATTCTCCAACGCGCGGTTTTCACAATTCAGCACACCGCCGCGTTTTCCGTCGGAGTGCTGTGAAAAACCAAGCACACCGCCTTCCTCGCTCTTTTCTACCACAACCGCACCCGCACCGTCTCCAAACAGAATACAGGTGGAGCGGTCACTCCAATCCAGAATCTTAGACAGTACCTCGACACCTACAATCAGCGCGTTCTTATAGATTCCTGCTTTCACATATGCATATACTGTATTTAACGCGAAAAGAAAGCCTGCACATGCCGCATTCAAGTCCATTGCAGTTGCATTATCCGCTCCCAGTCTGCTCTGAATCTGGCAGGCTACGGAAGGAATCGCCTTCTCAGGCGTACAGGTTGCCACTACAATTAAATCAATCTGCTCTGCCTGATAGCCTGCGTTTTCCAACGCACGCTGACATGCCAGTTCAGCCAAATCCGCTACGGTTTCCCCGGTAGAAACGTATCTGCTTCGGATACCGGTTCTCTCACTAATCCACTCATCAGAGGTATCCATAATCTTTTCCAGGTCAGTGTTAAACACCCTCTTCTCGGGCAACGCACTTCCCGTGCCAATAATCCTCATCGTCATACTATTTAAAACCTCCGAAATCTCTCGTATCTTTCTGCTGCAATTTCCTCGCCGCTCATACCGCGATACCGCTCTAAGAACAGCTTCATCTGCTCCTTCATAAACTCACCGATAGCGGGGGCTGTTGTTTCATCCGCACCACCGAACTCGGGCACAATTTTCTCGATTACATGAAGCATCTTCAAATCCTGTGCCGTAATGTGCATTACCTCACTTGCTTCCTTTGCCTTAGCGGAATCCTTCCACAAAATAGACGCAAAACCTTCCGGCGAAAGAATGGAGTAGGTTGCATTCTCCAGCATCCACACCTCGTTTCCTACCGCAGTTGCCAGCGCACCGCCGCTTCCGCCTTCGCCGATTACGATACAAAGCACCGGCACTTTAAGCGCTGCCATCTCCTTTAAGTTTCTTGCAATCGCCTCACCCTGTCCGCGCTCCTCCGCTTCAATACCGCAGAAAGCACCGGATGTATTCACAAAACTGATAATAGGACGGTTAAACTTCTCCGCCTGCTTCATAAGACGCAGTGCCTTACGATAGCCCTCCGGCATAGGCATACCGAAATTACGCTTCTGGCAATCCTTAACATCCTTACCCTTCAGGTCGGCAATTACCGTTACCGGCTGACCGTCCAGAAATGCAATACCGCCCAAAATAGCAGGGTCATCCCTAAAGCCTCTGTCTCCGTGTGCTTCCACGAAATAGTCAAAGATATGCTCCATATAATCGTTTGCCTGAGGACGATCCATTTTACGTACCGTCTTCACCTTTTCCCACGCGCTCTTAGGGCGAACCGTATAGGTTCTCTCCTTCAGAATCTCGTTGAGGACAAACTGAAACTCCTTGTTGGGCTCGAAGGAAGCGTACTCCTTCTCCTTACACTGATGCGCCTTTACAAGGAAATAGATGGTCTTCTTCAGATTTTCACGCTTTACGATGCCGTCAACAAAGCCGTGCTCCTCCAAAAACTCAGCCGTCTGGAAGCCATCGGGCAGTTCCTGACCGATGGTCTGCTTAATAACACGGGGACCCGCAAAGCCGATCAACGCACCGGGCTCTGCCATAATCACATCACCCAGCATTGCAAAGCTTGCGGTTACACCGCCGGTAGTAGGATCGGTTAAAATCGTACAATACAGCAGACCTGCCTCCCCCAGCTTCTGAACCGCTGCGGAGGTCTTTGCCATCTGCATCAGGGAAACGATTCCTTCCTGCATTCTGGCACCACCGGAACAGCAGAACAAGAACACCGGAAGCTTCAGCTCGATTGCTCTCTCAATGGCCGCAGTAATCTTCTCACCCACCGTCTGACCCATACTTGCCATCATGAAACGGGAATCACAAATACCCAGCACGATTTCCTCGCCAAACACCTTGCACTTACCTACGGTAACTGCCTCATCCAGACCTGTTTTCTCGCGCATCTCTGCCAGCTTTTCCTCATAGCCCACATAGCCAAGAGGATTGTGCACAGGCATATCCGTAAACCAGGGCTCGAAGGTATGGGGGTCCGCCACCATACGAATACGATTGGGTACCTTTACACGGAAATATGCGCCGCACTCATAACAAGCGTATTTTTTTATCACAACCTTATCACGGTCAACCATTTCGCCACACTTAGGACATTTAATCAGATACGGCTCCTTTACCTGTGCATCCGATGTATCCTTTACCTGAGGCTCCTTAATCTGAGGTTGGTCCTCTGCCTGTTTCCATCTGAATAAATTCATTTTCTACTGCCTCCTAACCAATCGCAAAGGTCAGCTCCGCCGAAGCTGCAACCTTACCGTCCACTTTGGCAACTGCATTTCCCACACCTACAGGACCCTTTACCTTGATGATACTCATCTCTAAAGTAAGCACATCACCGGGAAGTACCTTGTTGCGGAATTTTGCCTTGTCAATTCCTGCAAAATATGCAGTCTTGCCCTTCCACTCAGGCTGGGATAAAATCGCAACTGCTCCCACCTGTGCCAGTGCCTCAATAATCAGCACACCGGGCATAACCGGATTTCCTGGAAAATGTCCCTGAAAGAAGGGCTCGTTCATGCTGACGCATTTCTTTCCCACGGCGCGAACGCCGGGTTCCAGTTCCTCGATGGTATCAATCAACAGAAACGGATATCTGTGGGGAATAATCTCCATAATTTCTTTTGCGGTATATACTGCCATTTTTAAACTCCTTCCGGTCTACCGATTAACAGGCTGGCATTGTGACCGCCAAAGCCAAGAGAATTGCTCAAAGCATAAGGAACCTGCTCTTTATAACTTTCCATACAGTAATTCAAATCCAGTTCTTCCTCAGTTTCACGTAAGCCCACAGTTCTGTGGATGAAGCCTTCCTCCAGTTCCTTTACGCAGGTGATAAATTCGATTGCACCTGCCGCACCCAGAAGATGTCCCACCATGGACTTCGTAGAGTTAATCTTCAAATTCTTTGCATGCTCGCCGAATGCCAGCTTAATTGCTCTTGTTTCAAACAAATCATTGTGATGGGTACTGGTACCGTGTGCGTTGATATAGGTCAACTCCTCCGGCTTCACGTTGCCATCCTCCAATGCGTTAGTCATAGCCTTTGCCGCACCGGAACCATCCTCCGCGGGAGAGGTGATATGGTATGCATCGGAGGAACAGCCGTAGCCAAGCACCTCTGCATAGATATGAGCACCACGAGCCTTTGCATGCTCCAACTCCTCCAGAATCACAACGCCTGCACCCTCACCCATTACAAAGCCGCTTCTGTCCTTGTCAAAGGGAATAGAGCATCTGGTAGGGTCATCGCAATCGGACAACGCGGTCAACGCGGTAAAACCGGAAATACCGATAGGGGATACAGAGCTCTCCGTACCGCCTGCAACCATCACATCAGCCTCACCGTACTGGATTGCACGGAACGCCTCACCGATAGAGTTTGTACCTGTAGCACAAGCCGTTACAACGTTCAGACTCTTTCCTTTCAGGCCGTATGCAATGCTCACATTACCTGCTGCCATATTGGAAATCATAAGAGGAACCAGAAGAGGTGCCACTCTGGAAGGTCCCTTCTCCAACAATCTTGCATGCTCACGCTCCATCGCCTGAAGGCTTCCGATTCCGCTGCCCACGCAACATCCCACGCGGTAAGGGTCCTCTTTCTCCATATCAAGCTTTGCATCAGCGATTGCCTCGCCTGCCGCTACCACTGCGAACTGGCAGAACTGCTCCATACGTCTTGCAGCCTTTTTGTCCATATAATCTTCCGGCTTGAAATCCTTTACCTCAGCCGCAATCTTACACTTATAATCCGTTACATCGAATCTGGTGATGGGCGCAAATCCGATTTTCTCCTCTTTCACACCCTTCCAGAACTCTTCTACGCCGATACCGATAGGGGTTACGGCACCTAAGCCCGTTACAACCACTCGCTTTTTCATATACTCATTCCTCCGTCTACGCAAAATACCTGACCGGTAATATAATCTGCTCCGCTTCCTGCCAGGAAAGTAACCATACTTGCAATATCCTCAGGCTGACCCATTCTCGCCATGGGTACGGCCGCTACTGCCGCTTCCCTTGTCTTTTCGGGCATCTTCTCCGTCATATCCGTAGCAATAAATCCGGGTGCTACAGCATTTACACAGATACCGCGGCTTGCCAGCTCTCTTGCCACACTCTTTGTCAGACCAATAACGCCTGCCTTGGATGCAGAATAGTTTGCCTGTCCCGCATTTCCTACCACACCGGATACGGAAGAGATATTGATAATCTTTCCGCTCTTCTGCTTCAGGAACTGCTTGGAAAGATGTCTGATGGTGTTGAAAGCACCCTTCAGGTTAATGTTAATTACCTGGTCAAACTCCTCTTCCTTCATCCTCATCACCAGATTATCTCTTGTAATACCTGCATTATTTACCAAAATATCAATGTGCTCATACTTTGCCAAAAGCTCCTCAATCATGGTTCCGCACGCTTTGAAATCAGATACATCGCAGCCAACTGCTTCTGCCGTGCCGCCTGCCGCTTCAATCTGCGCCACAACCTCCATCGCTTTTTCCTTTGAGCCGTTATAGTTCACCAGCACGGTTGCTCCCTCACCTGCCAGCATCAGCGCGATTGCTCTTCCGATGCCGCGGCTCGCTCCTGTTACCAGTGCAACCTTACCGTTTAAATTCTTCTCCATCTGTGCCATTTACTGTTCCACCTTCTCTGCGGACAACGCCTGCAGGTTCTCTACGGTTTCTACATTCTTTGCCGTTACGTCACGGCTGATTTTCCGCAAAAATCCTGTCAGAGTCTTACCGGGTCCGATCTCGATAAAGGTGTCTACCCCCTCTGCTATCATAAGATTCATTGTTTCACGCCACCTTACAGTGCCGGTTACCTGCTTTGCCAACAGCTCCTTTACTCTTGAGCTGTCTGTCACAGGTGCTGCCTCTACGTTACAGTAATAAGGAATCGCAGGCTCCTTTACGGTAGCCTTTTCCAGTTCTGCTGCCAGCTTCTCCCCTGCGCCTGCAAGAAGCTTGGAATGGAAGGGACCGCTGACATTCAACGGAATACATCTCTTGGCGCCTGCCTCAGCAAGCTTCTCGGATGCCTTCTTCACCGCTTCCGCTTCACCTGTAATGACAATCTGTCCGGGACAGTTATCGTTCGCGATAGATACAATCCCTTCTGTGTTTGCACAAACCTCTGCAATGGTCTCAGCGTCCAATCCCAAAACTGCCGTCATGGCACCGCCTGTGGGATAAGCCTCCTGCATAAAGATACCACGGCTGCGAATCAGGCGGAACAAATCGCCCAAATCCATTACATCTGCTGCCGCCAATGCACCGTACTCACCAAGGCTAAGACCCGCACAGCAATCCGCCTGAAAGCCCTGCTCCTGCATTACCTTTAAGATGGCAACCTCGGTAGTCAGCATGGCAATCTGGGCATACTCGGTAATATTCAACCTGTCATTCTCCGTAAAGCAGAGTTCCTGTACATCCAGTCCGGTCACCTCGCTTGCCAACTCGTATACCTTTCTCGCAGTTTCATATGTATCATAAAAGTCTTTACCCATTCCCACATACTGGGCACCCTGGCCCGGGAATATAAACGCTGTTTTTCCCATATTTACACCCAATTTCCTCTCAGTAACTTTTCAGCCTGCTCCATGATTTCCTGCATCATCTCCGCACAGGTCTGCTCCTTATTTACCATTCCCGCAATCTGACCTGCCATGACGGTTCCGTTTGTCACATCCCCCTCCACAACAGCTCTGCGCAGCGCACCAAGTCCGAGCTTTTCCAGTTCCTCGAAGCTTGCGCCCTCTTTTTCCAGTCTAAGGTACTCCTTCGTCATCTTGTTTCGGATGGAGCGAACCGGATGTCCGGTACTCATACCCGTTACTTCGGAGTCAATATCCTTTGCTTTCAGAACCTTTTCCTTATAATTCTCATGTACCACACATTCCTTCGCAACAAGGAACCGTGTACCCATCTGTACTGCCTCCGCACCCAGCATCATTGCTGCCGCGAAGCCTCTTCCGTCAGCGATGCCGCCGGCACCGATAACGGGGATGGAAACCGCGTCTACCACCTGGGGCAGAAGTGCCATTGTGGTAAGGGAGCCGATATGTCCTCCGGCCTCCATACCTTCTGCCACAATCGCATCTGCGCCCGCGCGCTCCATCATTTTAGCCATGGCGCTGCTTGCTACAACAGGAATTACTTTGATTCCGGCTTCCTTCCACATAGCCATGTACTTACCGGGATTTCCTGCGCCGGTAGTTACTACCTTTACGCCTTCCTCCACCAGTACCTGTGCGATGCGGTCTGCATCGGGATTCATCAGCATAATGTTTACACCGAAAGGCTTCTGTGTTAATTCCTTTGCCTTCCGAATCTGCTCCCGCACAAACTCAGCCGGAGCACCGCCTGCACCAATCAGTCCGATGCCGCCTGCATTCGATACGGCCGCTGCCAGATTATACTCTGCAACCCATGCCATACCTCCCTGAATAATGGGATATTCAATTCCCAAAAGTTCTGTCACTCTTGTCTTCATAGCAATCCTTTCCCAAGCAGCGCCTCTGCTGCTTTATCGCCTACGTTGGCTCGTCTGCGCTCTACCCGCTAAGCAGGTAAACCTCTTACTCGTTGATACCGTTGTTCTTCAGATACTCGATAACATCGCCAACGGTAACCAGCTGCTCCAGGTTCTCGGAAGGAATCTCGATACCGAACTCATCCTCAAGAGCCATTACCAGCTCGAACAGATCCAGAGAGTCTGCGTTCAAATCATCCTTGAAGC
The DNA here is from genome assembly GCA_045546495.1 of Acetatifactor sp. GTDB lineage: Bacteria > Bacillota > Clostridia > Lachnospirales > Lachnospiraceae > Acetatifactor. Next base: position 9,639 of record JAZQCX010000122.1, on the reverse strand, counting down.
TGGTAGCCTCGGTAATTTCTACTCCATCTGCATTCAACTTCTCTTCAATAACTGCTTTTACCTTTTCCAACATAGTTTTCTTCTCCTTTTTTGTTTGTTGTTTTACTTAGCCTTTTCGTAGTTTTTTAAACTACATAAAATGGTTTGAGCTTCTATTTATTTGGGTTTCAAATTATTTGATTCTCAAACTATTAGGATAGTACTCTGTATACCGGTTTTTGTCTCTAGGAAAAAAGTACCAGTTTTGTGTTCCGTAATATCACTATAATGGTCATTTTTCTGTTTATTTATGCAGGCGCCTCATAATTTCTCTTTCAAATCTACTTTTTTCATTGAATTTTTTCACTTTAATGCTATAATTTAAAAGGAGATATGTGCCCAAAGTGGGGAGGATGTTTCAAATGCCAAAGAAAAATGAATTAAATTCTTTCGATATATTCCGCAATATTGCTACCGAATTTGCACCCTGTATGAATGATTATCTGTATGTCTATGACATTCCCAATGATTCATACTGTATCACGGAGCGGGCTTTAGAGCGTTTTAAAATTCCCTCCTGCATTTTCCATGATGTTACCGCTACCCTGCGGTGTTTTGTATATCCGGAAGATTTTTCCGTTCTGGAAAAAGATTTGGAGCTGGTAACCTCCGGTGAAAAATCCGAACACAGTTTGGAATATCGCTGGATTGGCCGGGACGGACAGCCCATCTGGATTAACTGCAGAGGACGCCTAATCCGCAACGAGGACGGCACCCCCAGTCTGATGATCGGCTGTATCAACGAAATCGGTAGGCAGCAAAAGGCAGACAATATCAGCGGTCTGTTGGGAGAATCCTCATTGCGCGAGCACCTTGCGCGTATTTCTCCTCTCCTGTCTGACGCCATGCTTATGCGAATCGGACTGGATGATTTTAAAATTGTAAATGAGCGCCACGGTATGCAGTACGGTAACTTTGTTCTGCACGAGGTTGCTACCCTCATCCAGAGTCATCTGGGGCCGGATCAATTTATTTATCGTCTGGTCTCCGATGAATTTATGATTCTGGATGTTTCCGGCGCCGACTACCTTTCCATGCGACTCCTCTACCATGAAATACGTACACTGGTAGATGAAATTGTGGCAAGGGAAAATTACAAGGCCGTTTACACTATTTCTGCCGGTCTGCTGGATTTGAATGATGTAGATACTTCTACCGAATACAATTACGATGAAATTATGAAGCTGACTGAGTTTGCTTTAAGCGAGGCAAAACGCCGCGGAAAGAACCAGCTTTACTTTTTCCAGCTGGGCGACTATTCTGCTTTCCTGACGAAGCGTTACATTCTCAGCAGTCTGCGTCAGTCTCTTTCTGATAATTTTAAGGGCTTTGAATTGTTTTTCCAGCCCATTATGATGACAAACGGAGAGTTCCTTTACGCAGCGGAGGCACTATTGCGATTCCGCACCCCCTCCGGCAGAAAGGTTTCTACCTTTGAGCTGATTCCTATTCTGGAGGAGAGCGGACTGATTATTCCCGTCGGAAAGTGGATTATCAAAACCGCTTTGGAGATGTGCAAAACCCTTCGACAGACGCACCCTGATTTCAGGGTCTCCGTTAATCTGTCCTACATACAGATTTTAAAGTCCGCCCTTTTTGACGATATCTGTGCCGCACTGCAGGAGGCCGACCTTCCTCCCTCCTGTCTCATTGTGGAATTAACGGAAAGCGGTCATCTGGAGGACAGCGTGATGGTACAGAATGTCTGGAAGAAGCTGAAGAACATCGGCGTAAACATTGCTCTGGACGATTTCGGCACCGGATACTCCAATCTGATTAACATCGGAAATCTCCGCCCCGACATCGTAAAGCTGGACCGCTCTTTTACGCTGAAGGCGTTGGAGAACGAATACGAATTTGCTTTACTGATTCATATTATACATATGGTACACAGTATCGGCCTGAATCTGGTTGTGGAAGGAATCGAAACCTTAGATGACCTTTTGCGCATTGCAGAATTAAATCCGGATTACATTCAGGGCTACTATTACAGTACTCCCTGCCCTTATCAGGCTTTCTTGGAAAAATATGCATAAAAGGAGTGAAAGTATGTCAATCCCGACTATCAGAGAAGCTACCGGCGCCACCGTTCGCCCGGAGACGCTTTTGAAAACCAACTACTTTCCCATAACAGATTTCGGAGCTGCCCAAGAGGCAGCTCCTGTTGTCAATACCCAGGCCTTTAACCGGGCTATGGAGGCCGCTGCCGCCGCAGGCGGCGGTACGGTTGTGGTTCCCGCCGGAACCTTTCTTGTCTATACCATTTTGCTGCAAAGCAATGTAAATCTGTTGCTGGAGGAGGGAGCTGTAGTCGCCGCCGCAAAAACCGACGTCGCTCTCTTTCACGATACCCAGCTGGGCGAAGGCGGCAATTATGAAGAACCAGAAATAAATCCCTATCTGGGTTTACAGGATCACGGACATTCTTACTTTGCCAACAGCCTCGTATATGGCGCGGATCTGGAAAATATCATGATTTACGGTAAAGGTTTGTTTACCGGCGGACGCTTTGATGAGGAAACCGGGCTTCTGGAATATGTGTTACTGGGCGGCGATCCGCAGGAGCCCTCAAACCGCGAAGAGCGCGGTCACAAGGGCAACTGGTTCGGCAATAAAGGGCTTGCCTTGGTTCGCTGTAAAAATATCGTATTTCAGGACTTTTCCGTTACCATCGGCGGTCATTTTGCCATCATCACCGAGGGCTGCGAAAACCTGTATGTAGATAGTATTCTGATAGACACCACCCGGGATGCCTTTGACATTGATTGCTGCAAGGATGTTACCGTCCTGCGCACCACCTGTAATTCCCTGACAGATGACGGACTCTGTTTAAAGGCGTCTTTTGGCGCGGGAATTTATATGCCTCTGGAAAATGTACTGATTGAGGATTGCATCGTCAGCGGCTACGATGCAGGAAGCGTTTATGCAGGCGAATATACCCGCGACAAGCTGATTGCCGCAGACCGGTGTGGTCCCACCGGACGGGTGAAATTCGGAACGGAAGCCACCTGCGGATATCATCAGGTTACCATCCGTCGGGTAAAGTTTGACCGCTCCAGAGGCTTTTGTATGGAGGCTACGGACTGTTCATCCCTGACCGACGTAATCTTTGAGGACTGCGAACTGGATAATGTTTCCAGCTCTCCCATATTTATTCGCGCAGGAGAACGCGCAAGGTTCCCTGTTACCGGTTCGAGCAGTAAAGCGGAGTATCCTGCCGCCTCAGACGTTCGTCTAAGCAACGCCGGTTGGGTTCTTCCTAACCGTCCGGAATACCACTGTTACCCTGCAAAGCGGTATTCCTCCCAATATAACCGTACAAAAACCGTCACCGCGGACGGTTACTCCTTTTTTGAAATTGTGGACGGGGAAAATCCTGTTGTCTGCAACCCAGTAAACTATACGGAGCAGGACGGTCGTTTCTACGCGAAAGTCTGGAATGAAAACAGCCGCTCCTATGAAACGGATTTTACCAAGGAAATTTCCCCTGCGGATTTACCCTTGTATGCCAACGCCATCGGTGCAGCAGAAATGGCAACGGTTGCCAACGTATGCATCCGCAATGTAAAAATTACCAACGCTGACCCCCGCTATCCTATTCTGTTAATGGGACTTACTGACTCTCATCTGAAGAACATTGTACTGGAGAATATTCAGGTAGAATATCGCGGCGGCTTAAACTTAGAACATGCAACCGAACAGCGTCAGTTAAACACGGAGTGGAAATTTTCACAATTCCACGCAAAGGAGCATGTGCAGAATCTCCCCTGGCTGGTAAATACCTTCTTCCTAAAGAACGAAGGACTCCTGCCCCGTGCGGATTGGGATAAGGATTCGGGACTCTGGCGTAACAATCCCTACAACGTACCGGAGCTGCCGGATGTTTACCCCGAGCCCAGCAACTGGGGCATCCTGCCTGCCTACGGAATCTTTGCCAAGCATGTGGATGACCTAGTGCTAAAAAACATTGAGATAAGCTGTAAAGTGCCGGATGAGCGGCATGTATGTGTACTGGATGATGTAAAAACGGTTTCCCTCGAGAATCTGACCGCAGACTGTGTGGCAGGTGTAGCTCCCATTGTCACTGTTACCGACCATTACAGGCGGCACACTCATGCGGAAAATGTGCCGGAGCAGCCTTACTTTACCACAACAGTGGAAAATTTACAGGTTCACGGGGTAAAGACGCAGGACGCTACGTCATCTGTCTCCGACACCGTCCTGATGCACATAGAAATCAATGCCCCCGCACCGGGTACCCCCTCCGACAGCTTATACCCGTATCCTACGGTTCCCTGTACGGAAACCGGCTACCGTTTTGCGGTGGATACAAACGAATATCCGCTGCCGCTTACGGTATATCGTCCCTTTATCCGCCCTGTTGCACCGGTTGCTCTTACCGTCGGAGAAGCTTTCAGCCTAACTTTACAGGTGCGCAACCCCGCAACGGATATCTCAGATGTGGCAGACAGCGGCGTAATCTACAACGAAGCCGCAAAGCGGCGCAATCACAGCGTTAAGGGCGCTAATGTAACGGTGACTTTGTCCTGTCAAAATCTGCCCAAGGGAGCCGCCTTCGATGTAGCAAGCGGTACCTTCCGCTGGACTCCTGCCCCGGAGCAAGTCGGTGTCCATGACCTTATCTTTGTAGCGGATGACGGCGTGATTCCCGAGCCTGCTACGGTACGATTTGTGGTTTCGTAGTTCAGGAGGTTTGATATGTTAGCAGATGCGGCATATACTCCGATTGACGAAAAATTGTTGGAATACCGGAACCAATAATGAACTCGGCTGTGGAATCACATTTCCGGCAGAAAGACTGCGTTACATACGAAAATTTTAAGTTGGCGGTGAACTAAAATATGAAATTGATAGCGAAAGGAAATACTGCAGAAATATATGAGTATGGAGATAATCTGATATGCAAATTGTTTTATCCCCAATACCCAACGGATTATATTGAGCATGAGTTTCATAATGCAACTATGGCATGGGAATTAGGAATAAGAACGCCAAAGGCTCATAGGTTTACCATGGAAGGCGAACGACAAGGCATTATTTATGACCAGATTGTTGGAGAAGTACTTTCTGCTAAATTTTCTGTTCCAAGCGAAGCAGCATATGATGCGTGGATGGACAAGTTTGTTGATTTTCATAAACAGTTAATGCAATACAGTATAGATGATGCTATCTCTTATAAAGACTTCTTGAAAAGGTTTGCAACGGATGAAGAAACAATTGCTAAAATCAACGCATTAGCTGATGGTAATTGTTTTATTCATGGTGATTTTCATCTGGAAAATGTGATGCTTGATGAGAATAACAAAGTAGTGCTTATTGACATGATGAATGTATGCAAGGGCACGGAGTTGTATGATGTTGCAAGAACATATTTTTTGCTAAGTTATGATAATAAAATCCAAGGCAAATACTTGGAAAAGATGGGACACTCTGTAAAGGATATTATGCCGTATTTAGATATAATTTTAAAGATTAGAGAGAATGAAATGAAGAGATAAATTTCAGTTAGCGAGTGTTTCGCTATATGAGCAATTCATATGCTTACATGTCTATTATAATTATGAAAATACAAACAGAAAGGTTCAAAGAGTGTTTTTGAAAGAAGTATAAGTCAAAGGATGGCAAAATGTGCCGTCCTTTTTTGTGCGATTATAGCAAGGCAGGAAAAGTTTTAGTATAATTCATGTGATATCTTATATGTGTAGCTACAAAACATTTGAAAGAGGGTGTTTGATTGAATCTGACAATTATACAAAAATCCATTGATTATATTGAGGATAATTTAAAAACCGATATCACGGCGAAGGAATTAAGTGAGATGGCTGGATTTTCAATGTTTCACTACTATCGGCTGTTTCAAAGTGCAGTTGGTTTGCCTGTTATGCAATACATAACAAGGAGAAGGTTGCTTAATGCACTGTACGACATGCATTGTGGAGAGAAAATGGTAGCAGTGGCATTAGATTATGGATTTGAAACACAGGCAGGATTTTATAAAGCCTTTATTCGCGAATTCGGATATACGCCGACAGAATTCCTTAATATTAGCAAGAAAAAGAAACCGTACAGAATTAATCTATTCAAGGAGGAACACATAATGGTAACACACAAAAAAATAAAAGAAGTTTTACAGAATTGGGGATTGGAGAATGAAAAGCTGACTGATGTTGTATGTGCTGAAACAGGTAATGTAAGTGAGTCAGCATGTTATGTAGGAGACAACTATATTATCAAATTTTCGCCTAATCTAGGTAATGTAGGGAAACATATTTCATTATCACAAATAATTGAAAGTGTAGGTTTATCAACTGCTACACCTATCAAAACGGTAGACGATAAGTTCGTGGTTGCAAGCGAGGAATTGTATTTTTATGTTACCAAGCGATTGGAAGGAAAACAATTAAAAGCAAGTACGATGTATTTTGAGGATTATATGTCGAAAGCACGATTTGTCGGCGAAATTGTAGGTCAGTTGAGTGTAGCACTTTCCAAGGTAAATGTAATTACAAATCAAGCTAATATATTTAAAAGTGCAAAAGAGTGGGCTATTCCAGCTTTGGCAGAAAAAATGGATTTGCCTAAGAGTTTCGTAGAAATGTACGAAAAGGAATTAGGAGAGATATATGAATCATTACCACAACAAATTATTCATCGAGATCCAAATCCGGGGAATATTATTTTATGTGGTGACAGTTGGGGGGTTCTTGATTTTGACCTTAGTGAAAGAAATATTAGAATTTTTGACCCATGCTATGCAGCTACAGCAATATTATCTGAAAGTTTTGAGGCTGATAATACAGATAAGTTGAATCAATGGACTATGATATATAAAAATATAATGTATGGATATGATGAAGTTGTAAAACTTTCAGATAATGAGTGGAAAGCAATTCCGTATGTTGTTATTACAAATCAGCTTATATCAACAGCGTGGTTTTCTGAACAAGAGAAGTATGGAGAACTTTACGAAATAAATAAGAAAATGACTGATTGGATGTTACATAATTTTGATGACATGTTATTTGAATAGCCAGAGAACCGGAATATTTCAGTAATCCAGTGTGTTTAGCTGAGAGACGAATTTGAATTTGGTGGAGGTGTTTATATGATTGGTTTTAGTATTATGATGTGTTTCGTCTCGTTTGTTATACTCATGGTTGCCGTATCTTTATTAAGAGGAAATGTTTCAACTATGCACGGAAAAGTCTTTGATACCACAGAAGATAAAGTCGGGTATGGTAAACAATTAGGTAAAATGTCCCTTTTTATAAGCATAGGATTGTGTACATGTGGTGTAGTAGCTTTCTTAACAAAAAGCAGTATGGCAATAGTCTATGCATTGGTAATACTTTTAGTAGTTATAGTTGTATCTGCTATATGGTTTGTTCTTATACAAAAAAGATATATGAGATAGATTATTTTATTTTAACAAATCGCTTGAAACTTTCAGTTTGACGGAGCAACGGATTCCAGTTGAATTATCGATTTTAATACTTCTTCCGGCAGATAAAATCGTTAATTCCATGATTCCTATCCGTTTTGGCACCCTATCTCAATCAAAACAAATCCGCAGGGCGGACTCGCACACCGGGTGCGGTTGCTGTCGCAACCGCTTCCCCACATACGAAGCTTCCTCTCCCTGCGGAGTATTTTTACAACATCAATTTCCCTTCCATTCCTTCAAATTCCACAGTTCTTACCGTTCCGTCCTTTAGTCTTACGGTAACGGGACCATAGCCGCCGCAGCCTTCCGGGTCGGTATAAGCAACCGATTCAATGGGGAATAATTCTTCCTCTGTAAAGGGCTCGTGACTTCCCTTTGTAATTACCTGTGAAATCAATATATACGGCTCGTAGCCGTACTGCTTCTCTCTCTTCGTTTCCGCATAAACAACAATAGACTTCTCAGAATCGGGATTGGTTCCGATGCTGTATATCAGCTTCAAATCCTTCCATCCGTCATATATCGTCATTGCCATCTGCTTTTCATTTCCAAGCGCATCCGTGCCCTTTAATATCATTGCTCTTGCGTTGCCACAGGTCTTTTCCGCAACCTCAGTACCGTTGTCGGGAAAACCGTAGGAACCCAAGGTTATGCTTACGGGGCATCTGTGTAAACGCAGTTTATCCACACGCAAAATTCCGTAGGGTACGGTAAAATCCGCCAGATTAACTGCCTGGGTCCAGTGCATCTGGGTGTTCTGCTTATAATCGAAAAACTGTCTGCGATACAGTACGTTATCCCGCTCTCCATGCCACAACATTAAATTTCCATTTAATATTGCACCCGTTGTTTTATCTTGTATCACATACTGCTGGGATTCTACCGCCGCATGTTCTTGCTTTTCACTGCTTCTTTGCACCGGCGTGGCTTCCCAGGGGAATTTTGAATTATAATTTAACTTTCCATAATTCCAGATACCGTTAGCATCGCCGGGACATTTATTTACCTTTCCGGTACGCAGAACGGTTTCACCGTTGGCCTCATGATTGGAAAAGCAAAGCGCCGGACCATCCAAGGTCGTTACCTTTACCTGCTTTGGTGCAAGTTCCTCCCAAGTACCGTTATTTTCCTTTTCCGTCCAGAAAGGATGATTCTCCGGCAAATGCAGACAAAGAAAGGCTTTTCCCAGCCAAAAAGGCGATTCCGCACAGGAATATGCCTGCACAAGCGGTGAAAACTGTCTATAAAATCCCAAGGTGGGAATTCCGTTCTGCAAAAAGTCCTCCCGCCCCAGAAACTGCATCAGTGAACCGGAAGCGATTCTTCTCGCTCTTCCCGGATTTCCCTTGCTTTCCCTAAGAAGCATGTTTCCGTCAAAGGCCGCAGTCGCTGCATTCCGATAGATTCCGCTGCGTCCCCACATATTAGTCCAGCCATCTCTGTCAAAGAAGTCTCCATAGGTTTCCATCAAGCGGTTGGAATGCTCCTCAAACTGCTTCGCCAGATAAGGCTCATTCTCATAGCCATACCAGACATTCCAAATAGGCGCGTACATGTTAAAAGCCCAACAGGAATAATAGTCGAAGGAATGACCATCCCGATACCATCCGTCTCCCGCATAGTAATTCAGAATCGCCTGGGCATGATCACGCATCACGTCTTTCTCAATCGAATAACCGGCATTATTTAAAAAAGCCATATTGAGCATATTAAAAAGACGCCAGTTTTGAGGCACTGTATTTTCATGGGCATAGGATGCGAGCAGGGCTGCAATGGTATCCCGTTCCTCCTTCGTATAGGTATCCCATATCTGTTCCTTGCTAATCCAGAGGCAAATCACAAGTGCACAGGTTTCCACCGTCTGCTGAAATGTGCGAAAAGGATTTTCATATCCCGTAATCTCCTGCTGCTCTGCATAGGTTCCCACATAGAGCGGATGTCCTTTTGCGCAAACATATAACACCTGTTTTTTATAATATTCCGCCATCGGAAATCCACAAATCTCCAAGTCAGGAATATTTTGCAGCAATGGTGCCGCAATGAAAAAAGAGCGGGTCAGCCCCTCAAACACCTCTGCCGCCCGCTGTACCTTCTGCGTCTCCGTAGATGCCTTTAAATGTGGATATGTAATTTCC
>JAZQCX010000121.1:0-4801 GCA_045546495.1 Acetatifactor sp. | reverse complement strand
CGGCTGGAAGAAAATAGGCAGGAACTGGAGATTGAGGCTCAGGCGGCAAAAAGGGAGTTCGAGAAAACTTTAAAGGAATACGGCTTTGCGGATGCGGAAGGGTATCGTGGGGCAAAGCTGCCGGGCGCAGAGAGGACCCGGCTTGCAAAAGAAATCGAAAATTATAAGGCAAAAAAGGCAGCTACAGAGGAATTATGCCGTCATTTGCAGGAAAATATAAAAAGCAGAGAGCCCGTAGATTTGACAGAGGAAAAGGAAGTGCTGGCGGCTGTCCGTGCGAAAAAGGACGGCGCGTTAAAGCAACAGAAGCTGTGGGAGCGACATCTGTCCGAAGTGAAAAAGACCCGTAAACTGATGCGTGATAAGCTGGAGCTTATGGAAGTCCAAAAGGAACAGTACGGCTATGTGAAGGATTTGGAAAATCTTGCGGGCGGTAACAATAAGGCAAGGCTTGTGTTCGAACAGTATGTTCTGGCAGGATATTTTGAAGAGATTCTGCACGCTGCAAACCTGAGATTTTCCAAAATGACGGGAGGGCGCTATGAAATGTCCCGCGTCCCTCAGGTGGGTGACGGCAGGGTAAAGGATAATCTGGAAATACAGGTGTTGGATTATTATACGGGAAAACATCGTTCCGTCCGAACCTTGTCCGGCGGGGAATCCTTCAAGGCATCTTTGGCACTTGCGCTTGGCATGAGTGATGTGATACAGTCAATGAATGGGGGAATTCGTGTGGATACCCTGTTTGTGGACGAAGGCTTCGGAGCGCTGGATGAGGAAAGTCTGGGTCAGGCCTGCGAAACCCTTATGGGGCTGGTGGAAAAAAGGCGTATGATCGGAATTATTTCCCATGTGCCCCAGCTGCGTGAGCGTATTGAAAATCAGCTTGTGGTGGAAAAAACGGGAAGCGGCAGCAGGATTTTAGGAAAAACATCCTGATAAGGACAGCGAAGTCGGGCTGTTTGTGGAGAGAAGATGGAGAACAACAGAACGAAAAACAAAATCAGAATAGCGATAATCGGACTGGTGCTTTTGCTGATAGTGGTGTTTGTGGTTCGGTGCAGCACGGGCGGAATCGGAAAGAAGGTGGTTTTTACCACGGGTTTTGAGAAGGACGAGGTTTTCCGAATCGAGGACGTCAGCTGCGTTGTACCGGAACTGATGGTATACCTTACGACAACCCAGAATCAGTATGAGAGCGTGTACGGTGCAAAGGTCTGGGAGGTATCTTTGGAGGGTGCCACCCTGGAAGATAATGTAAAGGAAACGGTGCTTGCGAAAATAGCCCAGATTAAAACCATGTATCTGCTTGCGGAAGAAAAGGAAGTGGAACTGGATGAAACGGAAGAAGAGCAGGTACAGAAGGCGGCAGAAGAGTATTTCGGCTCCCTGGGAGAAAAAGAAAAAGAGCTGCTGGGGATTACGAAAGAACTTGTGGTGCAGATGTACCGGGAGTATGCGCTGGCGGATAAGGTGTATGCGTTTATTATTCGGGACGTGAATCCCGAAATCAGCGATGATGAGGCGAGAACCATTACCGTACAGCATATTTTGCTGCGGACTTATGTACTGGACGGAGCCGGAAACAGAGCAGTCTATAACGATGATTTAAAGGAATCCGTTTACGAAAAAGCGTCTTCCATCAGGGAGCAGGCGATTACGGGAGAGCAGGATTTTGTAGAACTTGCATCCAAGTACAGCGATGATACAAACATTACCTATTCCTTCGGTAAGGGAGATATGGATATTGTATTTGAGGAAACCGCATTTCGGTTGGAGACCGGTGAAATCAGTGAGGTGTTTGAAACGGATGCGGGATACCATATTATTAAGTGTCTCAGTACCTTTGATAGGGAACAGACGGATTTGAACAAGCTGGAGATTGTGGATGAGCGGCGTCGTGAGATATTCGGGCAGGAGTATGATGCATTTGTGGCAACTCTGGTGAGACAGTTAAATGAGGAGGTCTGGGAGGAGGTTTCCCTGATTCATGATGAAGAGGTAACGACCACAGGCTTCTTCGAGAGCTACCATAAATATTTTGGACAGTAAAGGTAGAAAGTTTCTTGGTTTAGAAAAATTTTAGAAATCGGGAAATGCCCTGTATTACGGCATTTTAGGGGAATTATTAGCACTCATGACAAATGAGTGCTAATTTTGTATTGACTTTTGCGGAGGGCAGTTTTAAACTAAGTTTTAGTGAATGACAAAGGTGTGTCAACGCAGAAAGGATACACCGAAAGTAGACAGGAATATAGAAGAAAGGGATGTATAAGATGGCGACAAAAAGTGGTAGTTTATCGATTAACAGCGAAAATATTTTTCCGATTATTAAAAAGTGGTTGTACTCTGACCATGACATTTTTTACAGAGAATTGATTTCAAACGGTTGTGATGCGGTGACGAAACTGAAGAAGCTGGATATGATGGGCGAGTATACTTTGCCGGATGGATATCGCGCCAAAATTGAGGTGGTGGTAAATCCGGAAGAAAAGACATTGACCTTTAAGGATAACGGTCTTGGTATGACTGCCGATGAGGTGGAAGAATATATTAACCAGATTGCTTTTTCCGGCGCAACGGACTTTATTGAAAAGTATAAGGATAAGAGTAGCGCGGACCAGATTATCGGTCACTTTGGTCTGGGATTCTACTCTGCGTTTATGGTAGCAGATGAGGTACACATCGATACCCTGTCTTACCGCCCGGGTGCCACTGCAGTACATTGGGAGTGTGACGGCGGAACGGAATTTACCATGGAGGACGGTGACAAGGCGGAGGTAGGAACTACCATCACTCTGTTTTTAAACGAGGATTGCCTTGAATTCTGTAACGAGTATAAGGCCAGAGAGGTAATTAAGAAATACTGTTCCTTCATGCCTACGGAGATTTATCTGTCCAAGGAAAAGACCGAGGAGACCCAGACAATTAAGGCGGATGAAAAGCTGGAAACGGATGTGGTTTTGGAAGAAATTCATCCTACGGTGAAGGAAGACGGAACTACAGAAGGCGAGGAGAAACTGAAAATTCGTAAGCGCCCTGAGCTTTTGAATGAAACCACGCCTCTTTGGGCAAAGCATCCCAATGACTGTACCAAGGAGGAGTATCAGGAGTTCTACCGTAAGGTATTCCAGGATTATAAGGAGCCTCTTTTCTGGATTCATTTGAATATGGATTATCCCTTTAACTTAAAGGGTATTTTGTATTTCCCCAAGATTAACATGGAATATGAATCCATTGAGGGAACCATTAAGCTGTACAACAATCAGGTGTTCATTGCGGATAACATCAAGGAGGTCATTCCGGAGTTTCTGCTTTTGTTAAAGGGCGTGATTGACTGTCCTGATTTACCTCTGAATGTATCCAGAAGTGCTCTGCAGAATGATGGTTTTGTAAAGAAGATTTCCGAATATATTACCAAGAAGGTAGCAGATAAGCTTTCCGGCATGTGTAAGACCGAGAAGGAGGAGTACGATAAGTATTGGGATGATATCAGCCCCTTTATCAAGTACGGCTGCCTGAGAGACGATAAGTTCTGTGAGAAGATGAATGACTACATTCTGTTTAAGAATCTGGACGGAAAGTATTTGACTTTGCCGGAATGCCTGGAGGTAAAGCCTACGGATGTGGATGAGGAAACAGCCGTGGATGAAAACGGTGAGAAGGTAGAGGCTGAAATCGTCAGTGACGAGTCGGAAGAGGAATCCGAAAAGAAGGAAAAAATTATTTACTATGTGACGGATGAACAGCAGCAGAGCCAGTATATCAATATGTTCCGTGCGGCGAAGATGGATGCGGTGATTTTGACGCATAACATCGACCAGCCTTTCGTATCCCAGTTAGAGGCAAAGAACGAGGGTGTGAAGTTCCAGAGAATCGATGCGGACGTAACGGATGCCTTTAAGAGTAAAACTTCCAAGAAGGCGCAGGAGGAATTTGAAGCGCAGGCAAAGGAAATTGCCGAGCTGATGAAGAAGGCACTGAAGAGAGAAAGCATTACGGTGAAGGTAGAGAAGCTGAAGAACAAGAAGATTTCTTCCATGATTACCCTTTCCGAGGAAAGCAGACGTATGCAGGACATGATGAAGATGTACTCTATGCCCGGTATGAATATGCCCGGCTTCGGAGGCGAGGGAGAAACATTGCTTCTGAATGCAAACCATCCTCTGGTGCAGTATGTAACGGAGCATAAGGACGGCGAAAACGTGCAGATGATTTGTGAGCAGCTTTACGACCTTGCTAAGTTGCAGCATTCCCCACTGGCTCCTGAGGATATGACAAGATTTGTGGCAAGAAGCAACGAGATTATGATGTTGCTTGCCAAGTAAATGATAGTATGAGAGAAACACCGCGGATTTTTGTAACCGCGGTGTTTTTGTAGGCTTATAACTGCGGGGCGGCGGGGATGGTCTGGAAACACGCCTGCGCATTCCATTTTACCTAACAGCCCGGAGAAGAGAAATGTAAGTCACGGGTCGCGCGAGAGTCGCCTTCCGTGGCTCCGCTCGCGCTGGCGCGAACGTCCTGTTCGCACCACCCTGTCTGCAGACCGCCCTATAAGTAAAATAAGGAATGCTTCGGCTATCGTTCCCAGACCATCCCCGCCGTCCCGCAGTTACAAGCCTGCAAAAACCGACCAAAATCCGTTGACAGTACTCGTGGTTTCTGCTACCATAAAATCACAATTCTGGGACTGTCTGAACCGTTCGGTTGCAAATTCCCATGTTGCATAAAAATATGGTGAACTTGCAGGGAAGCGGCGGTAACGATGGCACGGATTTCCTGCTTGTTTGCCACACAA
>JAZQCX010000120.1:0-2796 GCA_045546495.1 Acetatifactor sp. | reverse complement strand
CCGTGTACTCCTGTGCCACCTGCACCTCCAGCATCTGGTTTGTCTTCTTTAAGCCGCCCAGAAGCGGGGAAACAGGTTCACGCACCTGAAAGTCCATGGGACCGTTCTTAATCTGCAAAATCACATTCTCATGGTAATCTCCGTCCATGACAATAAAATTATCGTACCCTGCCCTCGCTCTGTCCGTCTTATAATCCCGCCAGTCCTGGGTACAGTTGTAAACAAAGCAGCGCCAGATGATAATTCCGCCGTGGGGACGTATCAAATCTGCCAGCATGTTTGCTCCGTCCGCCTGGGTTCTGCCGTAGGTAAAGGGACCGGGACGTCCCTCGGAATCCGCCTTTACGAGGAATCCGCCAAGCAGCGGTACCTTACTGTAAACCTCCGCAAATTTATCTTTCCACCAGGCTCTTACCCGCTCGTCAAGGGGATCTGCACTGTCCGGGCCTCCAAGTTCCATAGGCGCTGCGTAGTTCAGGCTTAAATAAAGCCGGATACCGTAGCCAGCAAACACCTCAGAAAGCTTCCTCACCTTATCAAAGTACCTGTCCGTAATCAGCCACGTAGCCGCATCCTTTACATTTACATTGTTGATGACTACACCGTTGATACCGATGCTTGCCACAAACCTTGCATAGTCCGTAACCCGCTCATCCACAACCACTTCGTTGTTTACAAAGAAAAAGGATTCTCCCGAATAGCCCCGTTCAATGGAGCCGTCCATATTGTCCCAATGATTATACATTCTCAAGGGATTGTCCGGTGCTTCCGACTTTTCCTTGCCCGCAAGCGGCTGCTCCGTGGCAACCTCCCGCAGCAGGGCAAACACGCCGTAAAGCAGTCCGTTTTCATCTGCTGCCTCCAGCGTAAGGCTGCTGCCCTTTTGGGAAATATGCCAGCTTTCTTTCTTCAGCGCGCCGTTCCTTCTCAGTATCAGACCCTTTTCGGCTTCCGCTGTCTGCACCGGCACAATTCCCAGCATCCCACGGATACCCCGCTGCAATTCCGCCAGCGCATTCTTTACGATTTCCCGTTCCCCAACAAAATCCTGCAGGCATACTGTTCCCAAAAGCGCACTGTTTCCTGCATCCTTTCTCCTGCTATAGTCCAGCCAAAGCTGTGTCCATTTATTCTCGCCCATGATACACTTACCTCCATATTTTTCACTGTAGCATGGCTTATATTTTTATTCTATTGATTCCTTGCTTTCCGGTGGGCAGATATTGCTCCCGCAGCTGTGCAGAGGCCGCTTCCACCGCTTCCCGAAAGCCTCTTGCGGACATGCGCACCGCGCCGTCGCCCCAGATAATCATCTGCTCCAGTCCGTCGGAGGTTGCCACCGTCACATGGTGCTTTTTTGCAATCTTATGAACCGTTTTCTCGATATATTGGTCGGCGGTTTCCGCCTCCTTGGTGTATACCACGTAAATGTTATGATATTTCTGTACGGAGCCGGGATTACCCTTCACCTTATAGGCATCAAATACCAAAATCAGCGTACAGCCCCGATATCCCTGATAATTACAGCAGATATCCATCAGCTTATCCCTTGCACTGTCAATATTTATCGCTGCAAGTTCCCGCAAATCCTCCCATGCAAAGATGATGTTATAACCGTCTACCAGAAGGTATTCCTCCTTGCGGGGCGTTTTCGCACTCATGTTACCTGCCGCTCTGTCTCCCCGGTTCATTCCATCCCGCCTATCCGATGCAGCATTGTCTCTACCGGCATCCAGATTGCCTGCCGCACCCGACTCGGCATCCTCCCCCGTACCGTGGATTACCGCGCCGCCGCTGCCCAGATTCTTTCCGTGGAAGCGATAGGGCTCATAATCCTCTTTTGCACTCTTTTTGTAAGTTTCTCTAAAAATCTTTTCAATTTCTTCCTGGGTAATGTAACGGTCGGCACCGCTGCCCGTCTGGCTTTCTCCGTGCTCTCCCGCCGCACCTCTCCCCTGATACGCTCCTGCCGAATACGCTCCTGCACCTGCGCCGTCACCTTCCCGGGCATACAATTCTTTCCAGCCCGCCACATTCTCAACCAGCCGCTTCTCATCCACTTCCAGATGCGCATATTCCGGTACCTGATTCCATTCTACCACAAAACCGGAGCCGTGGGCACAAAAAACGGAAGATGACGGATTTTCCAAATCCCGTTCCGGGTCGTAGCCCATTTGCTCTATAACCTCTTCCGGGTTGTGACAGGGCTCATACCCCTTTAAAGAGCAGGTAAAACGCCCCATACCGCGGGTATAGGCACTTACCTCCCGCTGGTAATCCTGCATACACGCCACGGGTCCCGTACCTGTCAGAATACTGGTTTCCCCTTCCGTCACAGGCCCTTCAAACCTGCCGTGCATCCGCTGGATATCCGCCATGGCGCGCCCCACCTGTTCCGTGGGTACCTCCAACGTAAAGCTGAATATGGGTTCCAGCAGAATACTCTCTGTCTGCATCAGTCCCTGGCGTATTGCCCGGTAAGTGGCCTGTCTGAAGTCGCCGCCCTCCGTATGCTTTGTATGGGCTCTTCCTCTCAACAGAGTAACCTTCATATCCGTCACCGCCGAGCCTGTCAGCACCCCTAAATGACTCTTTTCCTCCAGATGGGTCATAATCAGTCTCTGCCAGTTTTTATCCAATTCATCCGTACTACAGTCAACAGCAAACTGCATTCCGCTGCCCGGCTCTCCCGGCTCCAATAAAAGCTGTACCTCCGCATAATGCCGAAGCGGCTCAAAATGTCCGATTCCGATTACCGGCTTCGCGATGGTCTCCCGATACACCAGCCTGCCGTCG
>JAZQCX010000119.1:0-18772 GCA_045546495.1 Acetatifactor sp. | reverse complement strand
GAAAAGAAGACATGCACAAGATGGCAGAGGCCAACAAGGCATTTGCTCATTACAGATGGTAATGGGGACAAGTCGGATCGTAGCCATGTCGTTCTGTGAGCCAAGGAGTTGTAGCTAAGTGTTGTCTCCTAAGAGCGCTTGGCCTCCGACTTCCTATTAGAATCTGTAATGTGCAAACGCCTTGTTTGCCTCTGCCATCTTGTGCATATCTTCTTTTCTCTTTACAGCAGAACCGGTATTGTTTGCTGCATCAAGAATCTCATTTGCCAATCTGTCTTCCATGGTCTTCTCGCTTCTCTTACGAGAGAACATGGTCAACCAACGAAGGCCCAGAGCCTGACGTCTGTCAGCTCTAACCTCGATGGGCACCTGATAGGTAGCACCACCGATACGTCTAGCCTTAACCTCCAGAACGGGCATGATGTTATTCATAGCCTCCTCGAATACTTCCAGAGCGGGCTTACCGGATTTCTCTTCTACTTTTGCAAATGCACCATATACAATCTTCTGAGCAACGCCCTTCTTACCATCCAACATGATGTTGTTGATAAGCTTGGTCACTACCTTGTTGTTGTATAAAGGATCTGCTAATACGTCTCTTTTCTGAATATGTCCTTTACGCGGCACGTTTCTTCCCTCCTTAACTAATTTTGTCACGTTAATTCATCGGTACTCACATGTGTTTCCCCAAGTGTTCGCGCTGTTATATCTGTAAGACAGAATTCCAACACTTTTCTTAGTTTCGTTTTTGTGGTACTACGGCGTTTCCAAACGCCTTGAAAACCTTTCGGTCTTCATTGAACGCATTACCTAAATTGCTTTTTGCATCTTCGATTACTTTTCAGTATCCTTGATTACTTCTTAGCATCCTTAGGTCTCTTTGCGCCGTACTTGGAACGAGCCTGCTTTCTGTTAGCAACACCTGCTGTATCGAGAGTACCACGGATAATGTGGTATCTGGTACCGGGCAGGTCCTTTACTCTACCGCCACGGATCAATACAACACTATGCTCCTGCAGATTGTGACCTTCTCCGGGAATGTAGCTTGTAACTTCGATTCCGTTGGAAAGACGTACTCTGGCGATCTTTCTCAATGCAGAGTTAGGCTTCTTAGGAGTGGTTGTCTTAACGGCAGTACATACACCACGCTTCTGAGGAGCGGATACATCGGTCGCCTTCTTATGAAGAGAGTTGTAACCCTTCTGCAGTGCAGGTGCAGTAGACTTCTTTGCAGTTGTCTGACGTCCCTTTCTTACTAACTGGTTAAATGTCGGCATTCTGTTTCACCTCTTTCTGAAATATGATTTTTGCAGCACACAAAATAAAAGCATCCGCGCGCATGCTATATTAGTATAGCCGCTTGCGGATGCATTGTCAATTATTTTTTTACGGTTTTTTCATGGTTTTTTCGGATGTTTTATTGTTCTTCCTTCAGTACCTCCAGATACCGTTTTAAAGCGTCCCTCCAGTGGGGCAACG
The DNA here is from genome assembly GCA_045546495.1 of Acetatifactor sp. Classification (GTDB taxonomy): domain Bacteria; phylum Bacillota; class Clostridia; order Lachnospirales; family Lachnospiraceae; genus Acetatifactor. The sequence continues at coordinate 17,293 of JAZQCX010000119.1, read as the reverse complement.
GTTCAAAGCCTTTCTCCTGCAGCTTGCTCTTATCCAGACGGCTGTTGAAGGGCCGTGCCGCTTTGGATACACCGTATTCCTCCGTAGATACGGGAAGCACCTTCGTATTCATTCCAGTCTCTTCAAAGATGGCGCAGGCGAAGTCATACCAGGAAATATAGCCGCCCTCGTTGGTAGCATGATAGTAGCCGTACGCATCCGTCTGAATCATATCCACCAGCAATCTCGCCAAATCATAAGTATAGGTAGGAGTTCCGATCTGGTCATTTACAACTCGAAGCGTTTCGTGAGTTTCCCCCAGCTTCAGCATGGTACGGATAAAATTCTTTCCGTTCTTACCAAACACCCATGCAATCCTGACGATAAAAAACTTTTCCAACAATCCTGACACAGCGAGCTCGCCCGCAAGCTTTGTCCGACCGTACACGCTTATGGGATTATAGTCACGACAGTCCGGCTCCCAGGGTTCCGTTCCCCGCCCGTCAAACACGTAATCGGTACTAATCTGCATCATGGGACAGTCAAGTTCCTTGCAGACCCGCGCAATATACTTTGGCCCCGTGGCATTTACAGCTTCTACCAGAGCCACCTTATCCTCATCCTCTGCCAGGTCCACGGCCGTCCATGCCGCACAGTGAATTACCGCATCCGGCTTCACCCGGCGCAACACCGCCTCCACGGCATTCTCATCCGTAATATCAAGCTGCTGATAGGGCATGGTACAAACCGGAGTTTTGTCCTGAGCACCGCCGTACTGCGGCGCAATATCGGAACCAACACCTTCCATTCCCCGCTTTGCAAGCTCATTCATTACATCATGTCCCAGCTGTCCGTTCACACCCGTCACAAAAATCTTCATGTTCCGTTCCATCCCATCCTATATTTCGTCACCCTTTGCAACGTCCTGCAGCACTGTGCTTTGGGTCTCTTCCATCTCTACTGCCCGCGGTACCTCGCCTGCGGATTCCACATTTCGCAGCATATCCTCCGATTCACTCTCCGAACTCGACGTCCCCGGATTAGCTTTCCAGCTCACGGTAAACTCGTCGCTGTACTGGCTTCTTCCGTCCGCCTCAATATATACAATCCGGTATCTGCCCTGATTTGCATAATCGTAAGGAATCTGTGCCGACAGCTCCCACTCCGCTTCTCTGGCAACCGTATCACAAATAATCCAGTTGCCGCTTTCCTGCATCTGCAGATATCCCACCTTGGGCACCTTTGATATCATCCACTTTACCGTAGCAGGCTTACCCTGTATGCCCTCTGTATCCGTAGGCTGTTGCAGGAACACAAAGGGCGCAATCGCCTCGTAGGTCATCCCCACAAGAACTACCTTGTCCGTCTCCAAAAATTCCATTCTGTCCGCCCGCAGTCCGTTGACGGTAGACTTCAATTCCTTATCGAAATGCTCCTCATCATTGGCAGTCAGTATCACATCCACATGATACTTACCCTTAGAGTACACCGTATCTGCCCCCATCTCCTTCTTGCCTGCACCGTACCAGATTACCTCGCTGACAGTATACTTCACTTCCTGAGGAATTTCCACCTCAAAACAGGGGGATACACCCTTCACGGGACGAACCACTCCGGTAATCTCAACTTTCTTAATATTCCGTCTGCGCCAAAGCGCCTTTACATATACCAGGAACAGAACCGTTGCCGCCAGTGCGCCGATGCTTAACCCCATTCCTTCACGTAAATAGGGATAGTGAAAGGTGATCACCGTTTCGCCCTTGTTTACATAGGTCAGATTATTCTCATGATACATATTCTCATTCGCATCAAAAATATCATGATAGGCAAGAGTTGTATTTACATTATCATATTCAGAACGAACCGTAATGCTGTCCGCCTCGTTTACCACCTCAATGGGCACAAGCTTTCTGTCCGGTAAATCTTCGGTTGAAATCGTCATGGCATGGGATAACAGCTTGCCCACTCCCTTATCCTCTGTCAGGCTGTAAAAGTAAGAAAGGTTTAATCCAATCATGACAATGTTGTCATTTTTTACCGTACCGTAAAAGGTCAGCTCTTCCTCCAGTTCATGAAGCTTACCCCAGCTCTCATCCAACCCGTTCAGATAAGAAGCCTTCCAGTTAGAGTAGCCTACAGGGAACAAGTCGCAATCCAAAATACCGTCAATGGTATCCAACAGCGGATATCCGTTGGAAAATACAATAGGCTGACAAACCACCTCCAGAAAGCTCTGGATACCCGTATGCTCGTCAATAGGAATACCGTCTGCCTCAATTACAACGCGGACACCCGCCTCGGAAAGCTGTATCACCAGCTCCTCCGCCTGTGCCTTATTAGCATATGTAAACCGATTCAAAAATACAAGCTTATACTTGCTTAATTCTTCAAAACTATAATCATTCAGATTCGGGGAGTCACCCTGCTTCATACAAGGATAATCCATGGTAACGGAGCTTGTGGCATCACCGATTGCAATCGCCTTGTATTGGGTAATTACGCCAAACTGCTCATAGGTATCTAAATGGTACATCTGATACCCTTCGTTCTCCTCCGCCAGCTTATAGCCTACCCGTTTTGCAGCCGCCTGCACCTTTTCCACGTCCTTAAAGCCCTGTTTCAGGTTGTTTCGTCTGATAAGAACGGAATCATTCCCCAGTTCCTTACACCTGTCAAACAGATACAAATAACGTCCCGTCTCCATTGCCTCATTTAACAGAACAATATTACTTGCCGTGTTTGCAGACTGCCAGCCTGCACCAAAGGTAGCCGGTACAGCCTTCCCATAATCAGAAATAAGATACGCTCCGGTTGCCTCCAATGCACTTAAATCCATCAATGCCAGACGCTGTGTCGTAATTTCCTGTGCATCGGCAATCAGCGTGTAGCCCTGTATCTCGTCAAAGCGCTCCTCCACCGTGCGCTTAGACATCTCCCCGTACAAAAGCGACAGGGAGGGCAAAACATCCAGAACCAGCAACACACAGAAAAAGTGAAGCCACTTCTTTTTTAAGGTATCCCAAAGCACCAATCCAAACAATATCATACAAAGCGCAATGGAAATAAAACGCAACATCCATAAATACTGGCTTCCGGGCAATGCACTCAGCACCGGATACAACGCTGTTGTGGTACACACAAAAATCACTATCGCCCCGCCGAAATAGGAGCCGGATTTCCTCTTCCCCACAAACATGCCCACCAGCGCCACAATAAACGCCGACAGTCCAAAGTAGAACGCCGCAGAAGGGTCATATTTCACACGATAAAAGGGATTTAACGAGATAGCTGCAGGCTGGAAAAAGGTCTTCATAACCTGGGAGCTGTCCGTAGAGGTAATTCCTCCCTGTAAGGACGGGTAAACCCAGATTCCCAGAATCAGAATACCGAGTGCCATGGCAACCAATACATGCAGACATTTCCGCAGACCGCGATACCGGATAAAATAAACCACCGAATAAATCAGAAAGCCCAACAGAATCATTCCCGCATAGCCCAGATGGCAAAGCGTGATGGGAAGAAAACAAAGCGTAATTCCCAAGAGATTCGTCCAACGTTTCTCCTGCAAATATAAAAATACCTGTTCAAACAGCCACGGCAGAAAAATCATACACAGGGATCTGGGCAGGTTGCCTTCCACAAAGAGCGCATACAGGTTATTGGGCATAAAAAACCAGAGTGCTCCAAAGAAAGCACCCAATGCAAATCTGTCGTGCCTGTTTCCGATTCGCAGCCATACCAGCGCCCCGAAAAAGAATACGCCGCCCACAAACAGCAGATACCCCAAAAAAGGATTACCACCCGCAAGTGCCTGGCAAAGCGCAAGAACATACACCGGCAGCGGTGCCCAATACCGCATCATCTCCACACCGTTGTACCACATGGGATCCATCATGGGATAAAAATTCCCTTTCAGGATTTCCTTATACAGGATGTCTCCCTTGTAGACATGGCACATGGTATCTGCTCCGCCGGGGTAAACTCCGTTCCGGTAGACAATCCAAACCAACAGGCCGGCAATGATTCCGTATATACATATCGTTAGAACATTTCCCAGCGTCCGTTTCATAGATAACCTGATTTCTTTCTATATATTTTCCAGCATCCTGTCCATTACTCTGGACACTGCCTGCTGTGAAAACTTCTGTACATTTTCCAGATAAACCGAATCGCCCTCATAGGACACAATATAGCTTCTGGTCGGCGTCTCACTTCCTTCAATCTGCATCAGCTCACCGCCTACCGCACGGATAATACCTCGCAGCTGCTCTCCGAAATAATCCACCATATTCTCCAACGTAGGCATCAGAATGTCAAAGGGCTTTACCCCGTTTAAGGTCTGGTTCTGATATTTCTCAAAGAATAAATTAATGGATTTCTCAAACACGTTAAACTCCACAAACTCATCCTTTTGCATCAGAATTTTCAAACCAAACTCCCAAGTATGGGGATGCACCTGTCCCTGATGTCCGTCAATCAGAATACTGTGACCGCCATTCAAATAAAACTTAAACTGATATAACCGCGCCAGCTTACCTTCCATCTTCCTTTTCTCCTACCTCATAAAGCGTCTTCCACGCCTGTTCCAATGTCAGTCTGTTTTTCGTATCTGCACATTCAGTTGCAACCAGCCTAAGCTCCTTATTTAACATCCAGTCTATCAGCTTAGTCGCTTGGGAACGGTTACAACCCACGGCCACCAAAACAAGCTGCTTCTTTTCCTCATCCCGAAACCGCATCAGCTTCTTATCCTTAATCAGATAACCATCCTCCAGGAACTCATTTACCGCCTTCTCCGTGTCATACTCCAACAGCATCAACGTAACCGGACGTCTTTCCTTCTGCTCCAGCTTTTCAAGGCACATGGGCAGGAAAGTCATTTGGAAAACAGCCAATCTTGCATCGTACAGTGTATGCATGACAAGCTCCGCATTCAGGTGCTCAATCATTCGGGAAAGCGCAATCCCGTTTTCCTGCTCCGACGCAATCTGCTTTGATTTCTTTACATTGCTTCCCACCAGTGCTATCACCGTAATCAGGAATATGCAAAGCACCGCTGCAATCATTACGGACAGGTTAATCCTTGCTCCCAGATATGCGTTATGATCCAACACTGCATCGGGATTTGTCAAAAGACAAATCTGGTAATACCCGTCCTGATAGTTGAACACTACACCGGAAGCAATATACTCTCTTCCGTTCATCTCAATCAGACTGTGGGTTACCTGATTCAGCACCATGGAATCGATAAATTCTTTTGCACTGTCGGACACGTAGTAAGTATCCGTGGTAAATCCCTTATACCGGTTTGTTTCCGTAACGTCCTTTACAAAAATAATCGTGGCATCACCGGCCAGCGTCCAATACCTGTTGTTGGAGGAGTCCAGCGTACCGATAATGTCCGTTATAATCTTCTCATCCTTCTGGCCACGGTTTACGTTTACCTGATCCAGCACAAGCTGTACATAAGAATCCTGCTGCTGCGCATAAATTTCGATTACGCCGCTTTCATAGCGTGTAATCTGCAGATATGCAAAGAGCGCCCCTGATATGGCCACCAGAAAGGCAAACACCACACCGAGCGTCATCTTTGTTATATAAAGTTTTCTCTTTTTCTTTCCCTTTGCCATCAGCTACATCCACACCTCACTACATGCTGCCAAGGAAATTCTCCGTATAGTAATCCGAAGATTTCAACGTTTCCTCGGTCAACCAGTCAAAGCTCTTTTCCTCCGAAAGAGTTTCCTTCTCCGAAAACAGATTTGTTCCAAGTCCGAGCCTGTCCCCTTCGATTTCATATCCCATTGCCGCAAGTATTGTAGGGAATAAATCCATTGTGGCAAAGGTTCTGCCTGTGTCGCGTATTTTCCCCTGCGGCACAGCATTGATAAAGCAATTATATATGGTTCGCTCGTAATAGGACACGCCTTCCACAAGAGAAATATCCATACGGGGATGATCTCCCGTAATGACAATTACCGTATCCTCATAGAAATCCTGCTCACTACACCATTCGATAAATTCCGAAATCTGTCTGTCGGTACATGCAACTACATTTGCTGTCTGATTTTCGTAGTCGCTTCCGCAAAGTTCACATACATAACCGTCCACATGATGTGTATCCACCGTGAGCATCGTGAAGTTAAAGGGTTTATCGCCTTTTGCCAGCTCCGTGACCTCGTCCTTGGCTATGTCAAACAAAATCTTGTCCTCAAAGCCCCACCAGACATAATAATCGTCCGCAATATAGTCCTCTTCCCGGGCAGTATAGAGGTCAAACACCTCGTAATTACCGTGCTGTTCAAAATAAGGTTTACGTCCTCCGAAATCACCGTCGGAACCGCACAAAAACTCCTGCCGGTAGCCCATATGGTTCAGAATGTCACCCAAAGAAACGATACCCGGTGCCAGCCGCTGTCCCTCCACAACCGAGGTCACTTCCGAAATATAGGGAACACCCGTGGTACTGGCCCAAAGTGCCGCCATGGTAATACCCGTATTGGATGCACAATGGAAGCCGCCCAATCTGTCCGTATCAGAGAAGGAAACATGATTCTGTGCCAGCTTCGTCAGATTCGGCATGTAATTAACCTCCTGCCTGCCGCCTGCCGCACCGGATGCATAAGTAGTTTCCAAACTTTCCACATAGATATGAATCAGATTTTTCCCGCCTGCTTCCGAAGTAATCGCAACCTCGTGGGGATCTATATAGTACTGCTCGTAAATCATGGTCTTGCCCGCTTTACCGGCAATATATCCCGTTACATCATAGGTAACGTTGATATAGGTACAGCTTAACAACAGGGAAATCACCGCCCCCGCCGCCAACAAGCGCTCTGCACGCTGAAAATGCTTCCTGCGCCTGCAGAACAGGGCCATCAGTCCGTATAAAAGCACAACCACCGCAAGCAGCGGTACACAGACCTTTGCAATTTCTATCACCGTTGCGTTTCCGGTTCCCTTTGTGGGGGACAACAGCGTCGCTACCAGTTCCCCAAAGCCGATGCCAAAGGTCTCCTTTACCCAAACTCCCAATGCGGTAAGCAATACCGCCACCAGATAAACCAGTCCGATTCCGGTGTACCAGAATACACCCTTGCGGCTGGGCAGCACTTCCACATCAGGGTCCTCGTTAAACCAGCCGTCTACTTTCCGGATGACCTTACGCACCTTTGAAAAGTCGTCGCTGACCTGATTGGAAACAATGCCCCTTTCCTCCGTCAGCGTTTTGGTCTTCCATGCGCTATCCGTGCCGATGGTGTTGATAACACCCGCCATACGGATAAAGAATACCCCAAAATTGAAGAACGGCAAAAGCGGAATTACCCACCACTGCTTTCTGTAATAACGCTTTAACTCCTTAAATTCCGATAAGAAGCCTAAGATAGCCCAGAAATAGAAATAACCGCATGCAATATACATCGCAAAAATCGCCGCCATGGACAAGCCGATGGTCTTACCGGAAAAACCCAGAAACGCAAGGCAAATCAATGCCAGGTACCAAATCAGACGGGGAAAAGCAAAGGTATGGTCGTACATCAGCGTCCGAACGTTGACATCCGTCAACATCTTCGCAGGGTTTAGACTGTTCTCGCCAAACAGCTTGGCAACCTCCAAGCTTCCTCTCTGCCACCGCTGACGCTGGGTATAAAGCTTATCAAAGCCCTCTATAGGCTCTACAAAGAAAATAGATTTCTCACTAATCTTCACTTCTTCCTTCTGAATATATTTCATCTGGAAGGTAATCTGTGTATCTTCACATATGGTATCCGTACTGTACAATCTGGATTTCAGGATGGACATCTTACGGAAGGCCGAAAAAGCACCCGACAGGGTGTAGATAGAGTTGGTCTCCGATGCATAATTACGTCCTGCCAGAAAGGCCTGTGCATACTCCATAAACTCCAGCTTACGGAACAGCCTGGATAAACCGTGCGGATACTCCTCAATCAGGTCGGGATTGGTACAAATCGCTCCGGTCATAACATTGATAGTCGTATCGCTCTCAAACCGCTCCACCATATGACGGATGGCAGAACGCTCCAGTGCGCCGTCACTGTCAATGTGGATAATATATTTACCGCTGCTGTTATACAATGCCAGATTCAATGCCTTCGACTTTCCCTGTTCCGCATTCATCCAGCTCATCTTCAGCGTAGGAAATTTTTTCTGGCATTGGGTATACACATAAAAGCTATTATCGGTACTGCGGTTGTTTACAAGGAAAATATCAATCGCCTTATCCGGATAATCGCTCTCAACAATAGAACGCAGACATGATTCCAACGTCTGCGCTGAATTGTACACCGGAATAATAATCGTAATTTCCGGATAAATAATCGGTTTTCTGTCCTGAGCCGGAAAAACCCTTCTCTTTTGTAAAATAAACATGCTGCCGATGGCAGGGGCTATTTCCATAATCAGCGGAACCAGTATCCACGCCGCCCAGAACACAAAGGAATTTAGTATTCTGTTAATTATGTCCATATGTAAACTTTCCTACTTTGGTTCGTATAATCTGTGGCTTTGTAAATACGTAAAAATACAATAACACCGACAACACATAGAACAACACTCTTCCCACAATCGCGTGAGAAATGTAATACAAATCCGTTCCTCCGAAGTACAGCATCAGGCAAATTACAATGATGCGCAGCACATTCGACAGGATAATGCCTACCGTTCCCAAAACACCCACAAACAGCTTTTCGTTGCGGTCATAAACCTGAAAGAATGCCAGCAGAGAAATAAATGCCATAATCTCTATAATACCGGAACATTCAAAATCAATTTGAAGGGTAATGGTGCTTTCTGCGGAACGTACAAACAGAATGCCGTATTTAAAAAAAGCCGTAAAGGTATCTGTCAGACCGCCAAAGCCGCCCGCAATGGCAGCCACGCATCTTGCCAGCGGCTTCACCATTACCGGGCGGACATAAACCATCATCAAGGTAAACAAGCCCAAGCTTCCGAGAAAAAAATGCCATGCCGGAAGCTTGCACCGTTTCAAAACAGATAACAAATACAGCCAAATAATCAGGACAATAATGCCAATCAGATATTTCATGCTGCCTTCCCAACTTCCATGCGTCTCTTCCGAATCATGCTACATGCCACTACAGACATACAAAGCACTACACCAACAATAGGACCGGAGGAGGTACCTGCGGTGGTCACCCACTGCTGTCCGATTCTGCCGTACTGTGCCGAAAGAACCTTCGCATCTCCTGCATCCATACCGAATTTCGCCATCAAAGTCGGGATATCAATCCAGTACTCCATATCATCCTTGGAAGGACCTACATTAATCAACATCTTGCCGTATACCGCGTTAGTGCCGCAATACGGAGAATTGGGATCTGTCCACTCGGAAATATTCGTGGCATTCTTCCATCCCTGAGAATCAATCATATAGAACTCATAAGAGCCCTGAGGCAATCCGCTCAGCTGCGGAGTATAATTTATGTTACCGGCACCGTCCACCAACACCATCTCCGGGTAAAAGGAGGTTCCCCAATCGTTATTTACCTGAATCGTCACCGCGGAAGTATACTCTCCGCCCGCTTCTGCCAGATGCTGCTGCATATAGGTTACCACATGACCAAACAGGATACCGTCAACAGAGTACAACGCCGCCTGGGCATCCACTACCTCCTCATGGGTTCCCGCCGTTGCATATTCAATCACATCATGCGGATAATAAGTCCAGTCGTCGTAGCTACCGTCATACACGATTCCGTCAAAGCTACCGCTGGGATTATCTACCGTAGTCTCCCCGCCTTCTCCGCCGGTTTCGGTTACTCCGCCTTCTTCACCCTCTCTGCCTTCCTGTCCTGCATCACTCGCAAGGTTTGCTACATCGGATACATACATGCTTTCCGCGAGATAGTGACCGAAGGAAACCGTCTCGTTATAGGGCTGAAGATTCGTGGTGGGAATCGCAATCTCCCAATAATATCCGGGCAATCCCCATGTCGTATCGCTGTGCGCCCATGTTGCGCCGTCAACGCCGGAGACGCTGCCGTTATTCTCCTGGGTCAGCTGGAATAAGGTCTCGTAACCCAAATCCGTAACAATCGTAAACTTACCGTTGGAATGGCTGCCGGACCAGGTCGCGCTGAAAGCCTGTGTAGGCTCGTCTATGTAAATATACATATAATCTCCGTCAAACACAAACGCAACTTCGTTGATGCCGTTCGCACCGGGATACTTCTGTACATTTTCCCAATCAGAAAAATCTCCGTCAATGGAGATGCCCGAATATCCCGCACTTACAGACATCTGCGGAACTGCCGCGCACAAAAGCACCGCCCCCAGCACAGGCAACACACGTACTATTTTCTTTCCTATTTCTTCCAATAAACTTTTCATCCGTAACAGCCTCCTACCTCATAAAGAACACACGGTATCACAGTACCGTAACGCAGTGGGTTCTGTGACTATTTTCCCATACTTTTTTTCAAAATGCAAGGCTCCGTTTGCATTTTTATGCATGAAGATATGATTTGTATTTTATGCAATATGCTCAAACAAATATTGCAACACATCATCTGAAAAACGCTGAGCCTGAATTCCCGCCTCAAAGCTTCCGTCCTCCTGCGGCTCCATACGGCTTACCTTTGCATACATAATCAGACATTCCGCAACAATAATAACGTCCTTTCCAACAAGGTCCGGGCTTCCGGCGGGCATAGTGATTCCCATTCCCAGAGGGCTCAAATTCTTTACCTTTACGTAAATCTTTTCCTCCGTATCACACACAACAATTACGCTGGGTGCATCATACTTCACTCGATCAATTTTTCTTCTTTCTTCCATTTCTCTCTCCTTTTCCGCTTCCTCTATAGCTTAACTGTCGTTTCTTTATATTATCACGCTTTCATTTTCTGTAGATTTGTTTTTCTATATGGCTTTTCTTTTACCTCTAATTTCAGTATAATAACAGTAGGCTTAGACTGCAATCCTTAATTTGCGTTTCTCGGCTGTTTCCTATTTCCATTCACATCAGAAAGGTTTGATAACTTATGAACAAAAAGACATTCCCTTATACTTTATCTGTTCTGTCATTGTCCGGCTGTTTCCTATTGGGCGGCTGCAATTCCGATTCTCCGCAGCCCCTGTCCACGCCTCAGCCGATAGCCATGTCATCGCCTGCCGTAACGGCTACCGAAGCACCCGCTTCGCAGACCGCACTCCCCTCCGGAGAGACAAATGTTCCTTCCACCGGAGCAGAAGCACCCGCGACAGAAATAAAGCCTATTACCATCACCATCAGTAACATGTGCGGCGCGGATTTCGGCATGTTTTCCATGATAGACCCTGCAACCGGCGAGCAGATTAATTTAGGCTCCCTGGCCCACGAGGAAACCCTTTCCATCGCGGCTTCCTGGCCCGTAGACGTTCCCGAGTTGCAATGGGCTGTCTACAACACCGCAGGCGAACTTTGCCTGGAGGGAAAAACCGATATTACTGACGCGACTACCGACGCCGTTCTCCGTTTTTCCGGAAACGGAACCGTGGAATCAACGGAAACATTGTTTCATTAACCTGTTTTGGTTTAAAAAGGCATAGCCGTTTGGCTATGCCTTTTCGATTTTATTACTCAGCATCCTGATTCAAAGCTTCTGCCTTTTTCTGGTTGTGTCTTCTGTACATCTCATATCCGCTTGCTCCAAGAACTGCTATAACCAGCAACCACCACCAGGAAATAGGGCTCTTTGTTTCATCCACAACGATATCAGCCAAAGGTGCCTGCTCGTCTTCAATGGTGATCGTCTCCTGTGCTACAGGCTCCTTCTCCTCAACCACTTCCTCTACAGAAGGTGCCAGCGGTGTAGGCTCATCCACGATTTCAACACCGGGCTCTTCTACAGGAGCTTCTACCTCAGGTGCATCCACAGGGGGAACTACCACTACAGGTGCCGCAGGAGGATTTACCAATGCGGGCTGAGGCACTACCTCAACAACCTCTTCCTCTTCATCCTCGTCATCATCCACCGGTTCGGGAGTCAAAGCATCAACAACTTCTTCCAACGCATCTGCTGCTTCTTCCAACAATTCCTCAAGGGAATCATAGTTATCCTGAGCGTCTGCAAGCGCTGCTTCTGCCTCAGCAAGCTGTGCCTCCAAATCAGCAAGTGCCTTTTCATTGTTTACAGCACCCTGCATCTTCGCAATCGCAGCCTGAAGCTCTGCAACTCTGGACTGTGCTATCTCTACTGCATCATCTGCAGCCTGAGCCTCGGTCAGTAATCTCTCATATTTTGCAGTTAAATCCTTAGCAGAATCAACGAATGCACGATAATCCTCGTTGTCCTGATCTAAGAGAATGTTGCCGTTTAAGTAGTTCAGATTCTGGATAATCTGTCCTTCCAAGGTCTCAACATTTGCGTAAGTCTCGGTTGCAACCACCTGAGATTCCGTAGTATTGGAAACCTCCTCGTAATAGTTTACTTCATAGGAGTAGGTTGTGGTGTCTTTTCTTTCCGTCTCAGACTTCACATTGTATACGCCGTCAGCACCCTTCGCCTTAGCCTGTGCTGCAGCCGCATCACTCAAGGAGCTCTCTGCACCTGCAGCGGTATCCTTCTCGCTTCCCTCTACAGCTACACCCTCAACATAGTAAACAGTCGCCTTATTCCAATCCCAGTCACTCCAATTAGCCTTAACAAAGATGCCGCCTGCTGCTTCAATTGCCTCTTTTACCTTTGCTTCTACCTTGTCGTTTGCATCCTTGCCGGTCCACAAAGAGGAAATGTCATCCCAGATTGCTCCGAAGGTGTCCTTGCTTACAGACTTCTTTGTTACCTTAGCGTAGGTTACGCTTGCGGTACCGGATACCAGATAGTCAGAGTCGTCATTCCATTTGCCCTTGGTCATCCCGGTTACAGACAACTCATTGGATTCACTTATGATATAGTACTTCTCTTCATCGTCGTACTTATCGCCTAACTTCTCATCATAAACGAAGTCAACAGCTTCCTGCTTGGAGTCCGCTTCGTCAAATATTGTCCAGCCCTTTTCAACCTCTTTGTTATTCACGGTAACCGTTGCCGTAAAGGTAGGAATATAAGTCCCGGTAGCCACATAGGTAGTAGTGGTATTCTGGGTCTCAACAACTTCTACATCCTTGCCCTCAGCAACATTCAGTTCATCCAGCTTAGCCTGCGCTGCCGCGTCTCTCTCAGCATCGGTTGCGTACTGGGTATCAGAAGTGAAGTTTTTACCGGTATAAACAACGGTAGTAACATCAGCGGTTACTTCCTTTACCAGTTCGCCGGTGGTCTCGTCAATCTTGTAAGTTTCCGTAGTCTTCTCAGAAACGGTAACATCCTCGGTACTGGTAGAGGTAATCTCGCTGCTCTCCACCAAAGTAGTATTATCGGTAGCATCGTTCTTCTCGTAGTAGGTAACGTTGCCGTTTCCGTCCGTAATTGCTACCAGAGAACCGTCTTCCAGACCTGCCTCGATATCCTTTACCGCACCCTCTGCATCCACATACTGATCGTACTCACCACCAAAGATTTCAACCTCTCTCTTTTCAAAAATAACGATCTTATCCTTAGAGTTGTCATCCATCTTATAGTTATAGTAATCTACGTGCTCGTCGCCGTTTGCATCGGTCCATGTAGCAGTGAAATAATTATAGTTGTCATTATCTGCACCCTGAACACGCTTAACGGTTGCGCCCTCTACGCCCACCAATTCGGGAAGGTAATACTCTTCCATAATAGCGATGAACAAAGTATCTTCATTCTTCCAGTTTAATCCGTTATCAGTCTGAGTCAGTTCCTCAGCCTTAGCAATTCTCATAGCGTCTGCCGCAGAAGTATCTACTGCAGTCTTCGCTGCTGCTACCGCGTTCTCCAGCTCTGCTGCCGCTGCCTTAGCCGCCTCCAGCTCTGCTGCCGCGTCTGCTGCCTCATCTGCTGCCGCTGCTACCGCATCATTGTATGCCTTCTCGTACTCTGCAACCTTAGCCAGTGCTGCATCGTACTCGCTCTTTGCAGTATCATACTCTGCCTTCTTTGCTTCGAAATCTGTCTTAGCCTGCTCTACAACTGCCTCTGCTGCTTCGTATGCTGCATTTGCGTCTTCAATTGTAGTTGCGTTCTTAATATTCTCAGTCTCCGTCTCTACTGCCTCAACTGCCTCATCTGCAATTTCAGTTGCTTCGGTAGCTGCCGCCTCTGCATCTGCAACCGCATCTGCCACATCCTCAACTGCACCTGCTGCCAGGTCTGCATTTGCTTCTGCAACATCAATCTGTGTATCTGCCAACACAACATCCGCATCTGCATCCGTAATGGAGTCACCCTCAACATCTGTTGCCGCATCAATAACAGTCTGTGCCAAGTCTGCGCCTGCATCATCTGTTCCTGCTTCGCCCGCTACCACATTATTCTCTACATCATCGGTAACCACATCCGTAGGAGCTACCGCTGCATCAATTGCATCGTTTGCTGCGCTTGCTGCTTCCTTTACTTCGGACTGCTGCTCCTGATTCTCGATTGAGCTGTTGTCATCGCTGTTACTATCCGCAGACACCTCCTCTGCAAAAGCTGTCATGGGTGATGTCATCATCACTGCCGCCAATCCCAGAGAAATTGCCTTGATTACTTTCTTGTTGATTACCTGGTTTTTCATACTTTTCTTCTCCCTCTTTCTTTCGAATTCTCTTCAAAAACCATTATGTAACTTCTTTCATTTGCCTTTCTAATACATAAGACTTCGGTTTAAAGCAAAACGGTTCACATTTTTAAAAAATTTTTTCAATTTTTTCTGCTTCCAGTTCCCGAACCGTTTCCCGCAGCCTGGAAAGTCGCCATCCGCAATATGCGTTTCCGGTTCCGTCCAGCTCCCGAATTCTTGTCCGATACCCTTTGCACTTCGCGAGATATATCGCTTCAATCAGCAACAGCATCAGCATCGGCAATAGAATCACCATTCCGTCCGAAGTTCCGGGGGAAGGCGCCAACGGAACTTTTTCTTCTTCAATGATTGTCAACTGGTAAGCAGCTTGCGCAGCCATCCATAATCGTTCCATTTTTATATCCTCACTTACCGCTTGTTTTCCTTTCTCACTTGTTAAGACTCCTCCCATTTCCAAAAAGGTTCAGAAAATCAAAAAAAATATTTATTTTTCTGTTATTCTCCCTTATAATTAAGAAAAATGTCAGGTTATGTGTTCCTATAATAATGTTTGAATGAAATGGAGCCTTTTATGGAAAACAATGATTTCGAAAAAAAATTTCGCATTGCAAAAATCGTTCAATTTTCTCTTCTGTTTTTAATTGAAGTGATTCTTTTTCTGATTTTATTATGTAACCCCGTTCTCGCACGAGAGCTTCTGGGCGTTCCTTTACTATGTATTTTCTGTATCCTGATCTGGCTTCTGACCATTGCGCAGCTCGGCGGACTTATTTATGATATTTTAATGCTTCGCTCCTTTGCAAAGGAACGGAATTCTCTAAAAAAGGTTGCTTATCTGGACAGTCTGACCGGAATTCCCAACCGACACGGTATGGACCTTATATTCCACACTTACGATTCCTCTGCCTCTTTGGAGAACGCCGGCTGTTGTCTGTTGACCATAGAGAATCTGGAGGAAATCAATGACACTTTGGGGCGCGAAATGGGTGACCTTATGATTAAACAATTTTCCTCCATGTTGGAAGCCACCGGCGATTCCATCGGTGTAGTGGGACGTAACAGCGGAAATGACTTTCTGTTCTTATCAGAACATTCCTCTGCCGACTCCATGGAATACTTCCTCCATTCCCTTAACCGCGCCATAACGCAGCACAACAAGATTCATCCTAAGGTACCTATCCGTATTAAAAGTGCCTATGTTTTAAATTCCGAGCTTCATTTTACCAACGTGATTCAAATGCTGAACGCAGCATATAAAAAGCTCTACCGAAACAACTAACTGTTACCGCTCATCCAAGAGGGTTTCTTATGAAAGAACTGGATATCCAATACCTTACCGGTTTGGTGCTGCGTGCAAGGCAGAATGAATCTGATGCCTTCTCAGAGCTTTACGCCATGACCTATAATAAGGTATACAATTACGCCCGGCATTACCTTCGCGATGATTTCCTTGCGCAGGATGCCCTACAGGAAATATACATATCGATTTTGAAGAATTTGTCCAAGCTGAATGACCCTACACTTTTTATCGCCTGGATGAACCGGATTTGTTTCAATGTATGCTTTGACATGACTAAGAAAAGAAACAATGCCGATTCCTCTCCCTTGTCTTCAGAGCTGGCAGACATCATAGAGGACAAGCATCCCTTGTCCAATCCCGAGACAAATTTACAGCAAAAAGACGAACATTCGAGACTTATGCAGGCACTGGAATCGCTTCCTTTTCAGGAGCATCAGGTCATTGTCATGCGGTACTTTAATGACATGAAACTGGAGGACATTGCGGACGCCTGCGACATTAGCCGCAGCTCCGTAAAGCGATACCTTGCAAACGGGCAAAAAACCCTAAAACAGTTGTTAAAGGAATAGGGAGGACATCATGCGTTTTCACAGAAAGAATAAATATAAAATGGATATCTCATCCGCAAATCAAATTTTACAGAATGTACTTGCCGCACAATCTCATTCCGCAAGCCGGGTCCCCTTCGACAAGCTTGTTCTGCGTGGAAAAATCAATATGCGTTTTTGTAATCAGTTTCTGGTGATTTTGATTGCAATATTCTTTATCACCTGTATTGCACCGCTGATGATTATTTCCCACGCACGAACCGCAGAGCCGCTCATCGGTTCTATTCAGCTGGAGGAACACTACCTCAAAGATCAGTGTCTTTACCTGCACGTATCCGGTGAATATATTGATTACGGGGAGGCTTACCTGGAAACAACCGCGGGAGAGCGTCATTATACAGTCTCTTATGATGAAGAAAACGGAATTCTGTGCTTTCCCTATTTCAATGACACAGAATCTAATATATATATTCCGGCAAAGGGTGTTTCGCCCCTTCATATACTGATTACACCACGCTAAGAGGAGTTATATGCAAAAGCGTCGTTTTATTACATTAACAATTGCATACGGACTTGCCCTTATGGCACTGATGGCCTGCGGCGATACATCCGGCTCTTCACAAGCTTCACTCCCCCAATCCCTTACCGGGACCCAAAATGCGGGAAGCAATGCCGGGGAATCCCCATCGGCAAATGCTCCTGTGCAGGGCACAAGGGACAATACCCCCGTCTGCCTCGTACCGGATGCCCCCGGAACGGTGGAGACCCGCAACGAGGTGGCTGTAATCGATGCCTCTCATTCGGATTTGGGCTA
>JAZQCX010000118.1:0-35977 GCA_045546495.1 Acetatifactor sp. | reverse complement strand
GCTCCCGCAGGTCTGTTTCCCTGAGGTGCTCCTGCAGGTCTGTTTCCCTGAGGTGCTCCCGCGGGTCTGCTTCCCTGAGGTGCTCCCGCAGGTCTGCTTCCCTGAGGTCTTCCGTTTTTCTCTGCGCCTACCGTATGCATAACACGCTGGTTACCTGCCCTCTGGGTTTCACGACCTCTTAAAGTATCTCTTTCAATTTCCTTAATGAATCTGGAATCTACAATATCCTTCATTCTCAAGAACAGAATTGCCGCCAACGCAACTGCTGCCACAAGAAGAATTACAAGAATCACAATTCCCACCTTCTGGGACTTTACTTTCTTCTCCAGCTTACCGTACTCTGTTGCGTTACTTGCCATCTTATCGAAGATGTCCTGAATCACATATCCTTCGTTCGTCTCTGTGATTACTAAATACCACAGCCCCTCCTGCTCTACAACCTCGTAGGGCTTCGTTACAACAGGTGCTTCAGGTGCCGTCTCGGGCTGCTGCTCGGGAGTCTGTGTTTCAGGTGCCGTCTCGGGCTGCTGCTCCGTAAAAGGAGTCAACTCACCGGATAACTCTACATAATCCGAACGGATAAAGCCTTCTACATCAGATCCGTTAGAAGTAAAGCTTACCTGATACCATACCTTACCGTCGGAACCGTTTGCAGTTCCTGTTACAGTCAACGCGAAACCGGAAGATGCTGTGGTTACAATCTGGCTTGTAGTAGAAGCATTGGAACGGATTCGAACGGAATTACCGCCCTTTACCGTTGCACTGATGGGATTTACCTTGGAAACCTCAGCAGGAGTTTCCGTTGTACTGCCGCCTGCAGTAGACTTTTCTACCAGATCGGCACGGATATAGCCGCTCACATTATCCACTACAACCTGATACCATGTGTAACCGTCACTGCCCTGAACCGTGCCGTTAATGGTAACGACCTTTCCGTTCGGAGCGTTTCCAACCGACTCACTGGTACTGGACGCCTCTTTTCTGATGTTTACGCTGGTAGCAGTTACCTTACCCTGCTCCGCCGCGCTGCTCACCGTGGAGAAACACATAATGCCCACAAAACATGCAAGCACAAATGCCATTGCCCCCTTTAATAACCATTGACCTACGTGTAACTCATTTCCTCTTTTCATCTGTTTTTACCTCTCCCGTTATTTATCCTCGCCTGAATCGACGTTGTCCTTCCTCTGCTGCCTGTCCAAGACCCACACCATGTATATCCTTATGGAGCAAAGCTCTCTGCTCTGCCTCCATGGAACGGTGTACCTTTACCTCACACTCCGGGCAAAAGGTTCCGGAACGGATAGGCTTTCTGCAAACCTCGCAAAACAGAAACGCCTTGGAATCCGCTGTTACCTCCAGCCTGCCGTCCTTCAACAGTTGCCGGATGGTACGCTGGGAAACACCTATTGCCATTTCTATCTGGGCTGCCGTTGCTCCCCGATGCTCCTCAATGTAGAGTCTCACCTTACCGTAATCGTCGTAGGCAACCTGTCCGCAATCCTCACAGTGGTATTCCCCTACACCCTTAAACACCATTACGCCTCCGCATTTTTCGCAGGAGCGGGGAATATTATATTCATTTTTAAATAATGCATCCATTTAATACGCTCCCCCAGTCTGCCACAGTTTTTTACATCTGCAACCTACTCCCGACATCTCGTCCGGCTGCACGCAGTTTCTCCGCTGCCTTTACGCTTCGTCGATGGCCTTGCCGATGTCGTGACGCATATACTTATTTTCAAAGGAAATCCACTCCGTCGCGTCGTACGCCTTGGCACGCGCTTCCTTCAGAGTCGCTCCCTTTGCCGTAACGCCCAGCACACGACCGCCGTTTGTCACGATACAGCCCTTATCGTCAAGCTTACTTCCGGCGTGGAAGCAATAATAATCTTCTTTATTTTCAAAGCTCTCCAAGCCTTTGATTTCAAAGCCCTTTTGATAGGATACGGGATATCCGTCCGATGCAAGTACAACACACACCGCCGCATTATCCTCAAACTCCAGTTCCACCTGCTCCAGTGTACCGTCGATGCAGGCGTCAATCACATCCATAATATCATTCTTCATGCGGCAGAGCACAACCTGAGTCTCCGGATCACCGAATCTGGCGTTGTATTCCAGTACTCTGGGACCGTCTGGGGTAAGCATCAGTCCAAAGAAAATAACTCCCTTAAACTCTCTTCCCTCGGCCGCCATAGCATCCACCGTAGGCTGATAAATATACTTTTTACAGAACGCATCCACTTCCTCTGTATAGAAAGGGCTGGGAGAAAAGGTACCCATACCTCCCGTATTCAAGCCCTGGTCTCCGTCCTTCGCACGCTTATGATCCTGTGCGGAGGTCATCGTCTTAATTGTCTTACCGTCCACAAATGACAACACGGAAACCTCACGCCCCGTCATAAATTCCTCAATTACCATCTTGTTGCCGGCGCTGCCGAACTGCTTGTCCAGCATAATTTCCTTTACGCCCGCCTTTGCTTCCTCTAAGGTATTGCAAATCAACACACCCTTACCCAGCGCAAGCCCGTCTGCCTTTAAAACAATCGGAAGCTTCGCCGTCTCAAGATATTTAAGCGCCTTTTCAGCATCCTCAAAAGTCTCGTACGCTGCTGTGGGAATCCGGTATTTCTTCATCAAATCCTTGGAGAACGCTTTGCTGCCCTCCAGAATTGCCGCGTTCGCTCTCGGTCCGAATACACGGAAGCCCTCTGCCTCCAACGCATCCACCAACCCTCCCACAAGGGGATCATCCGGTGCAACAAACACTAAGTCCACGGCCTTTTCCTTTGCATAGCCAATTACCTTGTCGAATTCCATGACACCTATCTGCGGATTACACTCTGCAATCTGCGCAATTCCCGCATTTCCGGGTACACAGTAAAGCTCGTCTACCCGCTTGCTCTTCTTCATGCTGACTGCAATGGCATGCTCGCGTCCGCCACTGCCTACGATTAAAACCTTCATGTCCCTACCTCGCCTATTTTCTTCCTGCAATTAATCCTTAGAAATACATTCCTCAACTCAGCAGAGTTACCGCATTTCTACCTGCGCGTAACTTTATTACCGATTACTGTAAGTCTGCCGTTTGCAATATCATCAATCGCTTGGGGAAGCAACACCCATTCGGCCTGCTCCATCACACGACGTTGTAAAATCTCTGCCGTATCATTATCCTCTACCGCCACTGCCTTCTGGGCAATGATGGGACCCTCATCCATCCCCTCATTTACGAAGTGTACCGTTGCACCTGTCACCTTCACGCCGCGCTCCAGTGCCTTTTCGTGCACCTTTAAGCCGTAGTACCCCACGCCGCAAAAGGAAGGAATCAGTGATGGATGAATGTTTACGATACGATTGGAGAACTTCGCCACCATCTCCTCCGGAATCTTTACAAGGAAGCCCGCCAGTACAATCAAATCCGGATTCAACTCACACATTTTATCCGTAAACGCCTGATTAAACCGTGCTCTGTCCTCATACTCCTTAGGAGACATCAGAATGCCGGGGATATTATGTTTCTCCGCACGGAGAAGCGCCTTCGCGCCCGGATTGTTACTGATAACAGCGATAATTTCCGTATTTGTAATTTTACCCTGCTCTACGGCATCCAGAATCGCCTGCAGGTTCGTACCGCCGCCGGATACGCAAACCACAACTCTTAGCATAAGGTTACTCCCTTTTCACCGGCCTCACAGTGACCTACCACATATGCCTTCTCTCCTGCCGCTTCGATGGCAGCAATCGTCTTTTCCACGTCAGCAGCATCCACTGCAAGCACCATACCAAGACCCATATTATAAGTGTTGTACATCATCTTTTCTTCGATGTTGCCGGTCTTCTGTAAGAGCTTGAAGATAGGCGGTATATCATAGCTGTCCTTCTTCACAACTGCGTTAATTCCATCGGGAAGCATTCTGGGAATATTCTCATAGAAGCCGCCGCCGGTAATGTGGCTGCAGCCCTTTACCGTAACGCCTGCCTCCTTAACGGATTTCAGTGCCTTTACATAAATAATGGTAGGTACAAGCAACGCCTCTCCCAGCGTAGTTCCCAATTCATCGTAGTAGGTATTCAGACTTTCCTTTGTCATCTCGAACACCTTACGAACCAAAGAAAAGCCGTTGGAGTGTACACCGGAGGATGCAATTCCCACCAGTACATCACCGGGCTTAATATTTTCGCCGGTAATCAAATCCTTCTCATCTGCCACACCTACTGCAAAACCTGCCAGATCGTATTCATCCTCAGGCATCAGTCCGGGATGCTCTGCGGTTTCACCGCCTACCAATGCTGCTCCCGCCTGCTTACAGCCTTCTGCAACACCTTTTACGATGGTAGCAATCTTCTCGGGATAATTCTTACCGCATGCTATGTAATCAAGGAAGAACAGCGGCTCACCACCTGCACATGCCACGTCATTCACACACATTGCCACCGCATCAATACCGATGGTGTCATGCTTGTCCAGAAGGAAAGCAAGCTTTACCTTTGTGCCGCAGCCGTCGGTACCCGACAAAAGAATGGGATTTTCCATATCCTTAATAGCCGCAAGGGAGAAAGCTCCCGAAAAACCGCCCAGCCCGCCCATTACCTCGGGGCGCATGGTCTCCTTTACATATTTCTTCATCAGCTCTACCGACTGGTAGCCTGCTTCAATATCCACTCCTGCGTTCTTATAATCCATTTTTCTCCTCTTTCTGCCGCCGGGGCGACCGGTTTCTTATGTTTTATCCTCCTACCGTTGCACCGCAGGTCTTTCACCGCAATCCTACACACAGTAGGAGGATTTACTTCTCATTGTCTTACTTTTTCTGTCCCTCTACGTATGCCTTATAGCCGATTTCCTGCAACTTCGCATCCTTGGCAACCACTTGTTCTTTTAACTTTGCGCTGTAATCTTTCAGCTTTGCCAAAAGCTCTGCGTCCGAAGTAGCAAGAATCTTTGCTGCCAGCAAACCTGCATTTGCACCACCATTAATCGCAACGGTAGCAACCGGAATACCGGAGGGCATCTGTACGATGGAGTACAGGGAATCTCTTCCGCCAAGAGAAGTTGTATGCATGGGAATACCGATAACCGGCATAGGGAAAATCGCCGCACACATACCCGGCAGATGCGCCGCCATGCCTGCTCCCGCAATAATCACCTTGAAGCCCTTCTCCTCCGCACTCTTTGCATACTCAAAAAATACATCCGGCTCTCTGTGCGCACTGATAATCGTCATCTCATAGGAGACACCCAGTTCCTCCAGAATATCCGCCGCCTTCGCCATAACGGGCATATCGGAATCGCTTCCCATTACAATACCAACCTTAGCCATTTCAAATCCCTCATTCTTTAGTTTATAGTTAATACAAGTTTACTAAAATTACCTGTCTTATGCAATACTAATTTTCGCCAAAAGCTTCATTTAAAGGTTCCGTTCCCGGCAACACAAAACGACCCTTTTTGATAATTTCCAGTCTCGTTCCGTCCTTTCTTACCGCCGTCAGCTCCTCCAGTTCGTCATAAGGAATCGTAATGTCCGTATGACAGTTAAAATACGCTTCAGAGGGTTTTGTATTACGAAGCAGGGAACGCTCATTATCCTTTGCCACGATTTCCTTACCGTCCGGATTATACACGCGGACCTCTTCGGAATGAGAATAGCAGGTATCACCCACCGCAAAGTGAGGACCTGTCTTCTCTGCAATCAGAATCGGCAGTTTCGCCTCCACACCCAGACGTCTTGCCGCAACATATGCGGTAGTGTTTGTACCGATTGCGAATTCTCCTATGGGAAGCGTTTCCCGTCTGGAAAGAATATTTTCCCGAATGAAATCCCGGTTTTCCTGCTCCGTTTCAAAATTATCGCAGGTGTAATCCCGAATCATACCGTTTTCAAAGGTGATTGCCAGATTTTTATATTCCAGCCCTTTTAAGAACACCTTTGTCACATGCAGAATACCGTTGGTACCCTCCAGCACGGGAGAAGTAAATACTTCTCCTACCGGAATGTTCACATCCGCCACACAATTTTCAAAAATAGATTCTTTCTCGGGATTTTTCAGTTTCCAAAGATTCACTTTCAGGTCGGTGCGGTTATCACCGCTTCCCTTGATTTCACAGTAATCCGCTGTATCCAACGCATCAATCAACTTTTGCTGTACATCACGGTACAGCATGTAATCCAAGGTATTAATGCGGATTGTCTCATCGAACAATTCCTCGAAAACTTCGCCTACCTCCGGCACAGGGAACGCAATAATGGTAAAGCTGCGTTCCTCCTCATTGATGTATTCCATCTGTAGGCTTCGGTTCTGGCTGACAAAGTCTACCCAGAGCTTATTCTGCTCCTCGCTCATGCGCACGGCTTCCTTCTTGTTTACCGGATTAAAATCCGCTTCGCCGAAGGTTTCCACCACCGCAGGACCCGCAAAGCCCGCCGCCTCCTTTTTATATTTCTCGAAGGTGGTCCGCATAGTCTCCAGTCTGCGGTTTATATAATTTTTATCCAGAAACAGCGCCATATCATCCTTATGGTCATAATCATATTGACGGTTTGCCGCACCGCCGCTAAAGCCGCGGTTCATATCGCCTCTTCTGACCGCACACCCCAGCCCCAGCTTTTGAAAGTTCTCCATAGCACGGCGTATCATGCGTTCAAAGCCTGCCTTAAACCATACATCCACTGTGGTCTTCTTCGACAAGTCAATGCCTGCCACTTCAAAGCCCATGCGATACCCCTCCGTATAGGTATCCGCCATGGTGGCTATGGTTTCTTCGGAAAGACCCGCCATATATTTTGCCGTCTGAATCTCGTTGTCACCGATATACTCGCCGTAAGCGTAAAGGTAACGGATATCCTGCAAGTCTGCTGCCTTTACAATATTTGCCACAAAGCAGTTGTCCGTGCAAAGCATCTCCGAAAGATTATGCTCCGCGAACACCTCCGCATAGTCGCTCAGGAACCAATACAATGTCTTTCGGATTTCCTCCGGGGCGGGAAGCCTGCGCTCCTCCTGCCACTCATAAACAAAGGCAGCATAAATCTCCGCAAACAGCTCCATGCGGATAACGGTTTCCTCCAACCGGTTTTCATAAATGTTGGGAATCAGCGTTCTAAGCTCCTTGTAAAGCCGGCACAGAACCTGCCCGTGCTCCCCCAGCTGTCCTACGGCATAAGTAGGGTTTGCATAACTTTCTTCATAATTTTCCGGCAGGATATCCTCGTACAGTGCACGGTTTCTCCCCTGCAGTTCTTCAAGGGTTGCCTTTTCCAACCCGCCTTCCGCCAGAAAACGCTTTGTCTCATCCATCAGTAGCAGAAATTCCGCCATCTTATCGAAATACAATTTCAACGGTGCCTGTTCAAAGCTGTCACCGGAAACCTCCCTGATACGCTCCATTACCAGTTCGTAGCGTTCCACTAAAAGTTCCTCACTTGCTACATTTTCTGTCGTGGTCACCATTTCTTTATTTTCCATATTATCCATGTTTCCCATTTCTTTCATACTCCACATATCCTCTATTTGCCCGCAACATCTTTGCTTCTTACATCTTCTGTATTTCCCGTGTCTTCTGTATTGTGAACAGCTTTATCCGCTGCCCTACCGCAGATTCCTTTTTCTTCTTTCCACATCAGTCAGCACACATCCTCACGCGCTTTCCCGCACGCAGCTTCCTGCGCCGTTCACGCACCTTCCTGCGCCGTTCACGAACCTTCCCATAACGATGCATGCCTCACCTCGTCCGTTCTCTGATTGCATCTGCTCTTCCTTCAATTACAAATTCGCTCCCGCGTACAAAATCAGACTTATAAAGCCCAGCGAGAGTAAATTCAGCACAATTCCCAGCACAGGAAACAGCCGGTAATAATTTTTATCCCGGAAGGTTACAATGCCCAGCACAAGACCAACCAACGAAAAAAGCGTCGCCAACACACCCGTGAAGCCGTAACTTACCGCCGCTTCTCCCGCCCGGCTATACGCACTAAACACCACAATTCCAAGGGAAGTCAGACTGATTACTCCCAAAACGGTCGCCATAATTGCACGTTGGGAATTCTTTTTATTTGTAAAAATATAGCCTTTTCTTTTCTTCATAAAAAAACTCTAAAGGGCATTTCCGAAAAGAATCTTTTCTTCCCGGAAATGCCCGAACCAGCTCCCACCAATTGATTAAAATAAAATTTTAGATTTCGACTTTAACAAGCCTGCTCCGGTTACAATCAACAAAATTCCGGTCACAACTCCCACCACCAATGTAATTACACCTACCGTAATATTGGCAGCTCCAGAATTTCTCATTACGTTATATACCTTCTGCTCCATTCACATGCTCCCTTCCTGTCTCTTTTCCTTCACCCTCAGGATGTCCGTCTCTTCATCCGGCATTTTACCGGGCACCGTATGTTTCATAATATTTGTCAATTTCCGCCTTCAGTGCATCGTCAATGTAAATCTGTCCTTTGTAAGGCTTGTTATAAAGGTGCTCAATAACATCTGCCATGGAGACAATTGCGTTGGTCTCAAAACCATACTTTTCTTTAACCTCTTCCAACGCACTCTTTTCGCCGCCCAGACCCTTTTCCATGCGGTTCAGGGAAACCATCAGCCCAACGATTTCCACATCAGCTGCTCCTTTTACCTTAGGTACGGTTTCTTCCATGGATTTTCCGGAGGTGGTAACATCCTCAATCATAATCACTCTGTCGCCGACCTGCAGCTTACTGCCAAGGAAACCGCCCTTGTCAGCACCGTGGTCCTTTTCCTCCTTGCGGTCGGAGCAGTAACGCACCTCTTTACCGTAGAGCTTGCTATACGCGATGGCCGTTACAACGCTGATGGGAATTCCCTTATACGCAGGTCCGAACAGCACATCAAAATCATCTCCGTAAGTGTTGTGAATCGCCTTTGCATAATACTCACCCAGCCCCATCAGCTGACTTCCGGTAACATATCCGCCCGCATTCATAAAGAAAGGAGATTTTCTTCCGCTCTTTAACGTAAACTCACCAAATTTAAGCACCTGGCAATCTACCATAAACTCAATAAATTCCTGCTTGTATGCTTCCATGTTGTAATCCTCCTTGTTTTGTCGGAGACAAAATGCGACCGTCCTTGCGGGAGCAGAGGATTTAGCCTCCTGTATTTACGGGCTTTTCACCGTTTTCTCTTTTTTCCAATCCTTTCGCATCAAGGGAAATTTCAATTACGTCATCTTTCCAAACTGCGCTCAAATAGGGGAACATCAAACACCTCATTTATACTACCATAAAGCCTTGCATTTTTCAACTGTTTCGGCGGGGCGTTTGGTATAGGAAAAATACTTAAATGCAGAATTATTCATACCGCTGCCCGCATTTTTTATTGAGCTAATCTTTCATTATATATAGTATACGGCATTGCCTACCAGCATACAAGGTATTTCAAGAATTATGCCGTTTCACCACCACTTTCGAATCTTCAAATATTTTCTGTTTCCGAAAGCAAAAGCCCATGCACCCGCTTCCGCAGGCACATGGGCTCTCCCACACTAATAAAGCCAAATAATGTTTTCATTCATTTGCATCATAAGCCATATTTTATCAAAGCCATCTCCCGATTCTACATAGGGAGTCAGATAATGATAAATCTCACTCTCCAATACCAGCATACTGTCTTCCTCACAGTACCATGTAAACTCGAAAGACTCGCTTTCCGTTTCACAATAACCGGTTCCGTTTGCCGACAATTCCAATGTAAAACGGGGATAATATACCGTATCTCCGGATTGCTGGTCTACTGATATGTACGCATAATAGGTATCCGCAAGTTCTTTTTCGTTGCCTTTCACCTGCAACAGATTCAGGCTATCAATGTCAAGAGAGTTCTCTCCCTCCGACTCTACATCGGGATACTCCGTAATTTCCTCCCAGTAGCAATTTGTAAACACCGCATTTTCACTAAAATACCAGTAATTCGTCTCCCATGTTCCAAAATTGCACTCTACGAAAGAAAGCTCCGTATCCTTTGACGCTTCATAATAACCGCCTCCAAAGGAGCCGCTTAACCGGCAATTCCGAAACTCATACTGCCCCGTGGGGTCCGTAATATAAAATGGCCCGTCCTCGCAATCCCGTATGGTACAGCTCTGCAAATATATATTACCGCTTTTGTTCTTTGCGGTAAATCCGTACATACCGCAGCCGTAAAGATCCATTGCCGACAGATGTACATCCGTGCAGCCGGAAAATGTAATAACGCTTTCGTCACAGGCTCCTGATTGTGTATGCCCCATTGTAAGACCGTTTAAAACTATATCCTCGCAATTTTCAAAATTGAGTACTGCACCGTATCTTGTTTGCACCACAAGCTCTGTTGCAACCGCACTTTCCAAATCCCCTGTAACAAAAAGGTTATCTACATCCTGAATTACAACCTCTATTCCGCCGTCAAAGCATTCTCTCAGCTTCACATAGGGGTGACTTCGGTTCCATTCTTCCCCTTCTTCGTCCCATATGGCCTCTGTGTACTCGCTTAAATTATAGTAGCCGGGCGCCAGTATAACTGTAGCTCCGGGCGCAATCGCTTCCAGAAAAGCTTCTGTATTATCTACCTGCACAGCTTCATCCTCGGATTGCATATCTTCCGGTTTTGTTCCGCTACCGGACTCTTCGCTCACGACTAAATTCCCGATGGCTTTTGTTTCCTCCGTGCCATTTCCATCGGCGTTCTTTTCCGCACATCCCCACAAGACACACATGGGAATCGCCAACATACACAGCTTCGTAGCAATGCGCTTCCTATTGTTTCGTTTCATCCTCTCTCCTCAGCCTTGCTCAATCCGACATTTATTTTTTCACAGGCATACCGTCGTTTCCAACCATATAAATCTCCGCATCCTGCGCAAGGCTGTCGTAATTGTCAAGGAGCATATTACCAGGATCAAGCGGTAACACAAATATGTCAGAAGGAATATACGCCGGTGCAACATTCATTTCTCCCACCCTCGTAAGAACACCGCCGTTCACATTGTACACTACCAGCATCATTTGGCGGTTTCCGCCTTCGCTCTCCTCACAGAACAAATAAATATAGTGATTTCCGTCCTGTGTTTTTACATAGTACGGCTGGAAATCATATGCAAACAGCTCTTCGTAGCGGTAACAGCCCTCTAAATCCGTGTAAATTCCAAACTGTGTATAGAATCTGTCTGTGGTATTAAAAAGTCCCGAACAATTTAACTCTTCTAACTCGCCATCCTCATCTAAATCCGTAAAGAAAGAATAGTCCAGCGGAAGTCTGACCATGTATGCTTCCGGTACGTTCCTATACTTTTCCTGAAACAGTTCCGGATATTCCGCAAAAGAAACCGTCACAGCCTTACCGCCGAATCCCTCTTCCGTAAAATCATCCGCACCGAAGTAAAAGGTTACACCGTTGTAATCCAACGTCCACCTGATGGAATCCCATGGTGTATTTTTGAAATAGTCTTCTACTACCGCTTCGGAATAAACATCCCCTGCCCAAATATATTTGTTTAACTCTTTACAAACGATTCCGGGAATCAAATCCATGTCAGGAATTACGTCTGACAGCAGCAGTTCCTTACCTGTCTGCACATCATAGTTACTTCCCCACATTCCCCTGAAGTCGTCAATAAAGCCATAATCCGCGTAGGAATCCGTCACATAACTCAGCACTACACTATCTGCTCTTCTGACCTGTGTATCCACTGTGGAAACCTGGGTTTCAAAATTTTCGGTGTCTCCATCGAGCATTCCCATTTCCGTAATAAAGCTTAAAATGTTATCTGCCTCGTCCTCCAGAGCACGCGCCTGCATGCCTGCTGTTTCCGACAATACCCGGTCCATTTCAGGATACTGCTCCGCATCTTCCCACTTTGTTACATTTGAGTATTCGCTGTACAACACCCAAACAGCATCCCGCCATTCGTACCTGGTGGCGTATGTCTGTTTTAAAGACAGGATTTTGGGGAACTCAGGCGCTTCTTTGTTTTCTCCCAAAGTCTCTTCCTTTACATCCTCTTTGCTTTCGCCTGATGTACCTTCCTGCATTTCTTCTTTCTCGTCAACCTTTTCCGTTTCTTTTTCGGACATATTCTCTTCCGCACACTCCGACGTACCTGCTGCTTTCGGATTTTCATCTCCGCATGCCGTAAATGTACCGATAAAACACATCAGCACAGAAATCAAAAGTAACTTTTTCATTGGTGTTATACCTCTCTCCTCCCGGCAACGATGCTCTTCACTATCTGTTGCACATCGCTATCCGAAAATGAAATTTTATTTTCTCCATTTTCAGTGAGAATCATTAACAAAACTCTGTCTGTTTCCTCACTTGTTTCCAGCATAATATAGGGATAACCAAAGCTTCTGCAAGTATATCCGCTCCAACAATAATTTCCCAGCTGAAATGGTGCGATATCTTCCACATCATCATACAAACTTTTAATCAGAAAATACTGCCCGGCATCTTCGTAATAACAAATGGTTATCCCCGCCTTATAGAATATGTCAAATTCACTCGTTGCATCCTTATAAACATGCAATTTCCTTTGTGTTACGTTACCTTCCGGGTCAATTCCCGGAAACAGCGCCCAGCCTTCAGGCACACTCACCTGTAAAAACTCGTTGCAAAAAAACTCTGCTCCCATGGCGACTCTACGCCCACGCATCCTGCCGGGTCGGAATTCTGATATCCGCAAGGCATTGAATATCGTTTACAAACCACTGATTGGTAGAAGGCTTTCTGCGAAGCTTAATGGGTCTGGGTTCATCTGCACCGCCGCTGGTTACATAAAGCGTAGCCCAATTCTCTTCGTCGAAAGAATACGGATTTTCACTTACTGTAATTGTATAGGGTGTCGCAGGCGCATATCCGTTCTCCGGTGTTGCTCCCTTAAAAAAGGATAACGTCTTATACTGTTTTCCGGTCAAACGCTCCTTGATGAAAGATTTTTCTCTTTCATTCACGCTTTCCGGTCCCTTTAAATAATCAAGCATCTCCCATGTAGCATTTGCATCCTTTTCCAAATTACACAGGGCAACAATACAGAGAGCTGTTGTCTTAAATGCACTGTCCAAAGAAGCCTCCGGCAAAGCCTTTAATTCCTCCAAGCTTGCAGGCAACGACGAAAAAGTAAAGCTTTCCGTATGATTTCTGCCCTTTGCAACAGCTCGAGATGCGCTTTGTGCCGCATTGCTTACTGCTTTTGAAGCCTCTCTTTTTAACTGGGACGTAACCTGATTTTTAATCATGTCAAAAAATGCCATTTTCCTATTCTCCTTTACTGTATTTTTTCAAAACGGGTAGTTGCCATGGTCAAAAATTCTCCGTCTCCGCTAAACTGCACAAGTTCATCTTCCGTTCCCATTTTTACCCAGAGCTCACCATCCTGCTCTTGCCATTCACAAGGCTCATCGGTCATCATTCCGTCGCGGACTTTGATTACACCTGCCTCTACCGCAGCCTCTACCTCTTCTTTGGAAACGCCTTCCGGCAACGGCATCAGCATATAAAGCTTTCCATCCTCACACACCTCGAGGAGCATACCTGCCGTTCTCTTTCTCTCCTTCATTTCATCTGCAACGGCTTCCTCATCGCTTTCATCAATATAGGGCATCGGCGAATTCATGTACTCCTCCGCGTTCAGCCAAACTCTTTCGTCAGTCTCATCATCCACCGTTCCAATGGTATGAAACTTCCATTTTCCTACAAAGTTCATGTAAATTCCCTCCTTTTTTTGACATGTAAGCACCACACCCCAACCATGCCTGTTTTGAATCGTCGCGGCGCATACATTTGCTGAAAGACCGGTACCCGACTTTTTCGAGCACCCTTGCCAAACATATCAAATATTATCATTTCAGCTTGCTCTTTACCCCACCCCAAAAGGGCAAATCGGGTAGGCAACAACCTATTTTGTCGATTTTCAGATGTATCTTTTCAAATCGTGTGCGAGCTTTTTATGAGCCGGGACAAAAAAGAGTCGCGTTCGTAGTCTGACGGAAAAAGAGCAAAATAACTTGCTCCTTCTTCCGCTTCCTACGGACACGACTCAATCATCATTTTTTGAAAATACTACAAATTTCTCAGTTCATCGAATTTATCCTTCAGAGTATCCGACACCTGACTAATCATAGTTGCAGACGCCGCAATCTCCTCTGTACTTGCCGCCAAATTGCTGATTCTTTCGTTTACATCATCCACAATCTTCATTAAGTGGTCTGCTTCCTCTGTGAGACTACCCATCGCCTTTGCAATTTCGTCCTTATTCTGGTTACTTCCCAGTGCAGTCACCTTACTGGATTCACTCAAATTCTTGATTTCTTCAGCCACTACCGCAAATCCTCTTCCCGCTGCTCCTGCTCTTGCTGCCTCGATAGAAGCATTCAGAGAAAGCAAATTGGTCTGATTCGCCACCTGGGTGATGCTGTTGTTATTGTTCTCCAGCCTCTTCAAAAGCTCATCGATTTCACGAAAAGACTTCTTCATATCCTCGCAGAACCGCACTACGTCAGCCATAGCTGCACTGATATTACCACTTTCCTCCGCATTACTGTTATTTCCGTTCATCATTTCCGAGATAGAAACATTCAGACTACTGAAATCATCGTTTGCCTCCTCCACCATCCGGTTAATGACTTCGTTCTTCTTTAAAATCTCCCGATTCTTCTCCTCCATTTCCAACGCAATCTTACGCTCATTTTCCTGTTCACGCAAAATTTCATCTTTTACGAAATGGATACAATTTTTTCTGTCATTATTGCCGTTGAAAATTGCTGCTGCCATATCCGCACAGGACTCATAGCCACAGGAACCACAGTTAATCTTACGCTGCACCTCTGTATCCTTGTGCATCTCGCGGAAGATGGTATCCAGTTCACGCACACCGGGTCTTGCCACCTTCTTACCTGCGGATTTATCCGTATACTTTCTGATAAAATCATTCAAATTCAACTTACTGAACTGCCTGTTCAACGCTGCAAGACGCTGCTTGGGACTACTTTTAGCCTGCCATGCACTGCCCGGCTTATTTTTCTTACTCGACGCTTTTATTTTCTGGATTTCATAGAGAATATCTTCGTTGTGCGTCTTTTCTTCCTCAATACCGGTTCCATAGATACAGCCCTGAGAACAGTTCAATGCATCCACCATGAAGGGCAACTCCTTGTTTGCCTTCACTCTGTCCTTATAGTCTTCCAGAAAATGGTATACGTGCTTTTCACCTTCAATCTGACGGATAAACAAATCCTCGCCGCAGAACCAGTATACATTTTCCTTCAAACCGCCGGGCATAGGATAAATGGAGCCGAGACCGTACTCGATTTCATCGGACACCGCATCTGCCATCACGTTATTCTTGCGTACATATTCCATCAGATGCTCGAAAGTCACGTTGTAGGTAATGTAACCGCCGTTATTCGGATCACTGATTTCCGCCTTCTTTGCAATACAAGGGCTGATAAACGCCAGTTTATCGGAAACACCCATATATTTCTTTACATAGATAGCCGAACACATCATGGGACTATGCACAGGTACCAGTTTCGGAATCAGTTCCGGTATGTAACGTTCAATATAATTCACCACTGCAGGACAGGGCTGGGAAACGCCGCCGGTGAAATTATTCTTCGTAATGTAATTAATATAAGCCCATGTGGTAATATCCGCACCGAAGCTTACGCTGATGATGCGATTGACCCCCAACTTCTTCAATCCGCCCAGAATTCGCTTATACTCTCTCGGATAGTTCGCCGCAAACGCCGGTGCCAGCAAAATGGAAATTCTCTCACCACGTTTCAAGTCCGAAAAGAACTGCTCTGTGTCATCGTTAAAGCTTCTCGCTCCATGAGCGCATGCATCAAAGCACGCACCACATCCGATACAGTTCTCCGGGTTAACCTCTATTACCGGCTTTCCGTCACGCTCTACTGCCTTGTTCGCCGTAAGTACCGGACAAACCGAAATACACTTGTTACATCCGATACAGTTTTCATTTGTATACACCAGTCCCCGTTGCGCTATCGCCATACCGCTTCCTCCCTTGTAGCCCAACTGCCTCATGCAAATCGTCAGATTCTTTTCAGACTATTCTTGTTATTGATTATACAATTTAGCTTAGCACTTTTTTCCTACGTTTACAACACATTTTTTCAGATAACTTAAAATTTTAACGGGAAAACAACGTTTTTTAATACGAAGCAAAAAAGCGTGCTGCCTTTTCGCAACACGCTCTTTATCATCATCTTATAACACTGCCTTAATTGCTGCCATCAGCTCCTCATAGGTATCGTATGCAGGCAATTCGGGATTGTCTGCCTTAATCTTATCGGTACTCTTAAAGAGGAAGCCTGCCTTACCTGCCTTAATCATAGCAAGGTCATTGTAGCTGTCGCCCGCCGCGATGGTTTCGTAGCCGATAGACTGCAGCGCCTTTACGGTGGTCAGCTTGGAATTTTCAATTCTCATCTTAAAGCCCGTAATTTCTCCGTTTTCCGCAACCTCAAGGGAGTTACAGAAGATGGTGGGCCAATCCAGCTTCTTCATAAGCGGGGTTGCAAACTGGGTAAAAGTATCACTGATAATAATTACCTGAGTCAGGCTTCTTAACTCATCTAAGAATTCCTTTGCGCCGGGAATGGGATCGATGGTAGCGATGGTATCCTGAATTTCTTTTAAACCAAGTCCATGCTCCTTTAAAATACCGATACGCCACTTCATCAACTTATCATAATCGGGCTCATCACGGGTCGTTCTCTTTAACTCGGGGATTCCGCTCGCCTCCGCAAACGCAATCCAAATCTCCGGCACCAATACGCCCTCTAAATCCAAACAAACAATGTTCATCATTTCACCTTACCTTTCCGATACCTGCAAGCTTTAAGCCACAGGCTCATATTTGCATACGAAAACCTGTTTTCCCATGCTTTCACGCGACAACGCGCAACAAATAAAGTATATCTCATATCCTCCAAGCGGTCAACCAAAAGCTAATGCGTACAAAGCTTATACCTGAAAAAATCATGTGTTACCGGAAATGGTAATGAGCCTTCCCTGCTGCATCTTTTCGTGAATTCGGTGGGATATGGAAATTACGGTTCTGCCTTCCGAAGCCTTCCTCAACACATCCAATACCCTTGCCTCCGTAACACTATCAAGATTTGCGGTAATTTCGTCCAAGAGCATGATGCGGGGCTTTGCCACCACCGCTCGCGCAATGGACAAAAGCTGTAATTCTCCCTGGGAAAAATCCGCCCTTTCCATAGACGTATCATATCCCTGGGGAAACGCCAGTATTTTTTCATGCAGACCCACTAAGGACGCTGTTTCTTCTATATCCTTATCTGTCAGACTTTCATCAAACAAGGTTATCTGGTCCTTCACCGTTCCCATAACCGGCTTAAACTGCTGTTCCACATAGCCGATAAAGCTGCGCCGCATGGCGGCAGGCACCCTGTTTGCCTTAACACCTCCCACGGTAACCTGTCCCTCTGACGGTTCATACAATCCCAAAAGCAATTTGAATACCGTACTTTTTCCCGCTCCGGTCCGCCCCACAAGGGTTACATTTTCGCCTTCTGTTACGGTAAAGTCAAGTCCCGCAAAAACCTGATGCTCCGGGTCATACGCAAAGGTAACATTTTCAAACCGCACATCGATTCCCTGAGGAATAACCGGTTCCTGCGCTTCTGCCTCTTCCTCCTGTAAAAACTCGTCAATCCGCTTTACTCCCGCCAAAGCGGACTGGATATTCTGGATTTCCATTCCGATATTCTCAAGCGGTGTAAAAACCTTACCCACATAAGCAATAATCGCTACGGCACTTCCCACGGTAATACCGAAAAACTGCTGTACGGCACTTCCCATAGAGGAGCATACCATCATAATCGCAATCACACAGGAGCTGATGCAAACCATTGCCGGAGAATATACCGCATCGTAGATACTGGTTTTCTCCAGTGCCCGGTAACTCTCGTCAATATAAACATCATATTTCTGCTCCATATATTTCTGGATGGAAAGGGTTCTGATGGTACGCATATTCCGAATCGTCTCCGGCACATGATTATTTACCTTGCCGATTGCCACACGATTTGCAATCTGCGCTTTCAGCATCCGCTTCTGCATCTGCCTTGTGGCATAAAAGAAAATCGGAGTAATTCCAAGCAACAGCAGCCCCAGTCCCAGACTCTTGAAGAAAATCATCACCATGATGCTCACCACCTTACAGGCATCCGCAAACATCCCCACGATTCCCTCCGTAAACAAAACATCCACCGCATCTACGTCATTTACGAAGCGGGAGGTAATTTTACCGGTCTCTGTTCTGGTAAAATATCCCGCCTGCAATCTGGTCAGTTTCCCGCACATCTCACTTCTTACTCCGTGAGTCAGCTTCTGCCCCAGCATGGTAAACATCACATTCTGCACGGTTTCCAGAAGTCCGGACACCGCCAGCACACCGAAATAAGCCAATGCCGCGCTAAAAGCAAGCATTTCATTGCCCGTAAGGCGGTCTACAATTTTCTCCAGTATCAGAGGCGGAACCAGCGTCATAACAACGCAGGCAACCACCACAAGCATGGTAATCCAAACCATCCCCTTAGAGCGCTTTATCAGTCTGCCTACAATAGAAAACAAATTATTCCGCATTTCCTGCACCTCCCGTCTGCTGGGTCTCATAAAGAGACGCATAAGCCGGATTTTCCGCAAGCAGCTGCTCGTGGGTTCCGAACACTCCCGTTCCGTCCTGTAAAAACAGCACGCCGTCCGTCTCCGGGAACAATGCCAGTCGGTGAGAAAACAGCAAAACAATCCTATTCCCTGCCAGCTTTCGCAGTTCCTCAAATATCTCGTGCTCCGTCTTCTTATCCACCGCCGAAAAAGGATCGTCCAGCACCATAACCGCCTTATCGTGGCATAAAGTTCTGGCGAGAGAAATTCTGTCCTGCTGCCCGCCGGAAAGCTGTTGTCCGCCGTTGCCCACATAGGTCTCCTGTCCCTTTGGCATCAATGCAACCTCCTCGTCCATATGCACCATTTTCAGCAGAGAATCCACTTCTCTTTCCTGGCCCAATAAAATATTGGCGCGAATGGTATCACTCATCAGCTCCGGTTCATGTCCCATATAAGCAATCAACCCGCTCTTTTCCACATCATCCATGTCCCGAAGCTCTTTGCCGTCCAGACGGGCACTGCCATCATATACGGTATCACCGATAAAGGTCTTTGCCAGTGCCGTTTTACCGCAGGCTACCGCACCGGTAATACCGATAACCTGTCCCTTTTTCGCCCGAAAGGAAAGATTCCGAAGCACCGGCTCTGCTCCCCTGTAAGAAACTGTCACATCCTTTAATTCGATTTCTTCTACCACACCGTCGCCCACATATTCCGGCAGTTCCACATATTCCCGGAATAAGGGCTTAATACGATTCCATGACACCTGTGCCCTCTGCACTACATTAAAGGTCTTTGCGGAATTGGATGCTTTCATGGCAAACTTGGTAAAGCAGGCAACATAGGTGGCAAACACTCCTACATCCCAGTTCTCCCATCCGGTTCCCAGCACGTTCTTTCCGCCAAACCAGATAATGAACAAAAATCCGCTCATGGAAACAATCCGATAAATCGGAGTCAGTGCGCCCGCAAACAAATTTGCACGAACCGCATGTCGCTCGTACTTGGAAAGGATTTTCTCGTAAGACGCATCTCTGTTCTCCTCCCGTCCGTAAACCCGATAAGTCAATGCGTTACTGACTCTGTCCAAGGTTTCCTGATTCAGCTGTCCCGTCGTATTTTTATATGCCTCGTTCGCCTTGGTTACCATCATCTTCAGCCCCAAAGCCACACCGTATGCTACCGGTATGAACAGGGATGCCAACAACGTAAGCTTCCAGTCATAAGCCAGTAGCATCGTTGCGTAGGATAGCATCAACACACCCGTATCAAAAATTTCCGTAGTCACGCGCTGCATTCCTATGGCACAGGCATCCACATCTGCTACCGCTTTTGTCATGATAACACCTGTGCTTTCCTTTGCAACCTCTTCCCGGCTCATATGTACTACCGCATTGTAAAGCATATGCCGCATATTCCGACTGATATCGTTTTTCAGCCAGCGACCGCCGTAGCGTTTCCATCCTCGCATAAACTGTACAAAAAAGACCACTCCCAGATAAACAGCCGCCAGCTTCAACATATCGGACGCCGTTGCCGTTCCCTGAATACACTCATACAGACACTGGGCCAATCTTCCCTCAAAATAAGGATTTGCTGTCATTCCGGCATTAAAACAGATTCCCGAAATCACAATCAATATCAATACCGGCTTCTCCGGTTTAAAGTAGGACATCACCTTATCCGGGCGGTCAATCCTACGAATTCCCCTTCTTCTGTTCTTCATCCTCTCCACCTCTCCGGCGGAATGACCGGACTGGTCACCAGACATTCCGGGTCCGGTGCAAGCACCTTTCTGGTCACCTCAAACACTCCATTCGCATCACAAAGAATACAATCGGCATCTCCGAGCTTTTCCTTCGTCGCTGCTCCATTGTCATAAAAGGCCTGCTCCAGCTTCACAAAATCCTCGGAAATATGAGGCTGCATCGCGTTATAGTGCCTTCTCATATACACGGGCTTCTTCCTGCCGTCCGGCATCACCACATAGAACAAAAACGGCTTATCCGTTAAACGGTTGGGAACATTCAACACTTCCTCCACCCCGTGGATAAAAGTATTTCTCTCATGTCCCACACCCACCAGCAGCACCTTTCCGCCCACGGCACGCAATCTGTCATAACAGCCGCCGGGGGTACAGGGTGTGTTACAGTTTTCTTCTCCCGCAACATACTCTGCCGCATTTTTACCGTACGCCGCCATACTGTGAGTAGGGTGAAGAGACCTGACTACCCCTTCTCTCTTTCGGAACAGATTAGTCAAAAGTCCTACACAGGACTCCTCCGTTGCCGGGTCATACACATTATATTCCGCGCTCATTTGTCTCCATGTATGAGTGGGCAATAAAAGTAACCCCTCCGAAAAATATTCCATCCATGCATCCAGTACCGTATCCGCTCCGCCATCTACCTGTCCGATTGATTTCATGGAAGAATGAATCAGCACCGTATCCGTAGGCTTCAAGCCCATCTGCGCAAGCTGCTGTTTTATGCTTTCCTTTGTATGTATCATCTGATTTTTTCTCCTCTTATCTTACATCTGCAATCTCATTTTTGTTGCAACACTTTCCTTCTATCATCACTGCTCTACCCCAACAAACCTCTTCTGTCGACACTGTCTTTCGAAACCGTTTCTGCCGTAGGTGTGTTTCTCTTCCATACCCTCGTGCCGCCTTCCTGCACACTCCGTCTTTCTGCGCAACAGACGGGGCAAGCACGGATTTCCGCACCTGCCCCGCTTTTATTTCTTCCTGATTTTATCTGCCAAGTGCAGATGCAATGTCTTCCTTCATAGCAAGTACCGCTGCCCGGGAAGCATCCGCATAACCTGCTTCACCAAACTTTGCGTACTGCTCCTGCTGGTATGCTGCAATGATACCGCGGGAGGAGTTAATAATTGCTCCCAAACCGTCCTCATTGAAGAAATGTACCAGATCAGCGCCCTTACCGCCCTGCGCCCCATAGCCCGGAACCAGAATCAGGGTGTTCGGCATTACCTTACGAAGCAACTTTCCCTGCTCAGGATAGGTCGCTCCCACAACCGCTCCCACATAGCTGTAGTTTCCGCTCTCAGGCATACACTCCGCACCCCATGCGGCAACCTGTTCACCGACATGCTCATAAAGAGGCTTACCGTCAATCAGTCTGTCCTGGAACTCTCCACTGCTGGGATTAGAGGTCTTTACCAGTACGAAAATTCCCTTTTTCTCTTCCGCACAAACCTTCATAAAGGGCTTTACACCGTCAGAGCCCAGATAGGGATTCACGGTTACAAAATCCTCATCAAATCCATAGAAAAACTGCTTTCCCACCTGTGCCTTACCCAGATGCCCCACTGCATACGCCTCAGAGGTAGAGCCGATGTCACCGCGCTTAATATCGCCGATTACTACAAGTCCTTTTTCCTTACAGTAATCCACAGTCTTCTTAAAAGCAATCATACCGGGAATTCCGAACTGCTCGTACATGGCAACCTGCGGCTTTACCGCGGGAATTAAATCATAAATCGCGTCTACGATTCCCTTATTATACTGCCAGATTGCCTCCGCAGCGCCTTCAAGGGTTTCGCCGTACTCTCCGAAAGCTTTCTGCTTTATCTGCTCCGGAACAAACTTCATCATGGGGTCAAGTCCTACCACAATAGGCGCACCGGTGCTTTTCATCTTTTCGTTTAACCTGTTAATCATTTGTTTCTCCCGTCCCTTCGTTATCGCTTTTCTAACTATACCAGAGTAACGTTCAACCGGTCAACGTACTTTTTAATATTTGACGCATTTACATACTTTTTGTAGCTGTCACCGTCCACTACCACAAGGGTGGGCGCCTGCATTACGCCGTAGCGCGCCGCCAGCTCCATATTTTCCTCCGCGTCAATCAAAACATAATTGACATTCTTCAGATATCCCTTTGCCAGCTTACAGTTGGGGCAGGTCTTTGTAGTAAAAAGGTATTTCACATCCGAAGGCGCCTCCACATCCACTCTGACCTCCTCCGCAAAGTCGGAAAGGGTTACCACACTGCTTACGGGACGCTTCAGCACGGAATTTGCCACATCATATTCGGTACGGTTTGCGTACTCCTGCAGCTTACCGTCGTTCCAGTTCTGTACAGGACGATAGTAGCCGGTAATACGACTGTAAACCTCCGTTGTTGCCCCGCAGTGAGGACAAGTCTTTACCTCTCCCGCAAGGTAGCCGTGGGTACGGCAGATGGAATAGGTGGGAGACAGCGTATAATAAGGCAGCTTATAATTCTGCGCAATGGTACGCACCAGGGACGCCGCCGCCTTCCAGTCAGGCAGCTTTTCTCCCAAAAACGCATGGAACACGGTTCCCGAGGTATACAGCGTCTGTAACTCGTCCTGAATATCCAGTGCATCGAAAATGTCCGCCGTATAATCTACAGGCAGGTGGGAGGAGTTGGTGTAGTAAGGCGTATCCCCCACATTTCCGGCGGTTCTGATAGCCGGCCACTTCTTTTTATCATGCTTTGCCAATCGGTAGGTAGTACTCTCCGCAGGGGTTGCCTCCAGATTATACAAGTCACCGTACTGCTCCTGATAATCAGACAATCTGTTTCTCATATGATTCAGTACTTCCTTTGCGAAAGCCTGTGTCTTTTCATCGGACATATCCGCACGAAGCCAGTTTGCATTAAGACCCACCTCGTTCATACCGATAAGACCGATGGTGGAGAAATGGTTTGCAAAGGTACCCAGATATCTCTTTGTATAAGGGTACAGTCCCTCCTCCAGAAGCTTGGAAATAACGCCTCTCTTAATCTTTAAGGAGCGCGCCGCAATATCCATCATATGATTCAAACGGCTGTAAAACTCGTCCTTGCTGGACGACAAATATGCGATTCGGGGCAGGTTAATGGTAACAACGCCCACACTTCCGGTACTTTCGCCGGAGCCGAAGAATCCACCCGTCTTCTTTCTCAGCTCTCTCAAATCCAAACGAAGACGACAGCACATACTGCGCACATCACTGGGCTCCATATCGGAGTTGATATAGTTGGAGAAATAGGGCGTTCCGTATTTTGCAGTCATCTCGAACAACAGCCGGTTATTTTCCGTATCGGACCAGTCGAAATCTCTTGTAATGGAGTAAGTGGGAATCGGATACTGGAAGCCTCTGCCGTTGGCATCCCCCTCAATCATGGTCTCAATAGACGGCTTGTTGACCATGTCCATTTCCTTCTTACAGTCCTTATATTTAAAGTCCATCTCCTCGCCGCCGATGATTGCGGGTAGCTCCGCCAGATCGTTCGGTACCGTCCAGTCTAATGTAATATTGGAGAAGGGCGCCTGAGTTCCCCAACGGCTGGGGGTATTCACGCCGTAAACAAAGGCTTCAATACACTTCTTCACCTCTGCATAGCTTAAATTATCTACCTTAACGAAAGGCGCAAGGTACGTGTCAAAGGAAGAAAACGCCTGCGCTCCCGCCCATTCGTTCTGCATGATGCCGAGGAAGTTTACCATCTGGTTACAAAGCACGGAAAGATGTCTTGCAGGAGCAGAGGTAATCTTACCCGTAATGCCGCCCAAGCCTTCCTTTATCAGCTGTTTTAGGGACCAGCCTGCACAATATCCGGTCAGCATGGAAAGGTCGTGAATATGGATATCCGCATTTCGATGCGCTTCCGCAATCTCTTCATCGTAAATCTCGGAAAGCCAGTAATTCGCAGTAACCGCGCCGGAATTGCTCAAA
The DNA here is from genome assembly GCA_045546495.1 of Acetatifactor sp. Classification (GTDB taxonomy): domain Bacteria; phylum Bacillota; class Clostridia; order Lachnospirales; family Lachnospiraceae; genus Acetatifactor. The sequence goes on along the minus strand of JAZQCX010000118.1, from coordinate 11,592 downwards.
ATCAGACCGCCCACGGAATAGGTAACGGTAGAATTTTCCTTTACACGCCAGTCTTCCACCTTTACATAACCGTTTACCACCTCTTTATAGTCCAGAATGGTAGAGGTCATAGCCCGCATTTTTTCCCGCTGCTTACGGTACAAAATGTAAGCCTTCGCTACTTCCTCGTAGCCGGCCTGTCCCAGCACACGCTCTACGCTGTCCTGAATCGCCTCAACGTGTACGGCATCCTCCTTCACCTTATCCTGGAAATCCGCCGTCACGCGAAGAGCCAACAGATCAATGATGTCGTTTGTGTAGCTTTTCTGCGTTGCATTAAACGCCTTAATAATCGCATCATTAATCTTTGTAAGCGTAAAATCTGCTCTCTCCCCGTTTCTCCTGATAACCTGCATGGTAAGTCCCCCTTAACTTTTTTCATTCGTCATTTCGCAATTACTTTTATCTTACCATTGCCCCTTATAAAAGTCAACGAATATACACAAGATATTGTGTCTGCCTATTTCCCGAGTTGCAAATATTGTGTATGAATGTCGTGAATGTCATAATAGTATATTTTATTGCAGATATTGATTCAATTTTACTCTCTCTAAAACTTTCCACCCTTTTTTTACCTTTTTTATTGACTTTCAAAAATAGGATTTTACAAACTCTGAAATACTATAAAATAGACTTTGTTGGAATTCACGAAAACTGAAATTCGGTACGAAAGGAGAGACAGAAATGGAAAAAACTGGTCAGATTCTCGCCAACTTACGCAAAGAAAAACGGCTCGCCCAAAAAGAGCTCGCCGCCTTACTGAATCTTTCCATCGGCACCATCTCCAACTACGAAAACGGTGTCCATTCTCCTGATTTGGATACCCTTTGCAAGCTTGCCGATTTTTACGGTGTCACAACGGATTACCTGTTAGGAAGAACTGTTTATCGGTTTGATCCGGAAATCCTGACCCGGTTCATCACAAAAGACCATACTGCTCTTGATCTGATGAACTCCATCCTCGCCTGCGAAAAAACAAATAATCTGGAGCACCTGCTGGAATATGCCAAGTTTCTGGGACTCGATAAGTCCTAGTTGCGAAGCGCTTCCTGTGGCACTCATCCGCCGGTACAATAGCAGATACCGCCTTTCCCTATCTTGTGGAAAGGAACTCCAACTCTCTCTTAGCCTGGGCATCGTCCGGATAATTCGACAGGTACTTTCCGAGAAGGGCATAGGCCTGTTCGTATTCACCCAGATGCTCATATGCAACCACCTCATTAAACGAAAGCGACTGTAACAAAGCACTGTCGCCCAGCTTCATTCCGGCCTGGAATGCCTCCAGCGCCTTCTGGTATTCTCCTTTTGCCATCTCACAGATTCCCAACTGGTTATAAATCTCCGCGTTGGTAGTATCCTTCGTCAAATAGCTGTTATAGACGTTTGCCGCATAGTTATAATCACCTGTTGCTTCATAGGAGCGCCCCAGATACAGGTAGCTCTCCGCGCCGCCCTTTTCCCGGGCATCCTCCAAAGCGAGACAGGCTTTCTGGTATTCCTCTAAATAGAAATAAATCTTACCGATAACGTACTTGTCCATTTTCTTGTTGCCCGATTCCAGCGCCGCACGGAGATACTCCTTGCCCACTTCCTTGTAGCCGTAAAAATCGAGCACTTCATAAATCTCAACAATTCTGTCGTAATTAGTAGGATTTAAAGCTATGGAACGGTCGAAATCCGATTTTGCTTCCTCGAAATTCCCCAGATTCATCCGTACATTCCCCCGCAGAAAATAGGCATCCGCTTCCTCCGGGCGAAGCGCAAGAATCGCATTATAAATCTCTTCCGCTTCAGCATAATTACCGATTTTAGAATACGCCGCCGCCAGATAATAATTCAGGTCGAAATCCACATCCTGAATCAAACCGTTGCTGCCGCGCAGCGCCGCTTCAAAGGATTCCACAGCCTTTGCATAATCTGTCGTTCCCATATAGGCGATGCCTCTGGAACGATGAATCAGCCGCTCATTTTCCCCTGCTTCCTCCGCTGCATCCAACTCCGCCAAGGCTCCCTGATAATCCAGTGCCTGAATCAACGCAGTTGCATTCCGGGTACGCTCCCCGGACTCACCGCAGGCTGTCAGCATAACCGACAGGCAGAGCACGGCAACCGTACATATGCTTTTTTTCAGTAACCCTTTATTTATCATGCTTCCTCCAGTTGAGAAGTACAATGAGGACATCTGGTCGCATCGATGGCAATATCGCTCTTACAGAAGGGGCACTTCTTTGTTGTAGGTGCCGCCGGCTTTTCCTCTTCCTGCTTGGACATCTTATCATTCAACTTATTCAAGCCCTTTACCAGACAGAAAATCACAAACGCCGTAATCAGGAAATTGAGAATTGCGGTAATAAAATTACCGTAAGCCAACACAGGCGCCTCCTCACCCTCTCCCAGCAGAACGAAAAGATGTGAGAAATCCAGTCCGCCGAATATTCCCAAAACCGGAGTCAGAATATCCTTATTCAAAGAGGTTACGATGGAAGTAAAGGCACCGCCCACAATCACACCGACTGCCATATCCATTACATTTCCTCTTGTAATAAACTTCTTAAACTCAGACATAAAACCGTTTCCCTTTTTCTTGCTCATAATTCCTTGTCCTCCCTTTCGGTGTCTTATCTACAGATTTCGACAATATTTACTTTAGTGTAACACAACCGCGAATCGTTCACAAGGGAGAACATGCGGGAAAATTACCCCAATTTCTCCTTACGGATTTTCTTGCCCGCAGTCCTAAATTACGTTATACTGATAAATAACGCGGACGGCATTTCACTCTTATCGCAGTGCCGCACCCGTACCGAATGTAAATGAAAGAGGTAAACACATGACAAAACAGGATATTTCCGAAATCAAAAAGCTGCTGACCCAAAGAAACTGCTCCATCACCCGCATCTGCGGCTGTTATGTGGACGGGGAAAAGAATAAGAAAACCGAGTTCAGGCAGCCTTTTCTGGCGTTGCCCGAGGAGGAAATGTTTAAATATTTTGAAATCCTGAGGAAATCACTGTCCGGTACTGTCGGTAAAAACCTTCTGACGTTGGAATTCCCTCTGCAAAGTGAGGAAAGCGGCGGAACCCAGGAATTTCTCCTCCGCCTGCGGGACAGTAAGCTGAAGGACGATGCCCTTTTGGAGGAATATTACGACAAAATCATCGCATCCTACGAATACGTCGGAAATTACCTGATTCTGGTAATTCATGATGTATATGATGTACCCGGAAAAACCTCCGACGGTATCGAAATGGAAGACGCATCCGACGAAATCTACGAGTACATTTTAACCTGTATCTGCCCGGTAGAGCTTTCCAAGCCGGGATTATCCTACAACGCGGAGGAAAATTCTTTCCAGAACCGCATCCGCGACTGGGTCGTTGCATTGCCCGAGACCGGTTATCTGTTCCCTGCCTTTACCGACCGCAGCTGCGATATTCACAGTGCCCTTTATTATGCTAAGGACCCTGAGGAATTAAAGGACGGCTTCGTAGGCGAACTGTTAGGTTGTCCCCTGCCCCTTTCCGCAGGCGACCAGAAAGAAACCTTCCAGGCATTAATCGAGGAAACACTGGGCGAGGACTGCGATATTGAAATTGTAAAGAACATTCATGATAAGCTCACCGAAATGGCAGAAGAACATAAAGAAGAGCCAGAACCCCTTGTTCTTGCCAAGAACGAAGTAAAAACCATTCTTGCAGACAGCGGCGTTTCCAACGAAAAGCTAGAAGTATTCGACCGTTGCTACGATGCCACCGCCGGAGAAACCACCTCACTGCTGGCAAACAACGTAATGAATACCCGCACCTTTGAGGTAAAAACTCCCGATGTGGTCATCAAGGTAAATCCCGAGCGAACCGACCTGATTGAAACCCGGAACATCAACGGACGGGAATGTCTTGTCATTGAGCTTGGCGGCAATGTAGTTGTAAACGGAATCACCGTACGCACCGTTCCCGTTGCCGATGAGGACCGGGAGTAACCCCTCCCGCAAGCACTTCATCACATGCATTTATAAGCCGGTGCATCCGCCATTTGCAAACAGTATGTTCAACGGATGCCGGAATGCAAATTGACTGACACTTGCAACCCGCGTCAGAATATGGTATATTGTGAAAAATTGTATAAAAAAGGCAACAGGTGCCGGACGCTTTTTCAAAAAAGCCGGGTCCGGTGAAAAGGGAAACAGGTGCGAATCCTGTACGAACTCGTCACTGTATTTAGGGAGCTTTTGCCATAATGCCACTGGGAAACCGGGAAGGCGGCAAACGCGTTGAACTATAAGCCAGGAGACCTGCCTGCTGTCAGTACGGGAGCTTTTGCTCCATCCTACGAGTAATTAGGGGTACGATGCTTTTGACAGGATTCATATGCTGTTATCCTGTCTATTGCATAAATATGCCAAAACCCTTTTTCTCGCTTTCGGGAAAAAGGTTTTTTTGTGCAAAAAAACAAGAAGGAAGCACTGCGCTTCCGATGGAGGAAAAACATGGAACAAAACAATGCAACAAAAAAAGGTAACAGAAAACTCTTATTTGCGGGAATTGCCATATTCGTGGCACTGATTGCAGTCTTTGCACTGGTTTACCGCTTCGCTGCTCCGAAGCCCACCGTAGGCGCAAAAGCGTTGACTATTGAAGTCATCGACGACAAACAGGAAACAACAACTTACGAAACCCGCACCGATGCAGAATATTTGGAGCAGGCACTGCTCGAAATCGAGGATTTGGAAATCGAAGGCACCCGCTCCGAAGAATTCGGCCTGACCGTCTATACCATCAATGGTGTTACAGCCGACTTTAACACGAGCAGTAACTACTGGGCATTCTACGTAAACGGCGAGTCCTGCAATTACGGCGTCAGCTCTCAGCCCGTAAAGGACGGAGAAACCTACAGTATTATTTACTCTTCGTTCTAAGTGTACAAATAAGGCGCGATATGTCCGGCAGCTTACACCGAAAAACGCGTATGAAGCGTCAGTATAAAAGAAAGGAGACCCTCCCGTGAAGAAGAAAAGTTCATTGACTGCAAAAGACATTACCTTAATCGGCATGATGATTGCAACCCTTGAAGCGGCAAAATATGCCCTTTCCTTTCTTCCAAACGTGGAGTTGGTCTCCTTTTTGATTATTGTTTATACTCTTTTCTTCGGGAAACGCATTTTCTTTGCATTGCCCGTCTTCGCCCTGTTGGAGGGATTTCTCTACGGCTTCGGCATCTGGTGGGTCATGTACCTGTACGTCTGGCCGTTGCTGGCTATTTTGGTACTCCTGTTTCGCAGACAGCAGTCCCCTTACTTCTGGTGCCTTTTATCCGGTATGTTCGGACTGTTTTTCGGTGCTCTCTGCGCCCTTCCCTACCTGTTTGTTTCCGGCATCTACGGTGCCGTCGCATGGTGGATTGCGGGAATTCCTTTTGACCTGATTCATGCCGTGTCCAATTTCATCCTCTGCCTGATTCTGTTTACGCCCATGCATAAGCTGTTGGAAAAGCTTCGCCGCTGGTCATAGTTCTCCCTCTCTACTCACCGGAATACATTTCCTCCGCTCTTACATCAACTCCTCACTCAGCTCACATATTTCATCAATCATGGCGCCGATGGTCTCAATGGTATCCAGAAGCGGCTCATCTGTTGTGATGTCAATACCCGCCATAGCTGCCAGTTCCACCGGTGTTTTTGTCCCGCCTGCTGCCAGCACCTTCTTCCAATCCTCAATGGCACGCTCACCCTCTTTTTCAATGCGCTTGCACATCTGTGTGGCAATGGTCAGTCCTGCGCTGTAGGTGTAAGAATACAGTCCCATGTAATAATGAAGCTGGCGCATCCATGTCAGCTCCGCACCTTCATTGATTTCCACAGCATCTCCCCAGAAATCCTGCAATGTTTCCTTCATCAGACCGCTTAGTGTTTCTGCCTGCACACTGCTGCCGGAATCCACCCGCTCATATACCTTTCTCTGGTAAGCCGCCTCCATCAGGTGCGTTACAAAATTATGATAGTAGGTATTTCCAATCATGTTGGCAAGCACCCAACGTCTAAACCGCTTATCCTCGCTGGTTTTTAGCAGATAATGCCCCATTAAAAGCTCGTTCATGGTAGAAGGTGCCTCCACAAAATAGGTGGATACATCCGTATCAAATACCGACTGGGCTGCGTTACAGCTCTTAAAATGCCCTGCATGTCCCAACTCATGCGCAAGCGTAAACACATCCGACATCTTATTGTTCCATGTCAGCAGGATATAAGAATTCTTTCCGTAAGGGCTGGCACAGAAACCGCCTGTGGATTTCCCCTTATTCTGGGCAAAATCCACCCATCTTTCCTCATACGCCGCCCGGACCATCTTCACATAGTCTTCACCCAAGGCAGCAAGCCCTTTTTCAATATACTCTTTAGAGCCCTCAATGGTAACCTCCGGCGCATAATCCGGGTCTACGGGAAGCTTTAAATCCGCAAAGGTCATCTTCTCCAGTCCGTGTATCTTCTGCAACAGCTTCGCATATTTGCGCATATGTGGTGCAAGCTTTTTCGTAATCAGGTTAATCTGTCTGTCATACAAATCCCGGGATACCTTCTGGTCAAACAAAAGATAATCAAACACAGAGTCAAAGCCCCGTAACTTCGACAGGGTTTTCTCTGTCTGCACCTGCGCATTATATGCGGTGGCGGTCACATTCTCATATTCCTTGATCTTCTTTGAAAATGCTGCAAAAGCAGCTCGTCTGATTTCCGTGTCCGGCTCATATTCATAATCATCCTCGAAAAGTGTATAGCCCAAAGGATGGTCTGCTCCCTTTGCCGAAAAGGCAGGAAACTTCATATCTGCCAGCTTTGCATTGTTGTAAACCTCATAGGGCGTGTTATGAATGGTCTGGCTAAGTGCCGACATGGCCCGCTCCGCTTCCGGGTGCAGCCTGTGTACTTTATCCCGCAGTATGTCCTCCAGATAATGCTTTCCTGCTGCATCCAGCTCTCCTGCTGCCGCAATTACCGTTTCCTCCTGCTCTGTAATCTCACTCCGTACAAAGCTCAAATCACTCTTAATTTCGGAAACCATGCGGGAAATTCTTCCCAAGCGCTCCTGATTATGACTGTCATAATAATCTACCGATACCGCCAAATCACAATAGGTGTGCACCGGAATAATGATTTCCTCCAGCCTGCGATACTCCGCCATACATGCCACAATGTTTTCCGGAGTATTCAGTTTCCCTCTCCATGCTTCCGAAATGTGCTGGGCCAGTTCCTTCATACACTCCGCATCCCGATACATTTCCTCTTCCGTTTCGTATATTCTCGCCAAATCCCAAGTAAGCTCTACCGGGATTTCGTTTCTTGCTTTTAATTCTTTTGCCACTTCTGCGGCCTCCTTTGCTCACTATATCGCTTCATCGGAGGAATCCCGCCTCCGCCTCCCCAGTGTAACACATCTTCTCACATCACAGCAAATAATTTGCGCCACTCTGCTTTAATATATTGGTTGCCAGCTGTGCCTGCCATAGAAACTCTTCTTTCCGGCTGTTCTCCGAGTGAAAATACTGATAATAGTAGTCGCATACCGCAAGCTGATAATAGTATAGCCGCAGAAGATTTTCCCTGTCATACCCATTCAGTTTAGCCCGCTCCTCATATGCCGCCACATAATTTGCAAATGCTTTCTCGTCCAAGATACCGTCACGTCCGGAGGAATGTCCGTAATAAAAGGAACGGGCAATTTCCCAAACCACCGGATGCGTACAGGCCGTTGTCCAGTCAATAACTGCCTTAATTTCTCCGTCCCGGCAAATAATCTGATTCAAATTGTAGTCCCCATGAGTATTGCGATAAGTGAGCCTTTCACAGTCCGGCTCCCACAGTTTCATGCGCTCCGACAGGTGAATCCGAAATTCCAATTCTTCGGCAATTCTCTCCTCGCCCTGCTGTACAGCCAGCAACAACGACTTCCGGTAGGAAGCGTTTGCCTTCCCGGGCGTCATATGCCGAAAGAACTCCTTTCCGATTCCTACAGGCAGCTCCTCATATTCCTTTAACACCTCATGGATTTCTCCTAAGGTTTCCGCAGACTGCTCCATAAACCACGCCGGTGCCTCGTACATAGGAAAGGTTTCCCCCTCCACATATCGCTGTACATGGCAGATTTGCGAATTTGCCGCTGCACATACCGTTACATACTCCCCCGCCTTATTCGGCATAAACTCCGACACTCTGACTCCTTTTTCCCGTAGGAAAATACAAAGCTTCGGCTCCTGCTTAGGCCGGTTAATGGTATTGACATCCGCCAGCTTAAACACATAGTTTCCCTGATTACTGTTTACCAGAAAGGTTTCTCCGCCCGCACCCGCCGTCATTCTCCGCATCTCAACAGGCTCTATTCCATATTGTTCTACTAAAATTTTTCTATAAGATAAAAATTTTTCCTCCCACATCTTACGCTCCTCTTGCCGCATTACCTGGTATCTCCCCGGTGTCTGCCTCTTTATCGTTTCCACACCTTTCGGCATCCGGCTTATTTATCGTTTCCGCACCTTTCGGCATCCGACTCATTTATCGTTTCCGCACGCCTTCCGGCCTCTGCATGTTATGGCTTCACACGATATACGGAACAATCATCCGAACGATCCATAAAACCATATTCTATCAACGCACGTCTGAGCGTCGGGTAATCTTGCTCGTAAATCCGCTTCAGCACTCGGTTTACTTCCTTTTCGGAGTATTCCGCATCCGGCTTGAAATTTTTGACTATTTCACCTAACAGAATAATTTTCTTCTTTTCCTTCGACGGGAACTGCTTCAGGGCACCGTTCTCGTCCATGTAAGTCTGCACTACCTTCTGCCGTTCCACATCTGAAATACTGTAACGGTCATCTACCATGGTTGCAGAGGTATGAAGCTCTTCCAGATTGCCTGTATCACTTTTCTCAATCGTTTTCTCTGTCCGGCACGCAAGTTGCTCCATCATGGCCAGAAAGAGCTTCGCCTGCTTCTCCTTTTCACGCAGCTTAAAGCGGTGATTTCTCACGGTTGACTGTGCGATACCCAATTCCTTTCCGATTTCCTTATCACTCTTCCCTTTCAATAGACACACAAGGAGCTGTCTCTGAATTTCACTAATGCCGGTTAAAGAAAGCTCTTGTGACAATAAATATGCTGCAATCCCGCCGTGTTCCCTCTCCGCGTGTCTGCGCGCCGCACCTTCTGCATCATACAGAAGCTCCTGTGCCTCATAAATTCGTCCTTTTTCAAACTCTTCCCCGCACATAACGCAGCAAAACCCACGCTCCGTCTCGTGATATCCTCTTTTTAATTCCTCGATTTTATAATTCCAAAGCATATTTTCCCTCCCTGCTCTTTCCTAAAATCTGTTGCTGACCTGCGATTCACCATTACTCTCTGATACCAGTCAAGCTTATCTCTCCGCTTACACTATCACGTTTTTGTCTGGTTGTCTAGTATTTTGTAAACATTTTTCATTTTTGTTTATCTTCTTTTCTTGTCCGTTCCAACTGAATTCCCACAAACAAAGCTATGATTTTCCACTCAGCATCCTTGCGAAGCATTTTTACATTATAGAAAAAGCCCCGTCCGTTTCATAAATCAGACAGGGCTCTCCCTAATTAAAAATTATTTTAAAATTATTTTTCTGTGCCGCACCGCTCAAAATAATTGCCGCCGTTCTGAATCTGGAACTTCGGGGTGACCTCACCTGACACGCTACTGTTCTGACCGCGGAACCCGCCTTTGCCGCCGCCCCGACCGTCCGTAGGCATCTCACCATCTTTCCATCCCTCGGGAGGCTCCATTCCCTCCGGCATCTGCGGCATCTTGCCGTCCTTCCAGCCTTCGGGAGGCTCCGCTCCCTCCGGCATCTGCGGCATCTCGCCGTCCTGCATACCACCGCGGAAGCCCATACCCATGCCACCTGCTGCCGCCATGCCTGCAAGTTGCGTATCATCCTGCCACATGGTGTAGGTTCCCTCCATAAGCTTCTCATCCGAGAAAATCAAGTACGTAAACGAATTCTCCGGTGCTGCGGAAAGTACAACCTCTCCGTTCGCATCCTTCAGGGTATAAGTCGCATCACCCTTTTGCGAGGATGCAAAGCTGAACACCGCATAAGTCTGTTCACTCTCCGAAATATGATCCAGCATATTTCCGGTAGCGATAACCGTGCCGCCGTTAATATGAATACCCATGTCAGAGTCAATTCCCGCATCACCGCTTGTGGCACAAGCCTGTGCAACAACGGTTCCGCCGTTGATTACCAGCCAACCGTTGGAATCGATACCGTCACCCTCTCCGGTACTACCGTTGACCAGAATGTTCAATTTCCCGCCGTTAACCGTAGTTACGGAAACGTAGTCCTCATTGGTATTGATTCCGTCATTACCGGATTCAATGTTAACAACACCGCCATTCATCGTCAGATGCAGTTCGGAATCCAAGCCCTCGTTCTCTGCCATAATGTTCAGAATACCATTTCCCGCATCTCCTCCGTCTACATTCATAGACATCTTTGAGTAGAATGCCGCATCATACTTATGAAGCTTTTTACTATCCACTACCTCTGTGCCTGCTTCATTCAGCTCAACCGACTTATAAATTCTTGCTACATATGAGCCATTGATATGGTTCTCTGTACCATCTGCAATCACAATGTTTGCGCCCGCTGCAGAGGTGTCTACCTCCTTGACCGCAGATTCTTCATCCGTACTTCCGCACTCGTATACGTTATAAAAAATCACCGCAGGAGCTACCGTACATGTAATGTCCGCCTCATTCAGCACCAACGTTACCACTGCTTCCGGATTTTCCTCGGCATCCTCACCCAAATCCACCGCAACCTGACCCGCAGACAAGCTACCGCTCAGGGCATATGTTCCGGGCTGCGTAATATGGACTACTGTATGGGCGCTTGCCTCTTCCTTTGTGTGCGCATCCTCCTCAGTTCCCTCCCCATAGGTAAAATCTTTGCCGTCTTCATAATATACAATGTCATTTGCCACATACACTGCACTGCTTTCATCCGTTGATACAGCTTCTCCGTCCACAGTGATACCGCTGTCCGAAAGCTCAATTTTTACGGCATTTTCCAACTCCGGCGTGTATTCCTTAACCTGCATCCCGCTCTCAGACTGGACATTATTTCTGCCGGTAGCCTCTCCGCTTCCGCTCTGCACCGTTGTATCGCTTCCCGACGCCGTTGCACCTTCTGTGTCTCCGCATGATGCCAGCATCAGCATGGCACTCATACAAAGCAATCCTGTTTTCAACTGTCTTTTCATAAATTCACCACTTCTTTCCGGCACCTGATGGTTTGCGCCCCAAAGCGCGTCTTTCCCACAGGTGATTCCCTTCGTTTCTGCGGTTCACTATAACATGAATTTGTGTAAATATCGTGAATTTTTTATGGATATTCTGAGAATCCGCCGTAAAAATACTTTCCCACTTTGCACCGTTCCTAACCACTCAAGGAAGGCTTTCCGCCAGACAAAGCTTCCCCCACCCCACCCGCGCATTGGGATAGTCCACCTCCCCCCTCAGAGGTTGCGCTCCTT
>JAZQCX010000117.1:0-51368 GCA_045546495.1 Acetatifactor sp. | reverse complement strand
CACGGACACGGCGCTATTTTTGTTCAAGACCATAAAAACACGAACCTTATTCCAAAGTTGCGCACATAAGAAATTCTCACATTTGGTTCCAAACAACATTTCCGCGTACTCCCGGACTACTGCCTCCGCCATGACTACGCTTCAAAAACCGGAATGGAAAGACGGCGCAAAACGGCATAACTGATGCGGGCCATATTGTGCCTCAAAAAAAACTTGCAAACGCCGCATTGTGTGGTACAATGATGGGGACAATTGAATAATGAGAGGAAATCTGATTCGAAGAGGAGAAGAGCAAATTATGAAGAAACGATTTCGGTTACTTTTTATGGCACTTCTGATAATGGCTGTACTGGGCGCATGTGGCTCAGATGGCACAGGAGAGTCTTCGGAGGATAATTCCTCTAAGGAGCCCGTTTACGGTGGCTCCGTTGTTGTAGGCATACAACAGGATATCGATAGTCTTGACCCTCACAAAGCGACGGCGGCAGGAACGAAAGAGATCTTATTTAACATTTTCGAAGGCTTGGTTAAGTCTGATGAAAACGGTAACTTGATTGGCGCAGTAGCCGAGGATTACAGTATTTCCGAGGATGGTCTGGTTTACACCTTCACCTTGAGAGATAACGTAAAGTTCCATAACGGCGAAGTTGTGACATGTGAGGATGTAAAGTACTCTTTGGAGAGAGTATCGGGACTTTTGGACGGCACCCCACTGATTTCCACAATGAAGACAATCCAGTCCGTAGATATAGTGGATGAAAAAACGGTTCAGGTAACAGTAGGTGCAGCGAACACGGAGCTGATTTACAGCTTTGTGGCAGCAATTATCCCCGCAGGAAGCGGTGAGGAAGAGGCTGCAAATCCCATTGGTACCGGACCTTTTTCTTTTGTCTCCTACGTACCCCAGCAGGGTATTGTAGTGAAGAAAAATGCAGAGTACTGGCAGGCAGGTCTGCCCTATCTGGACGAGGTGCAGTTCAAGATTGTTGACAGTCCCGACTCCGCACTTTTGGAGCTGCAGGGCGGCAGTATTGATATTTACGCATATCTGACCGATTCCCAGGCAAGCGAGCTTAAAAGTACCTTCCAGGTACTTTCCTCTCCCTCCAATGTGGTACAGGCGCTGTTTTTGAACAATCTGGAGAAGCCTCTGGACGATGTTCGGGTGCGTCAGGCAATCCTGTATGCGCTGGATAAGGATATGGTAAACGAGTTTGTGGCAGGCGGCAACGGAACCCCCATCAGCTCGGCTATGCTGCCTACCCTGAAGGATAACTATGTGGACCTGAACGAGGTGTACGGTTTGAATGCAGATGTGGAGAAGGCAAAGCAGCTGTTGACCGAGGCAGGCTATCCCAATGGATTTGATCTTGAGATTGCCATTCCTTCCAACTATGAGTTCCATATGCAGACCGGTGAGGTTGTAGTAGAGCAGCTGAAGGCAGCAGGCATCAACGCAACCATCAAGGCTGTTGAGTGGGGAACCTGGTTGGATGAGATTTACAACGGGAGACAGTATCAGGCTACCATCAGCGGTATTACCTGTGACATGACACCGGGATATCTGCTGAACAGATTCCAGACGGATTCCGTGAAGAACTTTATCAACTTCTCCAACGCGGAGTATGATGCTCTTTATAAAAAGGCGCAGGAAACTCAGGATTTGAAGGAGAAGGCAGGGTACTATGCACAGCTGCAGCAGATTCTTTGCGATGAGGCAGGCAGCGGATTTTTGCAGGTTCCCGCTAACACAACGGCAATCAGCAAGGAACTTGCGGGCTACAAGTTTTACCCTGTTTATGTACAGGATATGAGTACGGTATACTACGTGAAGTAGTGCGGCCGAAGGCGGGGCGCAAAGCGAACTGAACCGAAAAAACCTACGGCAAAAGTATCGTATGTACGCCAAGAGCCGGAAAGCAAAATGCCAAAAGGCAAACGGCAAAAAAGAATGTAAAAACAAAGGAAAGGAGGCGGCAGCCATGAAATATTTCGGTAAAAAGGTTCTTACTCTCATTATGACATTGTTTCTTGTTTCCGTGGCTGCCTTCCTGGCTTTCCAGATTATCCCGGGAGATGTTGTGACATCCATTCTGGGAACTGAGGCGACTCCCGAGAGGGAAGAACAGCTTCGGGAAGAACTGGGCTTAAATAAGCCTCCGGTGGAGCGATATTTGAATTGGGCAGGAGATGTGTTGCAGGGAGATTTCGGTGTCAGCTACCGTTACTCCAAGAACATGAATGAGATGATGCCGGTGAGTGAGCTGATTGGCGATAAGCTGCCGGTGACACTCTGGCTGGCGGCAGTTTCCCTTGTACTGATTGTGGTGGTGTCCATACCCTTGGGCGTCCTGTGGGCAAGGAGTAACAGTCATGTTCTGGATGCGGTGCTGGGCGTTCTGACACAGGCGACCATGGCGATTCCATCTTTCTTTTTGGGAATCCTCGTGACATTTCTGTTTGGTATCGTGTTCAAGCTCTTTTCACCCGGCGGATATATCAGCTACAAGGAGGACTTCGCAGGCTTCCTTGGCTACCTGTTGTTCCCGGCGTTGTCGGTTGCGCTTCCCAAAATCGCCATGACGGCAAGATTTCTTCGGAATTCCATGCTGACAGAGCTACAGTCGGATTATGTCCGCACCGCGTACAGCAAGGGATGTACCAAAAACAGGGTAATGTACGGGCATGTACTTAGAAATGCCATGATGCCTGTGATTACTTTCTTAGGTATGATTATTGCGGAAATTGTGGCGGGAAGTATTGTAATTGAGCAGGTTTTCGGTCTTCCCGGTATCGGAAGACTGTTAATCAGTTCCATTTCCACCAGAGATTTTCCGGTGGTGGAAATTTTGATTTTGTATATTACCTTTGTGGTGATTTTTGTGTATTTTCTGGTGGATATTCTGTACCGTGTGATTGATCCGAGAATTAGTGAGAAGTAAATGCCGGATGAAATGAGACAAATGTTTCCCGGAACAGGAGGCAGGGCGGCATAGAGAAAAGCGGTTGTTTATGCGGCGTGGCATGAGGATAAATGCATATGAAGCAGGAAAGCAGGCAAAAATGGAATAAGTACCTTGTGGCAGGTCTGTCTATGACAGGTCTTATTGTGTTGCTTGGAGTTATCGGCTTATTCTGGACGCCTTACAGCACTACCGCCATGTCTGCCGCGGAGCGGTTTGACGGGCCTTCCTGGCGCCATATCTTCGGAACGGATAACTTTGGGCGGGATATTTTTTCCAGAGTGATGCAGGGTTGCAGTACCACTCTGATTATCAGTACACTGGTTGTCTTTGTTTCTGCATCCGTAGGAATCCTGTTAGGGGCGCTGACCGGATATTTCGGCGGTATTGTGGATGAGATTGTGATGCGTATTACGGATGCGGTGAACGGATTTCCCAGCATCCTGCTGACCCTTGTAATTATCAGCGTAATGGGAACGGGAAAGCAGAATATGATTATATCTTTGAGTATCGTATTTATCCCCAGCTATGTACGAATTGTGCGAAGTGAGTTTATTCGTTTGCGGGATGCGGACTATATCCGCCGTGCAAGACTGATGGGAGTCGGAAAGCTGCGGATTTTGTTTGTGCATATTTTGCCCAATATATTTTCCGTGCTTTGGGTATCTGTTATGATCGGCTTTAACAACGTAATTCTGGCAGAGTCCGGTATGAGCTATCTGGGAATCGGTGTACAGCCTCCGGATGCAAGTCTGGGTAAGATGCTTTCCGACGCCCAGGGGTATTTGCAGTCTGCCCCTTGGTACGCGCTGGCGCCGGGTCTTACCATCGTTTGGATTGTGCTGGGATTTTCTCTGTTTAGCGAAGGAATCCGCAGGAGGTCATATGATAAAAATTGAAAATCTCTCTGTGGCCTTTGACGGGGCAGAGGTGGTAAAAAACGTAAATTTGGAGCTGAAGGCGGGAGAAATTCTCGGAATCGTAGGGGAATCCGGCTCCGGTAAGTCTGTAACCGCGTTGACGATGATGGGGCTTGTTTCCGACGAGGCACAGATTACCTCCGGTCGGATTTTGTTTCGGGATAAAGTGTTGCGTGAGGCGGGAAAGCCTATTGATAAGAATCTGTATCGTACTTATCAGGGCAATCATATGTCCATGGTATTTCAGGAGCCCATGACCTCTTTAAATCCTACACAACGGGTGGGAAAACAGGTGGAGGAAATGCTGCGACTCCATACGGAACTGAAAAAAGAGGAGATGAAGCCTCGGGTTTTGGAAACCTTTCATGCAGTCGGACTTCGGAATACGGAAAAGGTGTATGAGAGCTATCCCCATCAGCTCTCCGGCGGTATGCGTCAGAGAGTGATGATTGCCATGGCAATTATTTTGCACCCGGAGCTTGTTGTGGCAGATGAGCCTACAACGGCACTGGATGTAACCATTCAGAGACAGATTGTAGAGCTTTTGAAGGAAATTAATCAAAAGGAACACAACGCAATGCTGTTTATTACCCATGACCTGAACCTTGCGAGAACCATCTGCGACAAGGTTGCGGTGATGAAGGACGGTTGTGTGGTGGAACAGGGAGCCGCTAAGGAAATTTTTGATTCGCCGAAGCAGGATTATACGAAAAGACTGATTGAAGCGGTGCCGTCCCGCATGAAAAAGCGGGTTTCCGTTATGTCTAAGGAGCAGAAGGAAGCTCCCGATGCTGTGGTGACAGTGCGGGATTTATCCGTCTTTTATCAGGACGGAGACAACAGCCTGTTTTCAAGAAAGCGTCTGCATCAGGTGGTAGAGGGTGCGTCCTTTGACATTTATGCGGGGGAAAGTCTCGGCCTGGTAGGAGAGAGCGGTTGCGGTAAAACCTCCCTGTCCAAGGCCATACTGGGTATGAACAGGGATATTACCGGAAAGGTAGAGCATACAACGCTTCGTCCCCAGATGATTTTTCAGGATCCCTACAGCAGCTTAAATCCATCTAAAACCATCGGCTGGTTGTTACAGGAGCCGTTACGTGCGGCCGCGGCAGCGGATAAGTCCTTTGGCATGACGAAAGCGGATATGGAGGCGGCTGCCTATGATATGCTGCATCGTGTGGGCATGTCGGATAAGTATTTCCATCGTAAGCCGGCGCAGCTTTCCGGCGGACAGCGTCAGCGAATCAGTATCGGGCAGGCGTTGATTACCGGCCCCGGATTTCTTGTGGCAGATGAGCCGGTTTCCGCGCTGGATGTTACCATTCAGGCGCAGATTATGGAGCTGATGCAAAAGCTTCAGCAGGAAATGAAGCTGTCCTATCTGTTTATTTCCCATGACATCAATGTGGTATACCATATGTGCGACCGCATCATGATCATGAAGGAAGGACGCATTGTGGAAATCGGAGAAACCGAAGAAATTTTCCATAACCCGAGGGAAGAATATACGAAAAGCCTGTTGGGAAATTCCTAGAGAAAACAAAACATAGTTGTCCTCCCCCGTGCATATAGATTTAATGCAAATGTGCGGGGGAGGTTTTTTTGTGTTTGAGCAAATAAGTGTGCGGGAGACCGCAGAAAAATTAGACAGTGATGAAAAAAGGGGACTACACTCCAAAGAGGCGGCGAGAAGACTGCGAACAGACGGTCCGAATGTGATGAAAGAGACCGCAAAGAGAACCGCATTGCAGTCTTTTTTGGAACAGTTGAATGACCCGTTGATTTATGTGCTGTTAGTGGCGGCGGTGGTCTCGGTTCTGCTAAAGGAAGTCAGTGACGCGGTTATTATCGGCGCGGTGGTACTGATGAATGCGTTGATAGGGATGTTACAGGAGGGAAAGGCAAGGAAAGCGCTGGAATCCCTAAAAAAGCTTACAAGTCCTAAGGCGTGGGTGATCCGGGAGGGACACCGTATGGAAATCCCTGCGTCGCAGCTGGTGAAGGGGGATTTGGTATATCTGGAGGCAGGCTGTCAGGTACCGGCCGACCTGCGGTTGGTATCAGCGGCGAACTTAAAAATCGAGGAGTCTGCCTTGACCGGGGAATCTCTGCCCATAGAGAAGAATGCGGAATTTGTGGGGGAGAGCGGGAAGCAGATTCCTCTGGGCGACCGCCGGAACATGGCGTACAGCTCAACCATTGTAACCTACGGACGAGGGGAAGGATTGGTAACTGCCACAGGGATGGATACGGAGCTGGGCAGAATTGCAACCATGATTACGGAAGCGAAGGAGGAAATGACACCTTTGCAGAAGCGGTTGGGTGAGCTGGGAAAGGTTTTGAGCTTTTTGTCATTGGCGCTTTGTGCCATGTTGTTTGTAATTGCGGTGTTGCAAAAGCGGAATATACCGGAAATGCTGATTACCGCCATCAGCCTTGCGGTGGCAGCGGTTCCTGAGGGGCTCCCGGCAGTGGTTACCATTTGCCTTGCACTAAGCGTAACCCGTATGGTTCGTATCAACACTATTGTCAGAAGGCTTCCCTCAGTGGAAACCTTGGGGGCGGTCAGCGTGGTATGCTCTGACAAAACAGGAACCCTGACACAAAACCGGATGCGGGTGGAAAAGTGTTTTTTTAAGGGACAAATGTATGAAACGGGAGAGCTTTCGCCTGCCATGTGCCCTAATTTCTTTCAGGGAATGACCTTGTGCAATGATGCTGTGGCAGAAGAGGGAAGCCGTATGGGCGACCCTACGGAGCTGGCACTTTTGGATATGGCGGCGGGATTGGGGTTGCGAAAGCAGCAGCTGGAAAAGGATATGCCAAGAACGGGAGAGAAACCCTTTGATTCGGACAGAAAAATGATGACCACCTGCCACGGTGCGGTTTCCTATACAAAGGGTGCGCCGGATGAGGTATTGAAGCGCTGTGACAGTATATTGACGCCTAACGGTATAGAGCGGCTGACACAGGTGCATCGCAGCCGCTTGGAAACGGTATTGTCGGAGCTTGCGGGGGAGGCGCTCAGGACGCTGGCGGTTGCCATGAAGTCCGGTGTAGAGCTGCCCGGAAAACAGTGGGGTTCGGAAGGCGGGTTAGAGAGCGGACTGACCTTTCTCGGACTGGCGGCAATGCGTGATCCGGCGAGACCGGAGGCAGCCGCGGCAGTAGCGGATTTTCGCCGGGCAGGGGTTACTACTGTGATGATTACGGGAGATCATGTGGATACGGCATTTGCCATCGGCAGGCAGCTCGGAATTGCGGAAGACAGGCAGCAGTGTCTGACAGGAGAAATGATGAGTCGGCTGACTGACGAGGAGTTTGACAGAGAGCTTGGCTTTACGAGAATCTTCGCCAGAGTATCTCCGGCACAAAAGGTGCGGATTGTGGACGGTTTTAAGCGCAGAGGTGAGATTGTAGCCATGACGGGGGACGGCGTAAATGATGCGCCTTCTTTGAAAAAGGCCGATATCGGAATTGCCATGGGAAAGACGGGAACGGATGTGGCGAGGCAGGCGGCGGATATGGTGCTTACGGATGATAATTTTGCCACAATCCGGCGCGCCATTGAGGAGGGCAGAGGTGTTTATGAGAATATCCGGAAGTCGGTGATTTTCCTGCTGTCCTCCAATCTGGGAGAAATTGTTACCATGTTTACGGCGGTATGTATGGGGCTGGCATCGCCCCTGAAATCCAGCCATATTTTGTGGATTAACCTGATTACGGATTCTCTGCCTGCGCTGGCACTTGGGGTAGATAAAAACGACGGGAAATCTCTTATGCGCCAGACACCCAGAAAGGCAAAGGAAAGTCTCTTTGCCAGAGGGGGACTTATCTGCACCTTGTTTTACGGTGCACTGATAGCGGTCATCAGTCTAATTGCTTTTTTCATGGTTCCCTGTGCAATTCTTACCGCAAGGGGCGAGACGCTGGGGCTTATGCAGCTGCGTCAGGTGTTGAGCGACAGTCAGATATTGGCGAAGGCGCAGACCTATGCCTTTACGGTACTTGGTATGTCCCAGCTGTTTCATGCGGTAGGGATGCGCGATGTGCAGAAATCCTTTTTCCGCATGAAGCACTGGGATAATATGCTGATGTTTCTTGCCTGCGGTTTAGGCTTTTTACTCCAATTTGCAGTGACGGAAATTCCTTTTCTGGTGCAGGCCTTCGGAACTACGCCTCTGTCGGGGCGGGAGTGGATGCGCCTTGGAATTCTGGCGGCAATGCCGTTAATTGCCCATGAAATTGTGGCACTTTTATTTACTTTTTCACCCGACGAAGGTTCCCGTCGATGATTTCAAGGGCATTCTTGGGAATCTGTTTGCCATCGCTGGCACCGAAGCCGGTAAGCATATCCGTCAGGTCATAAAGTGTTTTTTCGGCGAACATATTCAGCATGGACTTTTTCATTTTCATACCGCTCATGGCAAACATGGCATTGGATAGGATGCTGAAAGCTTCGTCATTTGCAATGATGTCTTTGATTTTATCATGGACGGAAAAATGATCTTTCGAAAACTCCATAGCTGCGTCTGCCGCCGCTTCCTCTGCATATTCAAACCAGTTTGCAACGCCGTCGGCATCATCCTCCTCCTGCGGAAGGGTGTAAATCTCGGGCTTCCTTGCCACCTTCTCTAAGGTGATGGTGTCGGTGACGGGCCGGTCTGAGTGAGGTGTGGAGCAGATACTGTCGGGGTGTCCCTGAGCGGTCAGATAAGTGAAGCCGTCGCTTAGGGGGACATTTTCAAACACGAATATTTTATTGCCGTAGTGTGTGGCATGTGCCCTGCCGTTTACAAACAGGGAAACGTAAGGCAGATTAGAATAAACCTTTACCGTTACAGTGTCCGAAGCATGTCTGGCGTAGCGGCGACCGCACAGATGAACGAAGGGCTCTCTGCTCCAGTATGCCTTGTAAACATAAAAGGACTCTTTTTTGATTTTCCGATCCATGGTGACAAGTCCCTTGTTGTTGCGCCCTGCGGTTCCGCCCTCATTTCTTGCGGCACAGCCGAAATCAAACATGTTCCAAACGTAAGTTGACCAGAGGTAAGGTCGCTCCATGAGAATTTTTGCCATATGCTCGTGATACTCTGCCTGATAGCTTTCGGAGTAGTCGCGGCATTTCGGTTCATCCGGCTGGTAGGTAATGATTCCTTCTGCGCCGTATTCGGAAAGCCCCAGACAGATTTCAGGATACTTTGTGTGAAACTCGTCCAGCCATTCCTCGTTTTTGTCGTAGGTGCCGCCATACCAGCCGAAATAGTGGTTGTAGCTTTCCGTATCCGTGATACCGTGCAGAGGGCTGTCCATTGGCAAAAGGCTTACATGGGCAATGGTAGTAAGTCGGGTAGGGTCAAGCTCTTTTACCAGAGCATTTAAATCCTTATGGTTTTCCACAAGGCCCGGCTTTTGCCCCGCAATGGTAATTTCGTTGGAAATACCCCAGAAGCAGATAGAAGGGTGATTATAATTCTGATAAATCAAATCCTTCATCTGCAACCGACAGTTTTCGTGTGCGGCAGGGTCGTCGCTCTGGCTGCTGATATAGGGGATTTCTGCCCAGACAATAAAGCCGTATTCATCGCAGGCATCGTAAAAATCATGACTGTGCTGGTAATGGGCAAGGCGCACGGTATTGGCGCCCACTTCCGCAATGAGGGCAGCGTCTTCGTAGTGCTGTTGTTTTGTCAGTGCGTTGCCCATCCACAGTCTGTCCTGATGACGGGACACACCGCGCAGCATCATAGGTTTACCGTTTAGGAAAAAGCCTTTTTCCGGGTCCACATGGAAGGTACGGATACCGAACCGGGTGGAAACCTCGTCTACAGACTCGTTACGATATACTAAGGTGGCGGTGCAGCGGTAGAGATAAGGGTCATCAACGCCCTGCCAAAGATGAGGTTCCGGCAACAGGATATCTGTCTTGGGAGCCTCGGAAGGACGCCATGCTTCCGCCACTTGTTTCCCGGCTGCATCGGTAATCAGGTAGCGCACCGTATAGTCGGGGGAGGGATTGACAACCCAGCTGTTTAGATGAAGAATGGCATGGCTGTCGTCTGCGTCACAGATTTCCGGGGTTACCGCCAGACCGCTTGCACCGTGGTAGCCGGTATCAAAATGAGTACCTGAGACAATCAACAGATTTACGCCCCGGTATAAGCCGCCGTAAAAGGTAAAATCCGCCATTTGCGGGTAAATGTGGCTTTGGTGAAGGTTGCTGACTGTAATAGTCAAGCGGTTTAAGTCTGCACCGGGATTGCGGGGCAGCAGCGCGTCCGTAATGTCAAGGGCAAAGGAGGAGTAGCCACCCTCATGACTGCCGACCTCCTTTTCATTTACAAAAACCCTGCAGCTTAAAGAGGCTGCGAGGATTTCCAAAATGACCCGCTCGCCATCCTTTGTGACGGGAGTGGGAAGCTGTTTTGTATAAAAATATTCACCCCGGTCGTATTCTCCTTTGCCGTCCATTCCGTCCACGGCGTTCCATGTGTGGGGAAGAGTCACGGTTTCTTTATGGAGTCGGTCTTTTGAAAACTCCCAATTCTCGTTTAATGAAATGATTTGTCTCATGCTTTTTCCTTTCTGCTTTTACGGTATCCTTACTTCCGAAAAATAATTTGTCTTCCGTGTAGTATGAGCTTGTGCAACAAAATTATGTATTTACAGACCTTTTCGTAAGCGTTTCCTTGTGATAATATGAAAAATAAGATTTGCGAGGTGAAGCGGCATGTTTATTGCGGAAACGGAATTTGGGCACAGGTAACGGGATAAAAGAATGGAGACTAAGATGAGAAAGATTGATGCACATATTCATATTTGCGAAAATTTAAACGGTTTCGGCTCCAGGGGTGAGCTACGTTGTATCGGAGGCGGCTTTGTACAGTATGCGGACGGCAGCAGCTTTCAGATGTTTCCCAAGGAGCTGGGAGAAACGGGGGTCAGTCCCGAGGCGGTGTTGAAGGTCATGGACAAGGCCGGGGTAGAGAAAGCGGTTATTTTGCAGGGGAATTTTATTGGTCCCCAGAATTTGTATACATGGGATGCCATGCAGAAATATCCGGAGCGCTTTACGGGCGCGGCCTGCTACGATCCTTTTTGCAGGAAGAGCGAGGATGTGCGGCGGCATCTCTTTGAAGACCTGGGCTTTCGGTTTGTGAAGTTTGAGGTAAGTGACGGCAGTGGTCTCATGAGCTATCACAGGGAATTTGCGCTGGATGGAGAGCTGATGGAGGAGGCATACGATTATGCTGAGCAGCTTGGGCTGACGGTTGTAGTGGATATCGGGCGTCGGGGAAGCTGCTGCTGGCAGCCCCATGCCCTTGCAAAGGCAGTAGAAAAGCATCCGCAGCTGCAATTTGTGGTGTGCCATCTGTTGGCACCTCAGGGGCGGGGATATGAAAGCGAATGGCGGGAAGCGATGATGGCGTTGAATAAAGAAAATGTGGTGTTCGACCTTGCCAGCCTGCCCAGTAACCAGAAGCCGGAGCAGTATCCTTATCCCACTGCAGTGTGGTTCGTCAGGGAAGCGCTTGATATGTTGGGAAGCGACAGGCTTATGTGGGGTAGCGATTTACCCAGTAATCTGTGCCGGGATACCTATGAGCATCTGTATGATTACCTGTTGGAGTCGCCTCAGTTTACGGACAAGGAAAAGGAAGAGATAATGTGGAAGACCGCGGAGCGGATTTATTTTCAGAAATCCTAAACTGTCAGACGGGCGCGGAAACAAACAAGTATCGGATAAAAAATGCAAAAGAAAGGATATATAAAATGTTTGAAAGAGTGGATTATGTTGTGGCAAGACTGGACGGAGACTATGCCTATCTGATAAAGCTTGGAGAGGAAAATGCAGAAGAAAAATGTGTTGCCAGAGGACTGCTTCCGCCGGAAATCAATGAGGGAAGCAGACTTGCTTATGAGATGATGGAATATACCGTGATTTCGTAGGGAGGAGAATACGCGATTGCTGCCCAATATTTTTCGAAACAGATGTCAAAGAAGTAGATACGGAGCGAGAATTTTAGAAAAAAACTAAAAATCATTTCACAAAGGCGAAAGGCGTGCTATAATAAGGAATATTGTGTGAGAAGCCGTATGGCTGTGAGGGATTTAGAAAGACAGCATGCGGGTTCTCGGAATGGAGATAACGATGGATAAAATTATTTTAACAGGTGACAGACCTACCGGAAGACTTCATGTGGGACATTACGCAGGGTCTCTCAGGAGACGTGTGGAACTGCAGAATTCCGGAGATTATAAAAAGACCTTTATCATGATTGCGGATGCTCAGGCACTGACGGATAATATTGAGAATCCCGAGAAGGTGCGCCAGAACATTATTGAGGTGGCATTGGATTACATTTCCTGCGGTCTGGACCCGGCGAAGTCTACCTTGTTTATTCAGTCCCAGATTTCGGAGCTGTGTGAACTGACCTTCTATTACATGGATTTGGTAACGGTGGCAAGACTGCAGAGAAATCCTACCGTAAAGAGCGAAATCCAGATGCGTAATTTTGAGGCAAGTATCCCCGTAGGATTTTTCACCTATCCCATTAGTCAGGCGGCTGATATTACTGCGTTTAAGGCGACTACGGTTCCTGTGGGAGGCGACCAGCTGCCCATGATTGAGCAGACCAGAGAGATTGTGCATAAATTCAACACGGTATATGCGCCTGTTCTGGTAGAGCCTACGGCGCTTTTGCCGGAGAACGAGGCGTGCCAGCGTCTGCCCGGTATCGACGGTAAGGCAAAGATGAGTAAGTCTCTGGGAAACTGTATTTATCTGGCAGACAGTGCGGATGAGGTTCGCACGAAGATTATGAGCATGTATACCGACCCGCTTCATTTGCAGGTCAGCGACCCCGGACATCTGGAAGGAAATACCGTATTTACCTATCTGGATGCTTTCTGTAAGCCGGAGCATTTCGAAAGATATCTGCCGGATTACCCGAATCTGGATGAGTTGAAGGCACATTATCAGCGCGGCGGACTGGGAGATGTAAAGGTAAAGAAATTCCTTGTAAATATCATGCAAGAGGTGTTGGAGCCTATCCGCAACCGCAGAAAGGAATTGGAAAAGGATATTCCGGCAATCTATGATATCTTAAAGCAGGGAAGCGACGTGGCAAGAGAGGTTGCGGCACAGACCCTGTCTGAGGTAAAAAGCGCAATGAAAATCAATTACTTCCAGGATGAGGAATTGATTCGCATGCAAAGTGCGAAGTACGAGGCGTAAGCGTAGCAAGTGTTTGATTCCGGTTCGAAGCGTAAGCGAACTCCGACAGGAGGTGCTGCAGGCGAATCGGACAGAACCAATCGGTAAAAATGAATAACAGACCTCCGAATCGGTTAGAATCTTGAAAAAAGAGGAAGACAGATTCGGAGGTATTTTTATGAGTCGGGAAAATCAAATGGCAGGTCGTGCAAGCATGAGACCTGAAAAACCGGTATACATTTTAAACAGCGGCAGCGTAGTGGGGACAAAGGAAGGGCAGGGTCCCTTGGGACTTCTGTTTGACATGGTGGGAGAAGATGACATGTTTGGCAGCAATACCTGGGAGGAGGCGGAGAGCAGCCTGCAAAAGGATGCGGTATACCTTGCCTTGGAAAAGTCCCGGATGAAGCCGGAGGACATTTCTCTGATGTTTGCTGGTGACCTGCTTGGTCAATCAATAGCTACATCATTTGGTATATCAAGTTACAGGATACCGCTACTGGGTGTATATGGGGCCTGTTCCACCTGCGGTGAATCGTTGACCTTGGGAACCCTTTGTATCGCAGGCGGATTTGCAAAAAAAGCGGTCTGTGTAACATCCAGCCACTTTGCCAGTGCGGAGAAGGAATTCCGCTTTCCCCTGGATTACGGAAGCCAGCGTCCTTTGTCCGCTACCTGGACCGTTACGGGAAGCGGTGCCTTCGTTTTGGGAGATGAAGAGGCGGTAAAGGAGATGAAAAGGCGTGCCGGGGAGGTGGGAGAAAGCGTGTCACCCCGGGCAAAAATCACCGGCATTACGGTGGGAATGATTGTGGATTACGGATTGAAGGACTCCATGAATATGGGGGCGTGTATGGCTCCGTCGGCGGCGTCAACATTGGAACGGCACTTTGTTGACTTTCAAAGTCAGCCGGAGGATTATGATAAAATCATTACAGGAGACTTGGGAAAGGTAGGCCAGCGGGTGTTGATTGACCTGCTGAAGGATAAGGGCTACGATATTTCCGAACAGCATATGGACTGCGGCATTGAGATTTACGATGCCGACAGACAGGACACTCACGCCGGAGGGAGCGGCTGCGGATGTAGTGCCGTAACACTTTCCGCTTATATATTAAAGCAGCTGGAAGAAGGCAACTGGAAAAAGGTGCTGTTTATGCCCACCGGAGCACTTTTAAGCAAAACCAGCTTTAACGAGGGAAAAAGTGTGCCGGGAATTTCCCATGCACTTGTGCTGGAGGCACTGACAGATGGGGAAGTATAATGTGGCGCATTGGAGCCGGAACGGATGGAGCAGACCGAGTGTAGGAGGAGCGAAATCCGAGCAGTGATGAACCGGCTACGTAACTAAAAAATAGCAAAATATGACATTCAAATCAGCAGAATCTGCCAAGACAAGGGAAGCCCTTCGGATTACAATGAAAGCAACGAAAATTGTAATACGGAGGGTTTTTGTATGTGTATGGGTGCGGCAGAAAGCGGAAGCTATCGGAACTTGTTTGCGGAAAGCGGAAAGAGTCAGGCGGAAATTGATGCAAAATTGCAGGAAATCTGGAATACCTTTTTCTATGGTTCAGAGGAGGAGCGCATTTATCATCCTGTGGGGGAGGATATGGGCTATCTGGAGGATACGGGAAATCATGACGCAAGGACAGAGGGAATGTCCTACGGAATGATGATTTGTGTTCAGCTGGATAAGAAAGAGGAGTTTGACCGCATCTGGAAATGGGCGGTTACCTATATGTGGCAGAAGGCAGGCTTTGAAGAAGGCTATTTTGCTTGGTCCTGTGCCACGGACGGCACCCATAATGCAGAGGGAGCGGCACCGGACGGTGAGGAGTATTTTGCCATGGCATTGTTTTTTGCATCCCACCGCTGGGGAGACGGTGAGGGGATTTTCTGTTATTCCGAGAGAGCAAAGGATATTCTGCGCGCGTGTTTACATAAAGGGGAAAACGGGAGAGAGGGCTATCCCATGTGGAACCGGGAAAACGGGCAGATTCTTTTTGTGGCGGGAATCGACTTTACGGATCCGTCCTATCATCTGCCGCATTTTTATGAGCTGTTTGCAAAATGGGCTGACGAGGAGGACAGGGCATTCTGGAAGCATGCGGCGAAGGTTAGCAGGGAGTATTTGGCAAAGGCCTGCCATCCTGAGACGGGTATGTGCGCGGAGTATGCGGAATTTGACGGCTCGCCCATGAGAAGACCGTTGCCATGGTCGAAGGACCGTCACGACTGGTTTTACAGCGATTCGTACCGGACAGTGGCAAACATTGGATTGGACTATCTATGGTTTGGAGAGGATGTAGGACAAACAGCGGCCGCGGAGCGTTTGCAGTATTTTTTGGGTGAAGTGAGAAAAGAGGAGCCTTGGAAAGTTTATGAGACGGACGGTACCTGTCTGGAACAGGATGCGCTGCATCCGGTAGGCATGCTTGCTACTACGGCACAGGGTGCCCTTTCGGTTATCGGCAGAAGCGATGATGAAGAAGCAATCCGCATGGCGTGGAAATGGGTAGAACGATTCTGGCAGGAGCCTTTGCGTAAGGGCGACAGAAGATATTATGATAACTGTTTGTATTTCTTTGCCTTTCTTGCCCTCAGCGGTAATTACCGCGTGTGGTAGGTGGATAGGAAGATGCTTCCCATGGGAAGTAAGATATGGTATAATGACCTTATTCAGGGTAGAAAGCGGCCGAATGCCATCGGTACCATGATTGCGGAGCAATCATGGTATAATAACTCTAAGATTTTTAAGTGCATGATACCGTGTACTTGTATCTTTCGAAAAATTCTGAAAGCGTGGTAGACATGATTTTTTATGATATAACGGAAGAAGACAAAGAGTTGATAGAAATTGCGATATCCAAAATAGACAGCAATTTTGATGAAGATAAGTATAAGCATACAGTGGGTGCAGCAATCAGATGTAAAAATGGTAACATATATTCAGGTGTGAATTGTGATGGAATACATGGTGCGTGTGCTGAATATGTCACTATGGGTATTGCAAGCTCTGAGGGAGAACGCGAATTCGACACGATTGTAGCGGTGCATAAAGATTTCCCTAATAAAGTGATTGCACCATGCGGGAATTGTAGACAAATGCTAATTGAATATTGTCCTGATATTAGAGTTATTTTAAATGATTATGAAAATAATTTAGTGAAAGTCGGAATTAAGGATTTATTACCATTTGCATGTTTATAGGTAGTAACGGACATAGGCAAATTGGAAAAATGGAATTTAAAGAGACAGGAGGGTGAAGTATGCTGGATTTCTGGATGGAACAGGGAGCGTTTTTGGGACAGATTCTGTTGGCGGGCTTATGTGGAATCATCATCGGAGCGGAGAGACAAAGCCGTATGAAATCCGCAGGTGTCCGCACGCATTTCATGGTGGCGGTGGCTGCTTCACTTATGATGATTATTTCCAAGTATGGTTTTATGGATGTAATTACGGTGGACGGTGTGGATGTGGATGCGTCCCGTGTTGCGGCGGGTATCATAACCGGTATCGGTATTCTGGGCGGCGGATTGATTTTTACCGGCAAGGAGGGACTGGTTAGCGGTATGACTACGGCAGCCGGCATCTGGGTAACCGTAGGAATCGGTATGTCCATCGGAAGCGGGATGATTGTATTGGGACTTGCGGTAACCGTGTTGGTTCGCATCATGCAGTTTTTCCTGCACAGAAACATGAAAATATGTAAGGAAGTATTGCGTGGACAGATTGTGTTTACCGCAAAACGGGAGCCGGAGGCTGTGCAGAAGCTTGTCAGCCGTCTGGAAGAGATGGATATGGAAGTCGGACGCGTGAAAAGGGAAAACAGGGAGGATGGCAGTGTACTTATTACCTGTAACATCACGTTAAAGCCCGGCAGCAGCCGAAAGGATTTTTCTTTACAGATTGCAGATATGGAGCAGGTAATTTCTTACGAAATCTAAATATATAACAACAGGAGGGTTACGGCATGAAATTCAGTAATGGATGTTGGTTACAAAAGGAAGGGTGCAAATGCTTTTCTCCGGCAGAGGTTTATTTTACAAAGCTGGAGCAGGACAGAGTTGTCATTTGTGCACCTACCATTAAGATTCAGCATCGCGGAGCTACCTTGGAGGGTGTAAACCTTACCATTGAAGTAACGGCACCTTACCCGGAGGTATTGCGGATTCAGACATGGCATCACATGGGACTGCAGGAGAAGGCACCTGCCTTTGAACTGGCAGAGGCCAAAACAGGTATTTTGCAGGCAGAGGAGACCGATACACAGTTGATTATCAGAAGCGGTAATCTGCGTCTGGAAATCAATAAAGAAGATGCCGCCATGAATTTCTGGCGGGGGGAGGAAAAGATTACCGGCAGCGCCCGCAACGATTTGGCATATATGAAGACGGATTTCAAGGGCTTTGCTTATGATAAGGGGCCCGAGGATGCCTATATGCGTGAGCAGCTTTCCATTACCGTGGGTGAGTTGATTTACGGCTTGGGAGAGCGCTTTACACCTTTTGTAAAGAATGGTCAGAGTGTGGATATCTGGAATGAGGACGGCGGTACCAGTACGGAGCAGTCCTATAAAAATATTCCTTTTTATCTTTCCAATAAGGGCTACGGTGTGTTTGTAAACCATCCCGAGAAGGTTTCCTTTGAGGTGGCAAGTGAGATGGTAACCAAGGTAGGCTTTTCGGTTCCCGGCGAGAAGCTGGATTACTTCCTGATTAACGGTCCGACCATGAAGGAAGTGCTGATGCGCTACACGGATATTACGGGTAAGCCTGCGTTGCCGGCACCTTGGACCTTTGGCCTTTGGTTGTCTACCTCCTTTACTACAAACTATGATGAGCAGACGGTCATCGGCTTTGTGGATGGTATGAAGGAACGCGGAATTCCGCTGGCAGTATTCCATTTTGACAGCTTCTGGATGAAGGAGTTTAACTGGTGTGATTTTACGTGGGACAGCAGAGTTTTCCCCGATTCCGTAGGTATGCTGAAGCGTCTGCATGAGAAGGGACTGAAGGTATGTGTCTGGATTAACAGTTATGTGGGACAGGAATCCACCATGTTTAAGGAAGGCGTAGAAGGCGGCTACTTTATCAAGCGTCCCAACGGTGATGTATGGCAGTGGGATATGTGGCAGCCCGGACTTGCGATTGTTGACTTTACCAATCCTGCGGCGAGAGAATGGTATGCATCTAAGTTGGAAGCTTTGATTGATATGGGAGTGGATTGCTTTAAGACCGACTTCGGTGAGAGAATTCCTACGGACTGCGTATATTATGACGGTTCCGATCCTATGAAGATGCACAATTACTATACATATCTTTATAACAAGACGGTGTATGATTTGTTGAAGCGTAAGAAGGGTGAAAAGGAAGCGATTCTCTTTGCGCGTTCCGCTACCGCAGGCGGTCAGAAGTTCCCTGTACACTGGGGCGGTGACTGCTGGTCGGATTACGAGTCTATGGAACAGAGTTTGCGCGGTGGCTTGTCCTTAACGAACTCCGGCTTCGGCTATTGGAGTCACGACATCGGTGGCTTTGAGAGTACGTCAACCCCGGATGTATATAAGAGATGGTGTGCATTCGGCTTGCTTTCCAGCCATTCCAGACTGCATGGCTCCACATCCTATCGTGTGCCTTGGGCGTATGACGAGGAATCTGTGGATGTAGTACGGTTCTTTACGAGACTGAAGGCATCCCTGATGCCCTACTTGTACAGAAATGCAGTGGAGACCTCTAAGACCGGAGTACCCATGATGAGAAGTATGGTGCTGGAGTTTACGGAGGATAAGAACTGTGCTTACCTGGCATCCCAGTATATGCTGGGTGATGCATTACTTGTGGCACCTGTCCTAAATGAAAACAGCTTAGCTGAGTATTATCTGCCGGAGGGCTGGTGGACCAATTACCTGACAGGAGAGCAGCGTGAAGGCGGAAAGTGGTACCGTGAGAAGCATGATTATTTGAGCATCCCGTTGTATGTAAAGGAGAATAGTATTGTGGCATCCGGTGCGTGCGACGAGTCTGCCGTATATGATTATGCCGACGGTGCGAACTTTAAGGTATATGCGGTTACAGACGGCGGCTGTGCCAAGACAAATATTTACGATACGGAAGCGGTGGAAGCTGCCGGGGTTAAGGTGGAAAGAACCGGAAACAGCTATTCCGTAGGCGTAACGGCAAAGAAGCCTTGTACCGTAACGCTGATGAACGTGGGAAATCCCGCGAAGGTAGACGGTGCGGCTTATGAGATGCAGGAAGAAAAGCATGTTGTGCTGCGATTTACGGGAGACGGCACGGCAGAGGTGATTCTGTAGAGCAAATGAGGGGTAGGTACAGCTGAGGTGATGCGGTGGAACAGGCGAGAAGCCGGTGCCACAGGGGAACGCTGTAAATCATGTATGCGTGGGTGAAACCGAATTGTGGCAGAAACAGCGCGCAAGGGAGTATGCCCTAGCACAATACCCACGCAAGTGCATACAGAACCACCAGAAATACAATGTTATAAACAGTAAAGGTTTTCAAATAGGCGCCCTTTGAGGCGCCTTTACTGTTGCCGTAAAGGCGGTAAGAAATAACGCTTGCAAGAGAAGCAATCAGCGTACCTAAGCCGCCTACGTTTACCCCGTAAAGTAACTCGCGCACCTTGTCCGTAAAGCCGGAGAGCAGAATGGCGGCAGGAACATTGCTGATAATCTGACTGAACAGAGTTCCAAGAAGCAGCTCACGGTCGCGTAGAAAGGCGCGAAGTAACTCGGAAACGGCGGGAATCTGTTCTGCGTTTCCGATAAACAGGAAAAAGCAGACAAAGGTCAGGAGCAGAAAATAATCCACGGAAAGAAACAGGCGTCTGTCCAGAAAAAGGATTGCAACAGCGGAGATTGCAAGCATCACAGGCCAGGATAAAATACGCAATACGCATAACAGGCAAACAAGGAAAAGGGCAGCGTAAGCAAGCACCTTTCCTACGGAAGGGGTTGGTGCAGTGGTGGACGGGGAGGCTGCCATAGAGTCGGCAGAGTTCTTTTTCGTAGTGAGCTTGTGATTCGGTAGTAAAAGGATACTTACAGCCAGTAAAACAGCGGATGCAACCGTTAGGGGGAGCATGTACAGCAGAAAGGAACCCATGGAAAGGTCAAAGGCAGAGTACAAATACAGATTCTGCGGATTTCCTACGGGAGTCAGCATGCTGCCCAGATTTGCGGCAATAGTTTGCAGAACAACGACAGGAATCAGAAGCTTGTCTTCTCCTGCCATGGACAAAATCATTACGGCAAAAGGAACAAAGGTAATCAGCGCTACATCATTTGTAATCAGCATGCTTGAAAAAAAGCATAAAAACACCAGAAGAAAGCACAGCTTGCGGGAACTGCCCGCGCCCTTCAACAGCCTGTTTCCGAGAAATTCAAAAACCCCGATGCTGCGCAGTCCGGCTACCACCAACATCAGGCAAAACAGCAGTGCCAGCACGCGCCAGTCTATGTAGCTTAGATAGGACATCTGCGGCGGAATGATAAATGCGGAAAGCATCGCCAACAGAGCGGCGATACACAGCACGGTTTCTTTTTTGAAAAAAATGAAGAGCTGCTTTAGAAGTGTTTTCATACCGAATTCCCTTTCATTTGGCGGAAGCAGTTTTGTTCCAAGGTGTAATCTTATCACAAATGTTTTCGACGGGAAAGAGGAATAGTATAAAAAGTTTTGCTATGTCTGTGATTTATGGTATAATGAACGCATAGCGACGAACGCAGTCATCTGCACAACGGCAGCACCGACTGCTTGCAGACGGGTGCGACGTTGTGTTGATGACTATGTGAGTGCAACGAACAGCGAGGGAACTTGTTCCCGAGCTGGAGAGAGTCGCGGGAAGCGCGGAGAGTCGCGACGGGTAGCAGCAAAGAGTTTTTTGGGAAGTAAGGGGTAGAGAAGAGGTATGGAATTACAAGGCGGAATAGGGGATGGAATTGACAGCTGGAACGAGGTCACGCTTGTTTATAATGCGGCGCTTCGTCAGGTTGAGACAAAGCTGGCAATTTTGAATGATGAGTTTCAGCATGTACATCAGTATAATCCCATCGAGCATATCAAGGCGCGTATGAAATCGCCTGAAAGCATTGTGAAAAAGCTGAAACGCAACGGATATGAATCCACCATAGAAAATATGATAAAATATGTGAACGATATTGCCGGTGTGCGGATTATATGCTCGTTTACGTCAGATATCTTTCGCATTGCGGATATGATTAGCGAACAGCGGGATATCAAGATTCTTACGGTGAAGGATTATATTACCTTCCCTAAGGCCAGCGGCTATAAGAGCTATCATCTTATCGTAACAGTTCCGGTGTACCTGTCGGACAGAACGGTGGATACAAAGGTAGAGATTCAGATTCGTACCGTGGCAATGGACTTCTGGGCAAGTTTGGAACATAAGATTCACTATAAGTTCGAAGGGGATGCACCGGTGCATATTAAAAACGAACTGATAGAGTGTGCGAAGCTGGTGTCCGATTTGGATGCGAGAATGCTTTCCTTGAATGAGGAGATTCTTGCAATCGGAGAAGAGAAATAAAACAGGCACTGCGTTTGCGGATAAACGAAAAACGGGTAACTTCATTTTCGTTTGCGGCGGACGCGGTGCCTTTATTTGTGGTGAGGGGGAAAGCTTGTGTATGGTGACATTGCGATGTGTTTGACTTTACAGGCTGACTTTTCAGGAATATGGATTGATAGTGAAATGTCTTGCGGTATGGATGCTTGTTGCGCAATCCTTGTTAAAATGAGGAGTGCCCGGATACCTCTCGGCACCCGGGCTATTATGAAAAAATTTATCTTATTTGCAGTCGTAAAACGGTTCCTTAACCGTAAATAAAGTATAGCAATCAAATATGAATAAACTATGAACATGGTGTAAATAGTTGGTGAATGTTACAAAAGACGAGAAAACGAAATGGAAATAATGTGCAATTTGCACAAACACGGTCGGCGCTATATTGCATGGATGAACGTAGTAGGGTACAATACTTTACGGATTGACGATAGAATTATGGTGAAAAAAATGCTCTATTTTTAAAACCAAATCAGCTGTTTCGGTATCTATCCATTAAATAAATCAAAAAAGAGAGGATTGGGAAATGGCTATTGAAATGACAAAATGTGAAAAGTGCGGAAAGTATTACAATAAGGCGTCTGATGCTGTATGCCCTTTTTGCGGTGTTGTGAAATCTGCGGAAGAACGGTTGCCTGAGGAACCTGTTACAACAGGGGATGAGAGAAGTGCAAATACGGAAACACGCAAAGTGCAGACCCCGGGAAAGTGCAACGTACTTTTGGCGGGCATCGTTGCAGCTATGGCAGTGATAGCGTTGGTTGTTATCGGAAGAATGTATCTGGCGGGGCGGGAGAAATCGCAAGAGGTTTCTCAAAATACCTCCATCGCTGCTTCCGACGAAACCGAAGAACCGGAGAAGGTGATACAAAAGAACCGGGAAGAGTTACGGAAGCTTGCGGATGAGTATCTGGAGCAGATTTGTAAATACAGAGAGGGAAATCAGCTCGGGGAATGTCTGATTGATGAAAAGCTGTATGAAGCGGCCGGGGAACTGGCGGAGGGCTGCGCGGAAGAAGGACTGATTATGGCAGAAAAACCGGGAGAATTATGTGAAAGTCTGGCATCAACGGTACTGCAGCAATATGAATGCCCGAATGCAGCGTGGATGGTGGTGTATACATCCGGCGATGGAACCGCGGAGACAGCATTTGCCCAGTTGGGCGGGGAGATGTTTGGAACTGCCATGAGAAACTGTGATAAAATAGGGGTTTCTGCATCCCAGGATGCGCAGGGATATCTATATTGGATATATGTGGCGCAATAAAAAACAGAAAATATTCACAAGTATATAGATAGCTATATAGGAAAGGAGGCCGAAATGGATAGTAATAAAACGGTAAAGCAAAGCAGCCCCACAAACATTCTATGGAAGCTGTTCAGAATAGGAGTAGAGGAAACGGTGGTGCCCGCTGTGGTGTCGACGAAGAACCGGAAATTTGTAGCGGATATAAAAAATAATTGCGCAAAGGATAAAACCGAAGAGGCATAAGTGGTATCTATCTGACAGAAACCGAAAAATACCACAAGATAAGGAGATAACTTATGGCAGTAGAAAACAGATACAAGGAAAAAGATGAGGCGTTATTTGCGGAAGTGCAGAAACTGAAGGAAGGGATAAGCGAGAATTATAATCGTGTCTATGAACTTTCGGAAAAGTATATTTACAAAATTATAAACGATATTGTAAAGAATCATCATACAACAGAAGATCTCATGCAGGAAACGTACCTGCAAATTTATAACAAGATTGATACCCTGCAGGAGGCAAAAGCCTTTTATGTATGGGCGGGCAGAATCGCTACGAATCTTACCCTGCGCCATGTACAGAAATACCGCAAGGAGGTTCTGGCAACAGAGGATTCGGAAGGGAATACGGATTTTGTGTTCGAGTACGCGAGCGAGGATAATGAAAGTTTTATTCCGGAAAATGTGCTGATGGATAAGGAGAAGCAGCGGCTGATTGCTGAAATTATAGACAACCTTTCCGTGGAACAGAAACTGTCTGTACAGTATTTTTACTATGAAGAAATGTCGGTTCGAGACATCGCCTCCGCTATGGGATGCTCGGAGGGAACGGTAAAGAGTCGCCTAAATTATGCGAGGAAGTCTATAAAGGATGCGGTAATTGACCTGAATGTAAAGCAGGGAACGAAATTGTACAGCCTTGGCGCATTTCCTTTATTATGGCTGGTGTTTCGCGAAAATGTGGAAGCACTTGTCACAGCGGGCGGCACGGCGGCCGCTGTCGGAAGCGCAGGCTTCATAGGAGGAAGTGCAGGAACAGCCGGAACGGTTGGAGGAGCGGCTGAAAGCGCAGGCGTTGTAGGAGGAAGTGCAGGAACCACCGGAAGCATGGCGGTGGCAGCAGGAAGCGAAGCAACAGTAGCCGGAAGTGTAGCGGGGGTAGGAAGCACGGCAGCAGCAACGGGAAGCGCGGTTACAAGCGCTGGAAGTGCGGCCGCAGCAACTGCAGCCAAGGCAGCCGGAGGCATCGGTGCAAAGCTTTTCGGAACGGTGGTTGGGAAGGCGGTAATCGGCGTTACAGCAGCGGCAGTGGTAGTCGGCGGCGGAGCAACGGTTTATAACAACGTGAATAAACCTAAGCCTGAACCGGATACTTTTGTAGAGGAAAGTGTTCCGGTAAGTGCGCCGGTGGAAACACCCTCAGTAGAAAAGGAGCCGGAAAAGCAGCCGCAGAAAGTGGAAGAACCGAACACCTTTGTAAAGACGGAAACGATTTCTTTTACGCCACAAGTTTCGGAGGCGTTGATGGAGCTGTATACTGAGCATAATGTCCCTAAGGAAGAGTGGGAATATGACGTTATTGCATGGACGCTGACCGGAGAGGTGGAGATGGAGAATGGTTCCACGGGCGAAGTGCTTACTCACAGCTATGAGCTGGGTTCGGCGCAGGTGCAAGAAAATCCGGAGCTTTTCTGGGCGGAATCGGTAAATAAGTTTTTGTTCCATTACGCAGCAAATGATTTTTCTTATTATTGCGATATGACACATGAGCTTGAGGTGGACGGGGTGACTTACTATTTCGATACCACCGAGGTAAATGCAGGGGGAGAGCTTGAAGAACAGGTAGAGAGTGCTATTATAATTACCTATGAAGGTACTTATTCTACGGATGGAGAAGGGGGTACGTCTTCTTCTGCGACCGTTTCACAGCCTGCTGAGAGTGTTGCGGAAGAAACCGGAGAAGGAATGATTTCCATTAGGTTTCATGCTCGTCCGAAGCAACAGGATATATGGGAAGGGTATAACGAAGAAATATATATTAGATTAAAAAATAGTGAAGGAGATATTACTGTAAAAGAAACCCGGAGTACTTCGGAAAGTGTGATGGCAAGTCTGAATGCTGTAATTAAGGAAAAGATTTCCCTAGAGGATGCAAAGCTCTTTTTGGAAGAGCATCAGGCGGCAGCCATGGAGGCATCGGCAAATGGCCGGGGATACAGAGTGGATGCTAGGAGCGTGTTCGGGGAGACCTTGGAATTTGAATATAATGGCGAGCGGATTTCCTTTAAAATTGAGGAAGCAGAGGCAGCAGTTAATAATATGGGTTATCGGGTAGCAACTACTGGCGATGCGAAATTTTATACCGACGGATATATAGGGATGCTGGGTGGTGAGGAGACTTATATATATGCCGCAGGAGTAACCTACGAATTGACAGGAACCTACTCCGCTGACGGAGAGGGAACCCCATCTTCTGCGGAAACGACTGAGCCTGTTGAAGTGGTTGCGGGAGAGAGCGGAACCGGAGAACTTTACATTCATTTCAAGGGCGATCCCCAGCAGCAGGACTTGTGGGCAGGATGTGACGAGGAAATAGATATTAAACTGTATAATGAGGATGGAGAATCCTTAGGAAACGGCGGAAGATGGAGAGCGTCAAATACCGCAATGACAGGATTTACCGCACCGATATTGGAACAGTTTACCCTGACGGATGCAAAGGGGATTTTTGAAGAGCATGCGGAAGCATGGATTGCAGCAGCGGAAGCGGGGACACCTTACGAAATAACCAGTGTACCGGATATTGGTATCTTGACATTCGAGTATGACGATAAACAATATACCTTTGAAATTAACAGTGTGGTGACCGAGATTATTGTATTCAGCTTCCCGGTAGATTTTTATGATGCGGACCAGTTTTACACCGAAGGCTTTGAAAGAGCGGGGGCGCATTGGTATGCGGGAGGTGTGACCTATAAGCTGGAAGGCAGCTACTCTACCGACGGCTGATGCAGGAAGCAGCAATGTGGGATTTAGGCTATGATGCTGAACTGGAGTTTTTGAATACTGTTGTAAAAAAACAAAGAAAATGATAAAATATTTTTATTGATTCGTTATATTGAGACAGACGGTTTTTGGAAGCTTATACAATGTGGTTGGAGGGAAGCAGATGGATATGTTCATGGACAAGCTGGCACAGAGGCTGACAGCACAGGAAATTATTAAGGCAAACACCGTTGCGGAGACGGAGGAGTTGAATAGCCTCAGAAGTCAGGTGGCGGACTATAATGATTGTTTGGCAAAGCTGCAGAAGCTGATTGATGAGGGGGCTGCGAAGTTGTCCGGTACCCAGACGGTAACGGTAGACGGCAGTGAAATCAATCGCCTGGTAGAAGAAAGCATCGGTAAGATTAAGGCTTTACAGCAGGATACCGCCGGAATGGACGAGGTAAAGGCTGCGTTAACAGGGCAGCTGGAGAAGCTGTTCGCTCAGCAGCAAAGCGCTATGGCAGAGCAGGCGAAGGTGTTGGAGGAACAGAAGGCATCCGTAGAGCAGGTGCGCAGTGCCCTTGCGGAGCAGAAAGCATCTGTGGAACAGCTTCAGGCAACTCTGGTAGAGCAGCTAAAGTCTATGGAACAGTCCCTTTCAAAGACGGTGGAGAGCCGTCCTGAGGCGAAGCTGGAAGAACGTTTTGATTCTGTGGATGAGAACGTACATAAGGAATGCGTTAAGGTATACCGGAACGTACAGGCTGTTGTGGTAGAAGAGAGCGAGAAGCAGAAGGAAGCACTGGAATCCACCAAGGAGCGCGTAAGCGTACTGGGCGGAAAGCTGAAGCTTATTGTAGGGCTTGCGGCGGGAACGCTGGCAGTTTCCGTTATCGGGCTTGCACTGCAAATTATCAGTATGTTGAATATTAAACTGTTCTAGTCGGAAATCCATGCGGTTTTCGCGTGCGTCCTTCGGAACAGAATCGGTAAATAAAATTGTTTTAGATGGAGATTGTGATGTCTAAAGAACTATGGAAGCCCGGTAATATGTTATACCCGCTCCCGGTGGTTATGGTGAGTATGGCGGACAAGAACGGAAAACCGAATATTATTACGATTGCATGGGCGGGAACGGTTTGTACGAACCCGCCCATGGTAAGCATTTCGGTACGACCGGAGCGGTATTCCTACCCGATTTTAAAGGAGACCGGAGAGTTTGTTATCAATCTTACCACCCGGGAATTAACCTTTGCTACTGACTATTGCGGCGTAAAGAGCGGTCGCGATGTGGATAAATTTAAAGAACTGGGATTGACGGCGCTACCCGGTAAAGAGGTGGCCGCCCCCTTAATCGGCGAGAGCCCTGTGAATCTGGAGTGCCGTGTGCGGCAGGTGACGCCCCTCGGCTCTCACCATATGTTCCTTGCGGATGTGGTTGCGGTTCATGCAGACGAGAAGTACATGGACGAGAAGCGCAAGTTCCACTTGGAAAAGGCGGAGCCTATCGTCTACTCCCACGGCGCTTACCTTGTGTGCGGCGAGCAACTGGGAACCTTCGGGTATAGTGTGAAGAAGCAGAAATAGAGCGGAACTCTTGCAAAGGTGAACCGCCGTCCCTCGCCCCAGCCCACCGGTAGCAGTGCACCGTAAACGCAGGAGTATTAAATGTGGGGTTTCTGACAAATGTGCCTTTGGAATCCCTTATTGTCCGCGTCTTTGTCAACAGAACACACTTAGGCTACGATTAGTTCGCCCCGGGAGTACGCCGGAATGTTGTCGGGAGGCAAATGTGAGGATTTCTTATGTGCGCAACTTTGGAATGAGGTTCGTGTTTTTATGCGCTTGAACAAAAATTGAGTCGTGTCCGCGGGAGGCGGAAAGAGGAGCATGCTCTTTCACTCATTTTTCCGTCCCACTGCGAACGCGACTCTTATTTTTGTCCCAGCTCATAAAAAGCTCGAACTATCGTAAATTCAAAAGTAAGCACATTAGAAATCCCACATTTGTTGACCCAATATTCCGGCGTACTCCCGGGGCGGACAAATCGCGGGAAGCGTGTTCTGGTGAAAAGACACGAACCCGATTCCAAAGGACACATTTGAGAAACGCTCACATTTACCACAATGTGTTTACGGTGCGCTGCTACCGGTGGACTGGGGCGAGGGACGGAAGTCCGCCTTACAAAAGTGCCGCTCTATTTTTGCTTCTTACAGCAAGCTTCCCCGCTTCACAGAGTCGTCTCCGAATTTCTTGCGGATTTTATCGAGAGCGTCGTCCAGCTTCTGCTGTTTTTCGGAGGCGGGAGCCTCGTAGTCGAAGAGGCTTAGCTGTACGGGCTCGCTGTCGTCAGTGAGCTTACTGCATCTTACGCCTAAAAGGCGGATGGGTGTGCCGTCCCAGAGCTCGTCGAACAGGGCGAGAGCCTGCTTGTAGATGTCGTTGGTGGAAGCGGTGGGCTGTACGGGAATGCCCTGATGGGACACCACCTGAAAGGTGTTGTATTTGATTTCCGTGCAAACCAGTCCGGCCTTGCGGTGGGAAGCCCGAAGGCGCTCCGCTACGGATTCGGAAAGGGACAGCAAGATTTTAGCGGCTTCTTCTCTGGTAACTGCATCTGCAGAGAGGGTGGTGGAATTTCCGATTCCTTTTGCTTCGGCGGGTTGGGTTTCCACGCGGGAATCATCACGCCCGTTTGCGTAGTTCCAGAGGGTTAAGCCGTGACTTTTTAAGTGAGCGTCCAGAATGGCAGGGTCCGCCTGTGCCAGGTCGCCGATGGTTAATATGCCGAGCTTTTTTAAGGTTTCGGCACTGGAACGACCACACAGAAAAAGAGAGGAAACAGGCATAGGCCACATTTTCTTCCGGATTTCGTGGGAGTACAGAGTGTGTACCAGATTCGGTTTTTTGAAATCCGAGGCCATTTTTGCAAGAACCTTTTTGTCGGAGATACCGACGTTTACGGTAAATTTAAACTTTTGATATACCTCGTC
The DNA here is from genome assembly GCA_045546495.1 of Acetatifactor sp. Lineage (GTDB taxonomy): Bacteria > Bacillota > Clostridia > Lachnospirales > Lachnospiraceae > Acetatifactor. The sequence continues at coordinate 22,429 of JAZQCX010000117.1, read as the reverse complement.
CTTAATGGCTTCGGCGGCTGCTTCGGGCGAGGTATATTTTGTTGCAACCGGGGAAAAATCCATATAGCACTCATCAATGCTGACCTGCTCGATATCGGGGCAGATGCCGGAGAGATATTCCATGAGCCGGGCGCTCTGACGGTGATAAAGTTCATGATCCGGTGCCACGGAAATCAAAGTAGGACATTTCCGAAAGGCATTTACCACAGGTTCGCCCGTGATGATGCCGTAAGCCTTAGCGGGAATGGATTTCGCAAGAACCACGCCGTGACGCTTGCTGATATCGCCGCCTACAATGGACGGAACAAGGCGTAAATCAGTAGTGCTTCCCTTTTCCAACTCCTGCAGGGCAGACCAGCTTAAAAAGGCGGAGTTTACATCAATGTGAAAAATAATTTGCTGTTTCAAGAGATGTACTCCTTTCGTGAAATGTCAGTCTGATGAAGTGACTGCCGTACCGGCTTACAGATGTAGGATAGATTCGGGATACTTCGCCGGATATAACTATCATACCCTCCCAAAACTTACTTTACAAGCCTTAAAAATGCTGTTATTATGGAACTGTTACGAATTTATTAACTGATATCGGATTGCTATGAAAAAGAAAAAAACCTATCATAAAAAATACAAGTTTACATATATTAAAACTACCTTGTTCTCCTTGTTTGTGGGAATGCTTTTTTTAGTGGGATATACGCCCTTTGAGAAAACAGGAGAGAATTTTTTCCACATTACCTTAAACGGGCAGGAAGTGGGAACGGTGGACGAGAGAGCAAAAGCGGACAAGCTGCTTTGGGAGGCGCGCAGGAATGTGGCGTCTGCCAAAGAGGATTTGGTATTTGTAGAGACAAATCTGGCGGTTGTGGGCGAAGAGCTTCTTTGGGGTGAGGTTGACAACGAAGAGGATGTGCTTCACAACATGGAGCAGGTGCTGTCCGGTGATGTGCAGGAAACCATGCATCGTTCTTATACGGTAAAGGTGAATGAATATATGGTGAACCTTGCCAGCAGAGATGAGGCTGTGGCGCTTTTACAGGCAGCAGTGGACAAGTTTGATGCAAACGGCGAATTTAAGGTGGAGCTTACCTATGATGAAAGCCGTGAATTCGGCGTGCTGACGCCCGGAGTGGTAAAGCGGGATGATGTAGTACAGGAGCCGGAGACGGATTATACGGAAGCCGGCGTAGAAGCCTTTTTTGCCACTATGGATGAAGTGGTGGAGAATAAGGACGAGCTCGGCTTTGAGGATTATGAGCTTGGAGCACATTCCATGGGATTTTCGGAAAAGGTGGAGATTGTGGAGGCATATTTGCCGGAGAGTCAGTTGACCCCTCTTCCCGTGGCAATTGAGGATTTGATAAAGGAGCAGGAAACAGTTGGTATTTATACGGTAGTTTCCGGCGATACTCTGTCTGAGATTGCGATTAAGGTGAATATCCCCATGGATGAACTGATTGCCATGAACGACAGTCTGAAGGATGAAAATACAACCCTTCGGATTGACCAGGAGCTGATTATCACCGTGCCGGAACCGGAGCTTTCCGTGACCAGACAGGAGCAGAATTACTACGAGGAAACTTACGATGCAGAGGTTGTCATCATTGATGTTGACGACTGGTATACCAACCAGACAGAGATTTTACAGCAGCCTTCTGCGGGCTTCCGCAAGGTGGTTGCGGATGTAACCTTTGTAAACGGTAAGGAGGTTTCCAGAGAAATACTGAAGGAAGAAGTTGTTATGGAGGCGGTTCCCAAGATTATGAAGCGGGGAACGAAGACACCGCCTACTTATGTGAAGCCCATCAGCGGCGGACGCGTAAGCTCCTCCTTCGGCTATCGGAAGAAGCCTACTGCGGGAGCAACCAGCTACCATCAGGGTATTGACTGGGCAACTCCTACGGGAACCTCGGTTTACGCATCCTGCGGCGGTACGGTTGCAAAGGCGGGCTGGGGTAACGGCTACGGTTATTGCGTCTATATTAACCATGTAGACGGAAGACAGACCAGATATGCACATTTGAGTAAGGTTTTGGTATCTGTGGGACAGACCGTACGACAGGGGGATAAGATTGCGCTGAGCGGTAATACCGGTGTCAGCACGGGTCCTCATCTGCACTTTGAAATCCGGATTAACGGTAAGGCTGTGAACCCGTTGAACTACCTGCAATAGTCTTGAAAATGACGGGAATGTGTGTTCTGTTTACAAAAACAGGTAAATGTGTTAGAATTTCTTAAAGATTTATTAAGAAGCCAACCTTAAAAGAGGTAAGTATAAATGGAACAATATGCGATCAAGGGTGGAAATCCTTTAGTTGGCGATGTGGAAATAGGGGGTGCCAAGAATGCGGCACTTCCTGTTCTTGTTGCTGCAACGATGACGGATGAAACTGTATATATAGAAAATATGCCCGATGTACGCGACATTAACGTGTTGCTGGATGCTATGTCCGACATCGGTGTTATGGTAAAGCGTAACGGTCGACACAGTGTAACTCTCAATGCCGGAAATATCAACAGTCTGGTAGTGGAGGGAGAAGCACTGAAGAAAATGCGCGGCTCCTATTATTTCCTGGGAGCATTTTTGGGAAAATATAAGAATGCAGAGGTGGTTCTGCCCGGTGGCTGCGATATCGGCTCACGTCCTATTGACCAGCATCTCAAGGGCTTTAAGGCACTCGGAGCAAGGGTAACCATCGAGCACGGTCTGATTAAAGCAAAAGCGGATAAGCTGGTAGGAAGCAATATTTATATGGATGTGTCCAGCGTGGGCGCGACCATTAATGTTATGATGGCGGCAGCCATGGCAGAGGGAACCACTACCATCGAGAATGCGGCAAAGGAGCCTCATGTGGTGGAGCTGGCAAACTTCTTAAACAGCATGGGTGCTAACATCAGAGGTGCGGGTACGGATGTAATCCGTATCAAGGGTGTGTCTAAGCTTCACGGAACGGAGTATACCATCATTCCTGACCAGATTGAGGCGGGAACCTTTATGTTTGCCGCAGCGGTGACGAAGGGTGATGTTACGGTTAAGAATGTAATTCCGAAGCATTTGGAGTCTGTTACTTCTAAGCTTTTGGAAATCGGCTGTGAGGTAGAAGAGACGGATGACTGCATCCGTGTGGTGGCATCAAAGCCGTTGCAGCATACTCATGTAAAGACGTTGCCGTATCCCGGTTTTCCTACAGATATGCAGCCCCAGATTACGGTTGCCCTTGGTCTTTCCATGGGAACCAGTATCGTAACGGAGAGCATTTTCGAAAACCGTTTTAAGTATGTGGACGAGCTCACCCGAATGGGAGCGAATATTAAGGTAGAAGGAAATACCGCCATCATTGACGGCGTATCTAAATATACAGGCGCAAGCATCTCTGCACCGGATTTGAGAGCAGGAGCGGCGCTGGTGATTGCGGCACTGGCTGCGGAGGGCGTATCCGTTGTGGAGGATGTAAAGTACATCCAGCGCGGTTATGAGGATTTCCACTTGAAGCTTCAGGGTCTGGGCGCTCAGATTGAGCTGGTACAGACAGAGAAGGATTTCCAGAAGTTTAAGCTGAAGACAGGCTGACCGGTGTTGACAGATGTAAATTCTTGTAGTATTGTAAAGTTAGAAGCAGGAATGCTTCGGTAATTAAATAGGTTCTCTTATTCAGAGTTGGTGGAGATACATAGGATCGATGAAGCCACGGCAACCCCCACAGGGAAGGTGCCCACCTGAGCGAGTAATGTTCGAACAATAAGAGGATGGAACATCGTGAGATTGAAGTCCGCTTGTTGTGCAAGCGGATTTTTTGTTGCACAAAAAAAGGAGGAAAACATGGAAAAATTTTTATTTACTTCAGAATCCGTAACAGAAGGACATCCCGATAAGCTTTGCGATGCGGTGTCTGATGCGATTTTGGATGCCTGCATGGAGCAGGATCCCATGAGCCGTGTGGCTTGTGAAACCGTAAGCTGTACAGGCTTTGTTATGGTAACCGGTGAGATTACCACAAAGGCTAATTTGGATATTCCCACAATCGTCCGCGAAACCGTAAGAGAGATTGGCTACACCAGCTCCAAGATTGGTTTTGACTGCAATACCTGCGCAGTCATGGTAGCACTGGACAAACAGTCTCCGGATATCGCAATGGGCGTGGATAAGGCGTTGGAGGCAAGGGAATCTAAGATGACCGATGCCCAGATTGAAGCAATCGGTGCGGGCGACCAGGGTATGATGTTCGGTTACGCAACCAACGAGACCGCTGAGCTGATGCCTTATCCTATCGCGCTGGCTCATAAGCTGGCAAGACAGCTGACAAAGGTTCGTAAGGATGGTACTTTAACGTATCTTCGCCCTGATGGTAAGAGCCAGGTGTCCGTAGAATACGACGAGAAGGGTACCCCCATCCGTCTGGAGGCAGTAGTGCTTTCCACCCAGCATGACGAGGAGGTAACTCAGGAGCAGATTCATGCTGACATTAAGAAGTATGTATTCGAGCCTGTTCTTCCTGCAGAGCTGATAGATGAAAATACAAAGTTCTTTATCAATCCTACGGGACGTTTCGTTATCGGCGGTCCTCAGGGTGACGCCGGACTGACCGGAAGAAAGATTATCGTAGATACCTACGGCGGTTATGCGCGCCACGGCGGCGGTGCATTCTCCGGTAAGGACTGTACCAAGGTAGACAGAAGTGCGGCTTATGCAGCGCGCTATGTTGCGAAGAATATTGTAGCATCAGGACTGGCTGACAAGTGCGAGATTCAGCTTTCCTACGCAATTGGTGTGGCTCAGCCCACCTCCATCATGGTAGATACCTTCGGCACCGGTAAGGTCAGCGACGAGAAGCTGGTTGAAATCGTTCGTGAGAATTTCGACCTTCGTCCCGCCGGCATCATAAAGATGCTCGACCTGCGCAGACCTATCTACAAGCAGACCGCAGCCTACGGACATTTCGGTCGTGATGATGTTTCTCTTCCTTGGGAGGCATTGGACAAGGTTGATCTGTTGAAGAAATATTTATAAACTGAGTGCATTTTACAAGGATGAAATGCAACTTACTTAGAGTGAAAAGCAGCTTACCGCAAGAGCTATTGCGGCAGGCTGCTTTTTTGATTATTATGTGGAAAACAACAGTCAGAGAGGATGAGCAAGGAGAATGTATATGGAACCGGTAATTAAGGTAGAGGGATTGAAAAAACATTTCGGAGAGGTGAAAGCGGTAAAGGGCATTGATTTTCAGGTGGAAAAGGGAGAGCTGTTTGGATTTCTCGGAGTAAACGGCGCCGGGAAATCCACTACCATCAATATGCTTTGTACCGTGTTAAGCCCCACAGCCGGAAATGCTTATATCTGCGGGATGCAGGTGGGGAAGAAGGATGCGGAAATCCGTAAGAAAATCGGCGTGGTTTACCAGAATAATTGTCTGGATGACAGATTAACCGTAAAAGAGAACTTGTGGATTCGGGGAGCGCTTTATGAAAGCAATCGGAAGAAGCTTGCTGAGAATGTGGAGCGGGTTTGTGATGTGCTGGAATTGCAGGAGGTGTACAGAAGAAAATTCGGTAAGCTTTCGGGCGGTTGGAAAAGGCGCTGCGAAATTGCGCGGGCTTTGGTGCATGCCCCGGAAATCCTGTTTTTGGATGAGCCCACTACGGGACTGGATCCTACTACCCGGAAAATTGTCTGGAGGAGTATCGACAGGCTGCGGCGGGAACAAAATATGACCATTTTCCTGACCACGCATTATATGGAGGAGGCAGCGCGGGCGTCCCATATCGGAATTTTGGACGGTGGAGAGATGAAGGAATACGGAACGCCTTTTTCTCTGAAGGAGGCATATGCAAAGGATAAACTAAAGCTGATTCCGAAGAGCGGGGAAGAAAAAGCGTTGGAAGAATATCTGCAAAAAATGCAAACTGCATGCAGAAAAAAAGAGGAATTTTGGGAAGTCGCTATAAAGGACAGCCTGGCGGCAATTCCGGTATTGAAAGCGGTAGAGCCGCTGCTGGAGGGCTTTGAGATGGTGCAGGGGTCTATGGATGATGTGTTCTTAAATGTGACGGGAAGAAAGCTGGAGGATTAGTGTGAAAATAAATCTTTTACATGCAAATTTGTGCCTGCGGCTTAAAGTTTGCAGGTGCCGGAAGGGAAGGCGGTTGATATGAAAAAAGTATATTACTTGACAAGAAGAAACATTTTAGTATTTATGCGTGATTACGGTGCGGTATTCTTTTCTGTACTGTCCATGTTCATTATATTGCTGCTGATGGTAGTGTTTCTTGGAAAAATGAACACGGACGGAGTACTTAGGGTGCTGGAAGAATACGGCGGTGAGCGGAATGCGGTGCAGGACAAGAAAAACGCAGAATACCTGATACAGATGTGGACACTGGCAGGAATTCTTGCTGTAAATACGGTGACGGTGTCCTTAACGGTAATGCAGACCATGATTCGGGATGAGGTAAAGGGACAGCTGGCGAGCTTTTATGTAGCTCCCGTAAAACGAATTCAGATAGCGCTGGGCTACATTTTATCTGCATGGATAATCGGCAGCGGAATGAGCTTTCTGACCTTGCTGCTGGGGGAAGCATATATGCTGATGCAGGGGCATGCGCTGCTTCCTGTAATGAGCTTTGTAAAGATATTCGGCATGATTCTGATGAATACGCTTGTTTACGCTTCTGTCGGATATCTGCTGGCACTGTTCATTCACAGCGAAAGTGCATGGGGCGGCTTGCTTACCGTAATCGGAACGCTGGTGGGCTTCCTCGGAGCCATTTACCTGCCGGTTTCGCAGCTTTCCGAGGGAATTGTGAAGATGATGAAGGGTCTGCCGGTACTTCACGGAGCGGCTATGATGAGAGTGGTACTGACAGAGGACGCGATAGAGGAGACATTTGCGGGTTTACCGGAGGCGGTGACCGAAATCTTCGGACGGGAAATGGGTATTACCTTATGGAACGGTGATGTACAGATAACCTTGGAAAAACAGATTCTTATTCTGGCAGTTTATGCTATAATAGCCATATCGGTTGCTGTTTTGGTCAGCAGAAAGAGAACGATTCATGACAGGTAATGTACAACAAAGAGAGAGGCGGGCAGCCGGTTTGAATTACGTGGATACGCCGTTTTTCCGCGGTGGCTTGCGCAGAGAACGTGTTTTAACAGACGCTCTCGGAATGGGGATTTTATGAAGATTACGATAGTAGACCGTATGGATGGAGAAGAGGATGAAATCATTATCCGCTGCAAGCAGTTGGATGAGAACATATTGAAAATGGTGTATGCCATGAAGGCGGGGCAGGAAAAGCTGGCAGTCACTAAGGGAACGGATATTGTACAGGTGGCACCGAAGGAAATCTATTACTTTGAGGCGGTGGATAATAAGGTTTTTCTGTATCGGGAAAAAGACGTTTTCGAGACAAGGCTAAAGCTGTACGAGCTGGAGGAGCGTTTTCGGGGAACGGATTTTTTACGGATTTCCAAGTCCGTCATTTTAAACCTGGCAAAGGTAAAATCATTAAGCCCCGCATTTAACGGCAGATTTGAGGCGACCATGAATAATAATGAGAAGCTGATTATTTCCAGGCAGTATGTGCCTGCATTAAAGGAAAAAATAGGACTGTAGGGAGGATGGATAAATGGCAAGAGTGAAGGTTCTTTTTGATGTATTTACGAAGGTGACGACCTGCGTTGTCCTTGGAGTTGCGATTTATTGTCAGATTTTCTTCCCGGGTGGCAGATTCGATATAAATATGCTGTGGCAGTTGCTATTGGTGTCTTTTCTTACCAGCGCGGGAACGCTGATGTATACGGATGAAATCAAGAAAAACAGTATGAAGCTCAGGTGTATTCTTCATTATCTCATGGTAAATGTGATTGTTGTGTGCTGCGGCATATGGTTTCAGTGGTTTTATGTGGATAATCTGCCGCAGGTAATCGGCATGCTGATACTGATTGCGGTTGTTTTCTTAACGGTATCGGCGGTATCCTGGAAAAAGGTTTCGAAGGAGGCCGATTTGATGAACAGAAGGTTGGCGGAATATCAGGAAAAACAGAGCGATGCCGAATAGCCGGAGGAAGCCTCCTGCTCCTCGCTTAGAGGTCACCGCTCCCGAGCCCCCATCCCCGGGCAGGGGGCTCTGTAGCGGGAACAGAAAGCGAGGAACAAAAGGCTTTCCCAGACATTTCTTTTTTGGTATAATAGGAAGGTAGATTTGTCACCGGAATGCATCCGGTAGCGGCTTGGTTTGATTAGGAGGCACATTATGGCATTTGCACACCTTCATGTACATACGGAATATTCCCTTCTGGACGGCTCCAATAAGATAAAGGAGTACGTTGCCAGAGTGAAGGAGCTGGGCATGGACAGCGCAGCGATTACGGATCATGGCGTAATGTACGGTGTGATTGATTTTTATCGTGCGGCAAGAGAGGTGGGAATTAAACCCATTCTGGGCTGCGAGATTTACGTTGCGCCTAACTCCCGGTTTGATAAGGAACTGACCGGCGGCGAGGACAGATATTACCATCTGGTTCTGCTTGCGGAGAATAATACAGGCTACGCTAACCTGATGAAAATTGTAAGCCGAGGTTTTACGGAGGGGTACTATTATAAGCCACGCGTGGACATGGAGGTGCTGAATACCTACCATGAGGGCATTATTGCGCTGTCGGCCTGCCTTGCGGGAGAGGTGCAGCGTTACATATCAAAGGGTCTGCCCGACGAGGCCAGAAAGGCGGCACGCAAGTATGAGGCGTGCTTCGGAAAGGGGAATTATTTTTTAGAGCTGCAGGATCACGGCATCCCGGAGCAGCGTCTTGTAAATACGGAGCTTTTGAAGATGAGCCGCGAGCTGGATATTCCGCTGGTGGCTACAAATGATGTTCACTATACCTATGCGGAGGATGCGGAGTCCCATGATATCCTGCTTTGTCTCCAGACCGGAAAGAAGCTGCAGGATGAGGACAGAATGCGCTATGAGGGCGGTCAGTACTACGTAAAGAGTGAGGAGGAGATGAAGGGCCTCTTCCCTTACGCATGGGAAGCGGTGGAGAACACCCAGGCCATTGCCGACCGGTGTAACGTAGAAATCGAGTTCGGTGTGACGAAATTGCCGAAATATGAGGTGCCGGAAGGGTATGACTCTTGGACCTATTTGAATAAGCTGTGTAATGACGGACTGGCAGAACGTTACGGCCAAAACTTACCAGAGGGCTGTGATGTGGGGAGTCTCCCGGCGGGAGAGACCGGACAGACCCTTCGGGAGCGTTTGGACTACGAGCTGGATGTCATCCGTACCATGGGATATGTGGACTATTTCCTGATTGTTTGGGACTTTATCAACTATGCAAAATCCAATGATATTCCCGTAGGCCCGGGGCGAGGCTCCGCGGCGGGAAGTATTGTTTCCTATTGCTTAAAGATTACCAACATTGACCCGATTCGGTACAGCCTGCTCTTTGAGCGGTTCCTGAATCCGGAGCGTGTATCCATGCCCGATATCGATATCGACTTCTGCTATAACAGGCGCCAGGAGGTAATCGACTACGTAGGTGAAAAATACGGTGCAGATAAGGTGGTGCAGATTGTTACCTTCGGTACGTTGGCGGCGAAGGGCGTTATCCGGGATGTAGGGCGTGTAATGGATTTACCCTATGCCTTTGTGGATTCCATTGCAAAGATGGTACCCAATGAGCTGAATATTACGCTTGATAGGTCGCTGGAAATGAATCCGGAGCTGAGAAAGCTTTATCAGGAGGACGAGCAGGTTCACTACCTGATTGATATGTGTAAGCGTCTGGAGGGCTTGCCCCGCCATACCTCCATGCATGCGGCGGGTGTGGTAATCTGTCAGAAAGCGGCAGACGAATTTGTACCGCTGTCGAGAGGAAGCGACGGCTCCATCACCACCCAGTTTACCATGACAACCTTAGAGGAGCTGGGACTTTTGAAGATGGATTTCCTTGGGCTTCGCACGCTTACGGTAATCCATGATGCGGTAAATTATATCGAGAAAACAACGGGCAGACGAATCGACATTGACAACATCGATTACAACGACCCTAAGGTGCTTGCCTCCATCGGAACCGGTAAAACAGACGGTATTTTCCAGCTGGAAAGTGCGGGAATGAAGAGCTTTATGAAGGAGCTGCAGCCCCAGAATCTGGAGGATGTTATTGCGGGTATTTCCCTGTACCGACCGGGTCCCATGGACTTTATTCCGAAGTATATCAAGGGAAAAAACAGCGGCGGCGATGTGGTGTATTCCTGCCCGCAGCTGGAGCCCATTTTGAAGCCCACCTACGGCTGTATCGTTTATCAGGAGCAGGTTATGCAGATCGTACGGGACCTGGGTGGCTATACCTTAGGGCGAAGCGACCTTGTGCGCCGTGCCATGAGTAAGAAAAAGCAGTCTGTCATGGAGAAGGAGCGCGCCAACTTCGTTTACGGAAACGAAGAGGAGGGGGTACCGGGCTGTCTGTCCAAGGGTATCTCCGAGAGTGTTGCGGGCGGAATTTACGACGATATGATGGACTTTGCAAAGTACGCCTTTAATAAATCCCACGCAGCATGCTACGCAGTGGTGGCGTTACAGACGGCATATTTGAAGTACTATTATCCGGTAGAGTTTATGGCGGCTTTGATGACCTCCGTAATCGATAATTCCAAGAAGGTTTCGGAATACATTCTGACCTGTAAAAATATGGGAATCAAGCTTCTTCCCCCGGACATCAACGAGGGCGAGAGCGGGTTTTCCGTATCTGACGGCAGTATCCGTTATGCTCTGACAGCGATTAAGAGCATCGGCAGACCGGTGATTGAAGCAATCGTAAAGGAGCGAAGGGAACGGGGCATTTTTACCAATTTAAAGGATTTTATTACCCGAACCGTGGATGCGGATATCAACAAGCGTGCCATTGAGAATATGATTAAGGCGGGTGCGCTGGACAATCTGGGCGGAACGAGAAAGCAGTTTATGAGCGTATACGTGCAGATTCTGGATCACATTGCAAAGGATAAAAAGAGCAATCTGGCGGGACAGATTTCCCTGTTTGATATTGCGGATGATTCCCAGAAGGAGGAGTTTGACATCCGCATGCCGGAGGTGGGAGAGTACAGTAAGGAGATGGTGCTTGCCTTTGAGAAGGAAGTGCTGGGAGTTTATCTGAGCGGTCACCCGCTGGAAAGCTGGCAGGAGCTCTGGCAGAGACATATCACCGCGAACACCAACGATTTTGTACTGGATGAGGAAACCGGTGAGCCCCATATTGCAGACCAGCAGACGGTTGTTGTGGGAGGTCTCATTGCGGATAAGACTATTAAATACACCAAGAACGATAAGGTGATGGCGTTTTTGAATCTGGAAGATTTGGTAGGCAATGTGGAGATTGTGGTATTCCCTAAGGACTACGAGAAATACAGCGCTTTACTTGCGGAGGATGCCAAAATCTTTGTAAAGGGTCGCAGCTCCGTGGAGGAAGATAAGGACGGCAAAATCATCTGTGAGCAGATTGTAGGCTTTGAGGAAGCGGCGCAGATTACGGAGGGTCCCATTTTCCGAAACCGTTACGATGGACGCGGTGACGGCAGAGGCTACGGCGGCTACGGAAACCGCGCCGGCGGACAGGGTGACTACGGTGGACAAGGTATGCAGTCCGGGTATGGTGCGCAAAGCGGTTACGGAGTACAAGGCGGCGCACAGGGCAGACCGGGCTACGGAGTACAAGGCGGCGCGCAGGCACCGGGAAACGGCGCCGGGACTCCGGTGCAGAGAACAGCCCTGCCTAAAGGTATCTGGATTCAGTTTGAAAATGCGGAGGCGTTTCAGGAAAAGGAACAGGAACTTCTTGGACTGCTTTCGGACTCCGACGGAAATGATGATGTGGTGGTATTCTTAAAGGACACCAAGAACTTTAAAGTGCTTCCCGTGAACCGCAGGGTGAAGGCGGATGATAAGCTGAAGTACAAGCTCAGTGCCGTATACGGCGAGGAGAATATAAAGATACGGTTGTAACGCAGATAGGTATTGCCACAAAGACAGAAATAAGCTAAAATTGATTCAACGTAATACATCGGAAGGCGGGAGCTTCCTGTTTCCCGAAATGAGAAAAGCATACGAAAGAGAGGGTGACATTATGGCATTATTTGAGACAAAGAAAGAGACTGTACCGCCCGAGGTAGCAGAATGCGACAGACAGCTTGCGGCACTGGAGCAGAGAAAGAACGACACAATCCGTACCATCGGTCAGCTGTTTGTTCAGAATAATACGGCATCATCTGCGGCAGGAACGGTATATGAGCCTTATATGAAATCTTTGGAGCAGATGGCTGCAGAGGTGGTTGTACTGGAAAAGCGTAAGCTGGCGGCGCAGGGACTGCGCAAGTGCGAGAAGTGCGGAAATATTCTGGTTTTAGACAGTGCGTTCTGTAATAAGTGCGGCGAGAAGCTTGCTCCGCTTTTTGCAACTCCGGCACCTGCTGCAACAGTAGGGATTTGCAGTAAGTGCGGCGCAGCGCATAATCCGGATGCACAGTTCTGCACCAACTGCGGTAATAATCTGAAAGCAAACTGATTAACTCGTTAAAATAATAACAAAAGCTATTGAAAATCCTCGGGAAATGGATTAAAATGTAAATCGACGGGTCTGAATGGCAGGCTATTATCAGGAGGAAGAACCATGGCGAACGAAATCAAGACAATAGGAGTTTTAACAAGCGGAGGAGATGCGCCGGGTATGAACGCGGCAATCCGTGCGGTGGTTCGTACCGCCATTGCCAGAGGCCTGAAGGTAAAGGGAATCAAGAGAGGCTACATGGGTCTTTTGAACGAGGAAATTATCGACATGGAAGCAAGAAATGTTTCCGATATGATTCAGCGCGGAGGAACTCTGCTCGGTACGGCGAGATGTACCGAATTCAAGAAGGCTGAGTATCAGAAGAAGGGTGCGGAAATCTGTAAGAAGCACGGTATCGACGGTATGATTGTAATCGGCGGAGACGGCTCCTACCGTGGAGCGCAGGCACTGTCCAGACTGGGTATCAATACGGTTGGTTTGCCCGGAACCATCGACCTGGATATCGCTTGTACGGAGTATACCATCGGCTTTGATACGGCGGTGAATACTGCCATGCAGGCAATCGATAAGGTAAAGGATACCTCATCTTCTCATGAGCGTTGCAGTATCATCGAGGTTATGGGACGCCACGCGGGCTATATTGCCCTGTGGTGCGGCATTGCAAACGGTGCGGAGGACATTCTGATTCCCGAGAAGTACAACTACGATGAGCAGGAAATTATTAACCATATTATTGAAAGCCGTAAGAAGGGAAAAACCCATCATCTGATTATCAACGCAGAGGGTATCGGTCATTCTACCTCTATGGCGAGAAGAATCGAAGCAGCTACCGGCATCGAAACAAGAGCAACCATTCTTGGATACATGCAGCGTGGCGGTAATCCTACGGCTATGGATCGTTATTATGCGTCTATTATGGGTGCTTATGCGGTGGACATTTTGCTGCAGGGTAAAACCAACAGAGTAGTGGGCTATAAGCACGGAGATTTCGTGGATTTCGATATTGAGGATGCGCTGAAAATGGAAAAGGGCATTGACGAATATCAGTATGAAGTTGCCCAGGTTCTGGCTATATAACGGCAAGGTTAAACGGGCGGCTGTTTCCGAAAATGGGAACAGCCGTTTTCAGTAGGAGAAGGTATGATAACCAGCAGTTCCAATTCTAAAATAAAACAAGTAATACAGTGGCAGACAAAAGCGAAGGAACGTCGAAGTGCAGGCATCTTCCTGACGGAGGGCTTTAAGATGTATGAAGAAGCCCCGGAGGAAAGTGTGCAGGAGGTTTATGTCGCAGAAAGTGCACTGGAAAAATGCAAGGCGGACAGTAAGCTGATGGATAAGCTGGCGCGGACAGGTTATGAGGTGGTGGCAGATTCGCTGTTTGCAAAAATGTCCGATACGCAGACACCCCAGGGAATCCTTTGCGTAATCAGACGTCCCGAATGGACAGTGGAGCAGCTGCTTGCGGCGGAGAAGCCTCTGTTGGTGGTGTTGGAGAATTTACAGGACCCCGGGAATCTTGGAACCATCATACGAACCGGAGAGGGTGCTGGGATAACGGGTGTTATCATGACTGCCGGGACGGTGGATATGTATAATCCTAAAGTGATAAGAGCTACAATGGGGTCGGTTTTCAGAGTTCCCTGTGTATATGTTCCCGATTTGCAGGAGGTGCTGCGTCAGATGCGGGAGAAGGGAATTAAGACCTATGCGGCGCATCTGGAAGGGAAAGAATACTACGACAATTTTTTCTTTGAGGAAGGAACAGCGTTCTTAATCGGAAACGAGGGAAACGGACTGGAAAGAGAGACTGCGGATGCAGCAGATTCTTACCTGAAGATTCCCATGGAGGGAAAGGTAGAGTCGTTAAACGCAGCGATTGCAACTTCTTTGCTGATGTACGAAGCGCACAGGCAGAGGAGCAGGTAAATGCCGGAAACCGAAAAAGTGCCGTGAGAAGCGCGGGGCATGAACCGGAGACGAGACGATGAATCCCGGCGGAGGAATGTGAAACTGTTATGAGGGAATGAAAGCATAACGAAAAATTAAAATAAGAAGAACAACAAAAAAATGAAACAAGAAAGTAGAGAAAAAAATAAAACAAAAAATAAAGCAGGAAGATAGAGAAAGAAAAAAATAAAGCAAGAAAATAGAGAAAGAAAATAAAGCAAGAATAAAGAAATACAGAATAATACAGCAAGACCAAATAGACAAAGAGTGGGAGGAAACAGACATGAAATTAGGATTTATCGGATTGGGAAATATGGCAAGCGCTATGATAGGGGGTATCCTGTCGAAGGGACTGGTGGAGGCTGCGGATATTATCGGCTCTGATCCATTAGAGATAGGAAGAGAAAAAGCTAAAACCAAATTTAACATAACAGCTGTTTCTGATAATTGCCAGGTGGCATCTTCTGTGGATGTGCTGTTTCTTGCGGTGAAGCCCATTTATCTGGGAGGGGTAATCGAAGAGATAAAGGATGTTGTGAAGGCGGAAACCCTGATAGTGAGCATTGTAGCAGGTAGAACCCTGACTTATTTGAAGGAAAGCTTCGGTAGATCGGAACTTAAAATTGTGCGTTGCATGCCCAATACCCCTGCGCTGGTACTGGAAGGCTGCACCGGTGTCAGTGGCGGAGACAATGTTTCTAAAGAGGAATTGGATAAAGTTGTGAAGCTTCTGTCTGCATTCGGCAGGGCAAGTGTTGTGCCGGAGCATCTGATGGACGCGGTAGTGGGTGTCAGCGGTAGTGCACCTGCGTACGTGTTTTTATTTATCGAGGCTATGGCAGATGCGGCGGTTGCAGGCGGTATGCCCAGAGCGCAGGCATACGAATTTGCGGCTCAGACAGTTATGGGAAGCGCGAAGATGGTGCTGGAAACAGGCAAGCATCCCGCTGAGCTGAAGGATATGGTATGTTCCCCCGGCGGAACTACCATCGATGCGGTAAGAGTATTGGAGCAGAAGGGCTTCCGTGCTGCGGTTATGGACGCTATGGCAGCATGTATCGAGAAGTCTAAGAACCTGTAAATCTTCTGATACAGATATAAGGAACCAAACAAAATTGTCAAGGATTGAGGGGCGCTGTCCCCGAAACTTGACAATTTTTTTATCTTCTGCTATTATGTCCCCGTAACAAATGTAACAACTTTGTAATATATTTATCAAAATGTGGAATAATAATTCTGCGCACATGGAATGCTGATTTCATGACATATTACATTGGCTTGTTTATTTGGAGGTAAAGGAAATGGCAAAAAGCAGAAGGCTGTCTGCGTTTTTGGGAGGACTGGCATTGACAGTGTTCCTGAGTATGCAGATGAGCATGGACGTTCAAGCCGGCACCGAAAATTATTTGGCACAGCTACGCGGAGGCGTTACGGTTGTATTAGATCCCGGCTCTCAGAATGTAGCAGACATTGTAAGCGAAACGGCGGAAAAGTTAAATCTGGATTTGGATGCAATTGAAGTAGAGGAAGATTTATCGGGAACGCTTGTGATGGCAAATGTCAAGAGTGCGCTGAACGTGAGAAGTGAAGCCACCGTGGATTCTTCCAAGGTTGGCAAGATGTATAAGGATTGCGGCGGTACCGTTCTGGAAAGACGGGATGGTTGGACGAAGCTACGCTCCGGTAATATAATCGGGTGGGCATCGGACGAGTATCTTCTGTTCGGTGAGGATGCGCAAGCCTTAGCAAATGATGTTGGTAAAATGATTGCGACGATTGATACGGAGAGTCTTCGTGTCAGAACGGAGCCCAGTACGGAGGCTTCCATCCACGGACTTTTACCTAAGGGTGAAATTGTGGAGGTGCTTAGTCAGGATGAGGAAACCGGCTGGGTATGTATCGACTACGAGGGAGAAACGGGATATGTTTCTTCGGAGTATGTTGTTTTAGACTTCCTGATTGATGCGGGAGAAACCATGGAAGAAATTAAAATCCGTGAGGAAGCCGAGAAGGAAGCGAAGCGCCATAAGAACTACGGCGAATACACTACGGATGCTGATACCATGCTGTTGCTGGCGGCATTGATTCACTGCGAGGCCGGTGGTGAGCCTTATGAGGGTCAGGTAGCGGTAGGTGCGGTTGTTATGAACCGTGTACGAAGTGCCGCATACCCGAACACCATCCACGGCGTAATTTATGCTTCGGGTCAGTTTACTCCTGCCATGAACGGTAAGGTGAACAGAGTTTACGAATCCGGCAGGATTTACGAGAGCTGTATCAAAGCTGCTCAGGAAGCACTTTCCGGTGTTTCCAATGTAGGTGACATGACACACTTCCGCCGTAACAACGGTAGAGAGGGCCTCGTTATCGGAAATCACGTATTCTACTAAGGGAACGAAGTACGCAGTTTTGTCACCGTGGCAAGAAACGGGATTGCGGAAAACAAGGTAAGATAGAAAGATGCTGCAGGGGACTGCGGCATCTTTTTTGACATTATAGGAAAGTCCTTGTCGCTTTTTTGTGACCGCGCCCGGCGTGGGAGTCCGTAAGCGGACTCTTTGTTCTTTGTAGGAGCTACGTGAATCGAGTTATGTAATCATGTTACAGTGTACGAAATATTGACATACGGTAATCGTTACAGTATCATATAAATAAGCTTTTAAGTACGCTGAAAAGTATCAATTATGCAGATGAGTGAGGGACGGAAGATGAAGAAAAAAGCGTTATGTTTGTTACTGGGTGTAGGTATGGTTCTGGGATTGGCAGCATGCGGCGCAGGCGGCGGTTCTGCAAGTAAGGTGCTGACCTTGAAGTGGGACGGCGATAAATACGACCTTTCCGGAGATTTCCAGAAAGTAGTAGGAAAGATGGTTGAGGACGGACATGTGGTAGTGGGTTCCAGAAACAACGGACTTTTCGATGAAGACGGCAAGTTTGCGGGAAGTGCCATGAAGGTGTTAACCTCGGGCGAATTGGATGACGGACTCTGCTATGCTTTTGAAGCACCGATAGATATGTCAATGCAAGTTTCCTCTCTTATCGAAAGTTTTTACAGCATTGGTTTTCGTGAAGAAGAATATGAGACGGCAGACGGCATCACAGGAGAATCTTCGCGAAGCGATATAAAAGATTTGGATGGCTATGTGAAGGTTAGGCAACAGCGCGGAGGTGAGGCTTTTGCGGCAATGTATATGGACGGTAAGCGCGTGGACTTAGATGAATACGAGGACAAGTTGGATGACTACTTGGATATGCTGAACGAGGAAGGAGTGGCGGAAGCCAAGAAGGAATTTTTCCCTACGCCGATAGTCGGTATTTTCCAGTATGCAGTACCCGGTAGTATGGGCATGAAAGCTGTTATGACGGGCGGTGACGGGCAAGAAGTTGACTATAAGGAAATGTTCCGCGAGTATCAGAGCCAGTGGGGTGCAGAAAATATGCTTACAATGGCACTGGTTGCACAGGAGGCCGCGGAGGCTTTGGAAGACGGAGATATTAAGTCCTACAGTGTTATTGTTTATGAGTACTTTGATGATGACGGGGAAGACAAGGTTCAAACGAGCATTTATATTTACACCTATGACGAGGACTATGATATAGGGAAGTTCCAGAAGAAAAAGTAGGGGCGCAACCGATAGCAAACGGTTTGCTTTGGCTAATAGTTACGAATCAAAAAGCAACTCAACCATAGTCGGGGCGGTTGCTTTTTTGATGCCTTTTTTCTTTACGGTCTGTAAGCGGAGATGTTTTGTTATAGGACAGGAAATGTGAAAAAAGACTGAAAAAAGGCACTTTTCGGTATTGACAAGAATTTTTCGGGGGGGGGTATAATATTTTATATATACCCAAATTTAGGGAGGACGAAAGATGAAGAAAAAAGCTTTATGCTTGCTGTTGGGCGTAAGTATGATGCTGGGACTGGCAGCATGCGGAGCAGGCGGTGATTCTGCAAGTAAGGCATTGACTCTGGAGTGGGAAGGCGATAAATACGACCTTTCCGACGATTTCCAGAAAGTAGTAGGAAAGATGGTTGAGGACGGACATGTGGTAGTAAATCCTATGCTTACTTTAGGTGTATCTTATGACGAAGATGGCTGTTATGCGGGAAGCGTGAAGAAAATGATGATGTCCAGTGAGCTTGACGATGGGCTCTGCTATGCTTATGAATCGCCGATAGATAGATCTTTGCAGAGAACTGCAATTATTCAGAGCTACTACCAAATCGGAGTACATGAAGAGGAGTATGAAACGGCAGACGGTATCACAGGAGAATCTTCACAAAGCGATATAAAGGATTTGGATGAATATGTAAAGGTCAGACCGTTACGTGGCGGCGATGCGGCATATGCGGCACTGTATGTGGACGGTAAGTGCGTGGACTTAGAGGAATATGAGGATGCGATGGATGATTATCTGGAGATGATGGACGAGGAAGGGGGAATAGTAAAGGCAACGAAAGAAGTCTTCTCTCAGCCGGTGGTCGGATTGTTTCAGTTTATAGTACCGATGCAGGGTAGCACTACGCTTGCGCTCGAGCCGCTAACCGCTAGCGACTATAGGGAATTGATTCGAGAGGGCCAGAGTGAATGGGGAGCCGAAAATATGCTGCTGATGGCATTGGCAGCACAGGAGGCGTCAAAAGCGTTGGAGGACGAGGATGTTAAGTCCTACAGTATCATTTTCTATGAATACTTTGACGGTGATGAAGGAGATAACATGGTTCACACGAACATCTATAACTACACCTATGATGAGGACTATGATATAAGGAAATTCGAACCCAAGAAGTAGTGGCGGGCGTATTTGAAAATTATTGACAAAACACGGTTGTAACCTTAAAATGAAAACAATGAGAGGTGCTACCGATAGCAAACGGTTCACCTCGGTTAATAGTTACTAATCAAAAAGCAACACTAACTCTGGGCGGAGCGGTTGCTTTTTTGATGTTTATGTTTCTTTGAAGTCTGTAAGATACTGATTATTGTAACGATGATACTGATAACCGTTACCACAATACCTACAATAGCGACTATTGTTTCCAACATCGTATTGCTTGCCTTTCATGCTACTTTCCATTGGTATCACCTCCGAAGATACTGGAAGCTCTCAGAATGTACTCTGGCGAAAGGCGAACCGCTTACCGTTTTCGGTAGAACCCCTTAGATATAGTCTATCAGAGCCGGACGAATAAATCAATACAAAATCGAAAGTACGTTCGAATGCTTGCAAAAACCGTACCGGTTACGTATGACAAAATAAAATTCAGGCATCTTCGCCTACAGGCGCGGGAAAAAGCGCAGGTCTGTAGGTGGAGGTGCTTTTTATTTTAGCGTGAGGCACAAATTGCACTAAAATGAGAAAGCGGTTTATGCCGGGAAGCTCCCACGCCACATTAACCATCTTTATCGTGCATAGAAATACCATTGATGAAACCGTATAAAATGGTGTATACTCAATATAACAAGCGAGAAAGGGGAAAGCAGATGAACGAGATGTTGATTTTTTGGCTGGTGATGTTGATTGTTGCCATTGTTGCAGAGGTGCTGACCATGGGGCTGACGTCCATTTGGTTTGCGGGCGGTGCGCTGGTTTCTATTCTGGCGACAGCATTGCATGCACCCGTGTATCTGCAGGTGCTTCTGTTCTTAGGGGTATCGCTGTTGCTTCTGATTTTTACAAGACCCGTTGCGGTGAAGTATTTCAACAAGAATCGTGTAAAGACCAATGTGGAAAGTCTTGTTGGAAAACAGGCGATTGTCATTTCCGAGATTGATAATTTACAGGGAACCGGTCAGGTTACCTTAAACGGTCAGGAATGGAGTGCACGCAGTACGGATGCAGCTGTGAGAATTCCGGTGGGCTGCGTGGTAGATGTCATGTCTATCGATGGCGTAAAGCTGATGGTGCGGATAAACGATAGGATGCCTCCGATGGAGGAAAAGCTTCCGGAGCCTTTAAGCGTATCCCAGATAGAAGAGGCGGAGAACGAATAAGAATCCGTGCCGGAAGCGAAGACACTGTGGCGGAACCGGGTGCGGGGAAGCGGAAAGCAGAAATAAAACGTGCGTGCTGCCACGAATGCAGCACAGAAAGAGGTGGAGTATGGAATTTATTTTGATTGCGTTGGTAGTGTTGGTTCTTTGGATTTTGATATCCTGTATCAAAATCGTGCCTCAGGCGCAGGCTTATGTCATTGAGCGACTGGGTGCTTATCAGGGAACATGGTCTGTGGGATTTCACTTAAAGATGCCCATTCTGGATAAGGTGGCAAGAAGAGTGAACCTGAAGGAACAGGTTGCGGACTTCCCGCCCCAGCCCGTAATTACCAAGGATAACGTTACCATGAGAATTGATACGGTTGTATTCTATCAGATTACAGATCCCAAGCTGTTTACTTACGGTGTGGAGAATCCCATGATGGCCATTGAGAACCTGACGGCAACCACACTTCGTAACATCATCGGTGACTTGGAGCTGGATCAGACTCTGACCAGCCGTGAAACCATCAATACTAAGATGCGTGCAGCGTTGGATATTGCTACCGACCCTTGGGGAATTAAGGTAAACCGCGTAGAGCTGAAAAATATTATTCCTCCTTCGGAAATTCAGAATGCCATGGAGAAGCAGATGAAGGCAGAGCGTGAGAGACGTGAGGCCGTAACCCGTGCAGAGGGTGAAAAGAAGGCGAAGATTCTGGAGGCAGAGGGTGCAAAGGAATCCGCAATTCTTCGTGCGGAAGCTGACAAGCAGGCAGCAATTCTTCGCGCAGAGGCTGAGAGAGAAAAGATGATTCGCGAGGCGGAAGGTCAGGCGGAGGCAATCCTCAAGGTACAGCAGGCAAATGCTGACGGTATCAGAATGCTGAAGGAAGCAGGTGCAGACGAGGCGGTTCTGAAGATGAAGAGTCTGGAGGCCTTCGAGAAGGTTGCAGACGGTCAGGCAAACACCATCCTTCTTCCTGCAGAATTGCAGGGCATTGCAAGTCTGGCGACGGTTTGGAAGGAGACAGCGAAGTAAGAAACAGAAAAAGAAGTGATAATTGAAGGAAACATAGGATCCCTGTATCTGGTGCGACAGTGTCGCCCCGGAGCAGGGATTCTTTTTGTGTTAGGGCAAAGAGGGATAGGGTACAGTGCGTCAATGACGCTTTTTCTTGAAAAGACGCCCTTCCTGTGGTATTCTTGAAGCGAATCTATTCGGTTGTGCTATGGAGGAGTAAAACATGAACTTAAAGGGACGCGATTTTTTAAAGCTTTTGGATTTTTCGGCAGAGGAGATTCTGTACCTGATTGATTTGGCGGCAGAATTGAAGGATAAAAAGAAGAAGGGTGAGGCTGTGGACGTGCTGCGCGGAAGAAACGTAGCGCTGATTTTTGAGAAGACGAGTACCCGTACCAGGTGTGCATTCGAGGTGGCAGCACACGATTTGGGCATGGGCAGTACATATCTTGACCCGACAGGCTCCCAGATTGGTAAGAAGGAGAGCATTGCAGATACGGCGCGTGTACTGGCGGGAATGTACGACGGTATCGAGTACCGCGGTTTTGAGCAGGAAATCGTGGAGGAGCTTGCAAAGTACTCTAAGGTTCCCGTGTGGAACGGATTGACCAACGAGTTTCATCCTACCCAGATGCTGGCTGATATGCTGACCATCCGCGAGCAGCTTGGACGTCTGAAGGGTGTGAAGCTGACCTATATGGGCGATGCGCGTTACAACATGGGCAATTCGCTTATGGTTACTTGTGCAAAATTAGGTATGAATTTTGTTGCATGTACTAACAAAAAATACTTCCCAAACAATGAACTCGTAGAATATTGTACAGATATTGCGAGTGAAACAGGTGCAACCATCACGCTTACAGAGGATATCGCAGAAGCAACGACAGACGCAGATGTTATTTATACAGACGTATGGGT
>JAZQCX010000116.1:0-2514 GCA_045546495.1 Acetatifactor sp. | reverse complement strand
AGGCAGAGGAACCCAAGGCGGAAGAACCCAAGGCAGAAGAAACGAAAGAACAAGAGGTGTTTGTGGGGCGTGAGGAAACGGAAACGTCGTCCGCGGAGTGCGTTGAGTTGCCTGCAAACGAAGAAGCGAAGCGTGAACCTGAGCGGATGGAAGCGGTAGACCGTGAAAACGAACTGTCGGAAGAGGTAGACCGTGAGACAGAGCGGACAGAAGAAACATACTGTGAAGCTGAGTCGGACAAAAACGCTGAGCCGGAGGATGCAGAAGAGCGTCGGCGTAGACTTCGTCATCAGGAACGCATTGAACGGATGAAGCGGGAAAAGCATCGTATGGAAATGATGCAAAGATGTGTGATACCGGTGGCGGCGCTTTTGATAGTTCTGATTGTTGGAGGAGCGTTCTTGGCATCCCGGTCGAGTGCAGAGAGCGAGTCCCATTACGACAGTGTGCTTCATGGTGTACAAATGTCTCCGCAGGTGTTAACCCAGATAGCGTCGGCAACCGCAATACCCGACGTTACGGAACAGGCGGACGGTGACGGCGCGGCAGATGCTTCATCATCAACAGTACAGGATGTATCGACGGCAACTGCTGAGCCGGAGAAACCTTCGATGGAAACTGCCGCAGAGAATCCGGAGCCGGAAAGTATGCCTGTTCCAACAGAGGAGCCGGAGGTATATGGTCCTTATCTTTCTGACCGTCCGAAGCCCCCTGTACTGGAAGCGGTGATGACGGAAAATACGGTAGGATTTCCGGCAACGCTGCAAAGTGAATACGGTGTGATGATTGATGTGGAGGAGGGTGTCATTCTGGCAGAAAAAGACGGAATGGTGCAGATGAGTCCCGCATCCATGACAAAGATTTTGACAGTTCTGGTGGCAGCGGAGGAATTGGGACTGACTGCTGAGAATTGGGAAAAAAATCCGGTGTTGGACGATACCTTTACTATCACTATTGAGATAACGGATTATAGCTATTCTAATGATTGCAGCTGCGTGGGCTTTGATGTGGGTGAAATTGTAACCGTACGGGATTTGTTTTATGGTACAATTCTGCCCTCCGGTGCAGATGCAGCGTTGGCGTTAGCTTTGTATGTGTCAGGTACCCACGAAGAATTTGTGGAGTGCATGAACGCTAAGCTGGAGGAAATGGAGATTTCCGACACCACGCATTTTACAAACTGCGTGGGACTGTACGGTAAGGAGCATTACAGTACGGCGTACGATATGGCGGTTATCTTAAAGGCGGCAACTGAGAATCCTTTTTGCAGAGAGGTGCTTTCCGCGAAGAAGTACAATACCTCGCCGAATGCCACCCATCAGGAGGGACTTCTGATTTCCAACTGGTTTTTGCGCCGTATTGAGGACAGGGACACAAACGGTGAAGTACTTTGTGCAAAAACCGGATATGTGGATGAGTCCAGAAGCTGTGCGGCAAGTCTTGCCGTGGATTCTGCAGGTAAGGAATATCTGTGTGTAACCGCCGGGGCAGGGAACAGCTGGCGGTGCATTGACGACCAGGTGGCGTTATATCAAAGGCACTTGCCGGAGCCGCAGACGGAGTAGAAATCAC
Organism: Acetatifactor sp.; assembly: GCA_045546495.1. Classification (GTDB taxonomy): domain Bacteria; phylum Bacillota; class Clostridia; order Lachnospirales; family Lachnospiraceae; genus Acetatifactor. Next base: position 942 of record JAZQCX010000116.1, on the reverse strand, counting down.
ATTAACATATTGTTCGGACCCTCAAGTAAAAGACGGTCACGGAACGGAGGACACAATGGAAAACTTCGGATTTCGGGAAATGCAGGAAATTCAAAAGCAGTTGCAGGAAAAGTATAAGGATAAGTGGACTCCTCTGGGACCGGATACGGCGAAGCAGACGTTGCTTTGGCTGATGATAGAGCTGGGGGAAGTGGCAGACATCATAAAAAAGGACGGCAGCAGTAAAATTATGGAGGATGAGGAAGTCCGAACTCATTTTATCGAGGAATTGTGCGATGTTATGATGTATTTCAATGATGCCATGCTTTGCTACGATATTTCGCCGGAGGAACTCAGGGAGGTGTACCTTGCCAAGCATAAGCGGAATATGGAGCGTTGGTAAGGAATAAAGGGGTGTTTTTATAAAGAGGATGTACGGCGGATGAAAGTTGTTTTAAGCAGAAAAGGGTGTGATTCCGATTTCGGAGGTGTACCGGGCATTATCTTGCCAAATGATGACATTGTTTATGTACCGATTCCCGGGGATGACTGGGAAGAAATTAATTACAGTGATATTTTGATGAGGGGATCAAAAGAAAGACTGATTGATGTGATGAAAACAGTGACTCCGCAGATGCGCTTTTACGGAGAAAAAAAGCAAGTTACAGAGGATTTCAGATGTCATTTTGACCCGGATTTGGAGGAAACAGCTTACCAAAGAGCGGATGGATGGCGGGGCTGCTTCGGTCAGGCAGACGCGGCTCAAACAGTATTGAGAAAAGCAAATGTTTCTGCGGGAGACCTTTTTTTGTTTTTTGGCTGGTTTAACAGGACGTGTGTGGTAAATGAGAAACTGTGCTTCTGTCCCGGACAGGGTGTACACATGATATTTGGCTGGCTACAGATTGAACAAGCTTTGTACACCAGTGAAACGCCGGTGCCGGAATGGCTTACCTATCATCC
>JAZQCX010000115.1:0-11927 GCA_045546495.1 Acetatifactor sp. | reverse complement strand
GACCCTTTCCATCCCTCTTAAATACATGAAAAAGGAGGCGGCCACAGAGTTCGTTCAAACTCAATCCGTGACACTTCTTGTCACCGTGGACTGCCAATACGGAGAAGGAAACGTGACGCTTATTCCCGCACCCCTCGTGGCTGTGATTGACCATCATCAGGCACGTCCTGAGGGCTTAACTCCCTCGTATTCCGACACCGTTCGTCCCAACCTTTGCGAAATCAGAAGCAATCTGGGTTCCTGCTCCACGCTGGTATGGGATATGCTCCGCAGAGAACAGTTCCCCCTCGAGGAAAACAAAGCTCTATGCACTGCCTTATACTACGGTCTGTTAACAGATACCAACCGGTTTACGGAGCTTTCCCATCCGCTGGATAAGGACATGCGTGACGACTGCACTTTTGACAACAGTTTGATTACCCGTTATCTCAACACAAACTATTCCCTGCAGGAGCTCGTTATTGCGGGAAAGGCACTGATTGAATATCAATATCACGAACGCTGCCGCTTCTCCGTCGTACAGGCAGAGCCCTGTGACCCCAATATTCTTGGCATGATCAGTGACCTGGTTCTTGAGGTGGATGTGGTGGATACCTGTCTGGTATACAGCATTCTCCCTCAGGGCGTTAAACTGTCTGTCCGTAGCTGCACTAAGGAGGTTAAGGCATGTGAAATGGTTCAGGTTATCACCGACGGAATCGGCTCCGGCGGAGGACATCTGGTTAAGGCCGGCGGTTTTATTGCCCTTGACCGTCTCCCCTGCGACATAAAGGATTTGAGCCGTTTTTTCATCCGGCTGCTTGAGGATTACTTTACAAATACAGAGATTATTTACGCCCGGAATTACACAGCCCTGCGGGATACCATGCAGGAATACGAAAAGAAACCTCTTTCCTTAGGATATGTCAAGCTTACTGATGCGGTTCCGCCCGGTACTCCTATTAACATCCGGACTTTAGAAGGGGATTTCGATTTCACCGCTCGGGAGGACGTTTACATCATTCTGGGACTTATCGGGGAAATTTACCCCATTCAGCAGTCAAAATTCGAAGCCGGCTACACCTGTACCGAGGATGCTTATTCTTTTACCGCTGACTACTTCCCCACCATCCGCAACAGTTTAGAGGGCTCCTCAGTTCCCCTGCTGCCCTATGCAAGAAGCTGTGTTTCCGCAGGAGGAAACCGAATCTATGCAAAGCCCCTTGACAAGCGTGTAAAAATATTTACCGCCTGGGACGAAGATAAGTACATGTCCGGTCAGCCGGGAGACTATCTTGCCGTGCGGACGGATGATTTACAGGATGTGTACGTCATTCGACAGGATATCTTTGAAAAGAGCTATGCTCCCGTATAAAGTGTTGTTGTTATAAATGAAAACGGAGATGCATCCGCAAAGTGAATTTCCACTGTCGCGAACACATCTCCGTTTTTGCATCCTAATAATATTCCAGCCTCTTATCAAAAGTCTCCTCATAAAAGTCCAGTATCTGATTCAGCGGCACACACCAATACTGGGTGCTCAGATTCCCGCCCGAAGACACCGCGCGGGCCATGGCAATCAGATTACCGTAGCCGTCCACCACCGGTGAGCCGGACATACCGCTTCTCAAAACAACGCTTACCTCGGAAACCACCCAGTCCTTTGCACTGGTGATAACCTGTGGCGGATTTGTTATTTTTTGTAACAGCTTACCCTTTCGCTCCAGCCAGATATCTCCCTCTCTGTCCACACAACGAATTCCCAGAGAGAGACTCTCGTTCTGTTCCACATTTTCCCAATATCCGTAGTTAATGTGTACGGTTTTCAAGGTTTCCACAAGTTCCGCATCCAGTGCATCCAGCGGCACCGTAGAAAAGCTGATATCATTAAAGCTGTGGGTTCCCACCACCGTTCCGATCGCTGACGTGCCGTTGTGGAAATGTACATTCATCTTGTATTTAGATGCGGAATTTACCACATGCTTATTGGAACAGATTACGATATTTTCCTCGTTGATTTCCACTATATAGCCGCTGCCAAAGGAGTAACTCCCATTCCCCTTGTCAAAATAAATCCGCACCAGCGCAGGCTCCAGCTCCGCCAACGTCCTGTCAATATCATCATCCGCATAATATCCCATATCATACAGGTTCAAAAGCCCCACTACATTGTAATCCGCAGGACTGATTTGTCGGGTATTTACATACTCCTGCAACGCCACCGGCTCCATTACATGAACGGTTGCCGTTGCCTCCGCAAGCAGTCCGTAAGCATCCTCTACACTGTAGGCAATTTCATAATCTCCCGCCGTCGACGCATCATACCCCGTTAAGTCAAGCATGATTTTATCCGTAACGTCACCGTCCACATCGTCCAGTGCCATCACATATTCCAGATAATCCACTTCACAGCCTGTGGCAATATAATGTTCCCGGATTCCTTCAAAAACAGGCGGAATATCCACAATCACGCATACTGTTTCGATGGTGGAATTACCGCTTGCATCCGTAGCCACCACAGAAAATGTATGCTCGCCGCAGGTTTCGTACTGCACCTGATTCCCAGTTGTACTTTCCCCGATATCACCCTCCAAAGACAGCTCCACATCCTGCGAAATATCGTATACCCGCTCCACAAACTCCTCGATAGAAAAAGTGGCATCCTTCAACAGGTAAAAATCCTCATCCCGAATTTCAAGCTCCGGACAGGTTGTGTCCTGTACCGTAATCGTATAAAAGAATTCCTGCCAGCCGTGGGTCACCGTTACGGGATACTGCCCCACCCGTGATTTTTCCACCTGGGAAAAATCGGGCACACTGTACTGTAACGCCCAGTCCTGCCCGATTAAATATTCCTGTATGTCAGTTGGAATTTCCTGCCCAAGCTCTACTATCAGTTCCTCTGTCTTCTGCTCCGCCCGAAACAGATAGCAGAAGATTCCTGCACCTGCTGCCAGCAGAACGATAAATGCCAGTAAAGCGGTCAGCCATTTCGGAAACTTTTTCTTTTGCTGCTCCATCTGTCACGTACTCCGTTATTTCATCCTTTATTGCAGTTAACCTTGCGGCAAACTGCTTTCCCGCATCCCTTATTCCAGTACGAGAGAGCGATACTCAATGGAAACCACGGCATCATCACGAATCAGGAAGCAGAGCTTCATCTCATCCTTCTTGTACGTAATCATGGTATCCTCTTTAGAGGTTGCCTCGCCGTAAACCTCCTCAATTTTGGAAACGGGATCTCCGATGCAAAGTCCCTCGGGAGTAGACACGGAATCATCCTTGAGGATGACAACAGACACATAATCCACGCCCTCCAGAGAATAGGTATCCACTTCGAAGCCGCTGAAGGTATAAATCTTATCCAAATCACCAAATGCACAGCTGGGTGCCTCGTAATAAGAAATGGGCTCACCCAACCCTGTCAGGTACTCAGCTGCCTCGCCGTCCACCTGAATGGAAACGCCTTTTGACTCGAATACATAACCGTTCTGTGCCGTATTCGTCTGGGACTGTGCTCCCGCAGCACTCTCTACGGTCTGCTTGCTGCCCGCATTGGCAACCTCTCCCGTAATTACCTTCTCATCGCTGCCGCAGCCTGCCATCAGGGCGGTCATTACAAACAACATTGCAACTACTGTCTTTTTCATCATTTTTCTCCTCTTATTGCTGATACATTTTTTTCAATGTTACTCTGTCGATTTTTCCGTTTGCGGTAAGAGGCATTTCCTCCAGCTGCAAAATCCGGTTAGGAAGCATATATCGGGGCAGCTTGTCCTTTAAAAGTGCCGCCAGCTCCTTATCTGTCATGCTTCCCACGTAGAACAGAACGATTTTTCCCTTGACATCATCATAAATACAGCCTACCAGCTTAATGCCCTCCAGCATATTTACGTTGACTTCAATCTCGCCCAGCTCAATACGGTGTCCCATGTGCTTAATCTGATAATCCTTACGGGATACAAATACCAGCTCCCCGTACTCATTGTATTTACCCAAATCTCCCGTGCGGTAAATCAGCTCGGGATATGCCGTATTTAAGGGATTCTGGACATATACCTCATTTGTCTTCTCAAAATTGTTGTAATAGCCCAGCGTTACGGAGGTTCCGCGGATACAGATTTCTCCCACTTCATCAGCGGCCGCACGCTCATTCTTTTCGTTCAACAAAATAATTTCTGTGTTCTTAAAGGGTCTTCCGATAGGAATCACATCACCCGGCTCAAATTCACGGTTTACCTTGTAATAACAGCACATACCGGTTCCCTCGGTAGGTCCGTAGAGATTCGTAAACTTTGCTTTAGGAAGAACGGATTTCCAAAGATTAAACTGCTTAATGGGGAATACCTCACTACCGAAAGCAATGGTATGCAGATATTCCGGCACCACCGTTTTAAAGGTACCAAATGCAGAAATCATGGTCAACGCGGAAACCACCCAGCAAACCGTATTGATTTTATACTCATTCATAAATTCCACCAGCTTAATGGGAATTCTGAACAGACTCTTAGGAATCAGGTAGGTAGTTGCACCGAATTTCAGGGTGGGATACAGTTCCTTTAAGCAGGCATCAAAGTACAGAGGCGTCTGGTTTCCGAAAACCGTATCCTCGTTGAAGCCCATGGTCTCGGACAGCTGCTCAATATAGTCAATTACCGACCGATGGCACGCCGCAACTCCCTTGGGAATTCCCGTGGAGCCGGAGGTAAATACGATATAAATCGGATCTGTATCAATTGCCTCATCATGGATTTTTGTCAATGCTTCATCGCAGACAGGCTCCTTACAGATTTCATTATATACTACGATTTCCCCGTTAAAATCAAAGGTGTCCGCAATGGGCTTTGTCTCCTCATCACAGATAATCACCGGGGACTGTACATTTTCCAAAATCAGCTGGATTCTGCCCGCCGGCATCTCCTCGTCTATGGGTACATAAAAGTCGCCTGCCGTAATCACACCAAAAAACGCCGTAATCTCCTTTGGATGCTTTCTCATGAAAACCACTACGGGCTTTCTGTATACACCGTGCTTATGAAGCCAGGTACCTACACTGCGGCTCTGGTCATACACCTGTTTAAAGGTCAGGCCTTCCGTTTCGTTGGCAAACGCCACCTTATCCGGCTTTACTTTCACAATTTCGTTCAAATAGTCCAACACATGATTTTGCATATTTTCTCACCTTGTAATTAAATGCTCATATTCCGGCTTTAAGCTGCCGCAGGCTAAAACTGCCTGTCTTGCCAAAACCTCCATCACATCTAAAAAGCCCTTTCCAATCCGGTAATCCTGCTTCACTACAGACAGCTCCGTGCAGCCCAGTAAAATCACCTGTGCACCGCTGTCGAACAGACTCTGCGCCGCCTCTTCAAAGGCCTGCATATCAATGGCCGTTCCTGCCTTCACATTATCATAAATAATGTGCATTACCTTACGCTGTTGCTGCTCCTCCGGTACAATACACTGAATCCCGTACTGCTCCGTTACCTGTTGGAACAGGCGGCTTTCGTTTGTACCGTCCGTTGCCATAATCCCCACCCGGGTTATCTGCTCCGCTTGCAGGTATCTGGCTGTTTCCTCGATTGCATGCAGAATCGGACAGGCAATTTCCTTTTCCAGCTCCTTTTGGAAAAAATGTGCCGTAATACAGGGAATCGCAATAATATCGGCTCCCTGCGCAACAAGACTCCTGCCGATTTCCGAAAGATGGGGCATGGGGCTGTCCGTGCTTTTGCCTAATATGTATTTTGTACGATCCGGAATCCGGGGTCTGCTGTGCAGCAACACCTCAATATGGTCCTGATCCGTTGCCGCATCGGTCATTTCCACGATCATTCGCAGGAAATACGCCGTAGCCATGGGACCCAGTCCTCCGATAATACCTAGTCGTTTCATTTTCATCTCCATTCCGAGAACACGCTCTGTTCGAGGAATCGTGCATCTAAAGCTCGTCCGGCGCTTTCACGCCATGCCTTCTGTCAGTTGATTACAGGATAAAGCTCTCTGTCATAATTGTGGCAATTATTGTGTTTGTCGGAGTATTCCTTTATCTGCGCATCATTCCACAGGAAAATTGTCGGTCGGTCTTTACGGGGCGTTGTATCAAAATGATACCAGCCATGACCGTCACCGATATCCACCAGATTCCAGTAGTGCATACTGTTCCCGCTGGGAATTCTTTCGATATCCATATTGGGTATGCCTGCCCTGTCAAGCAACAGCTTGGATGCACTGGCATAATTATAGCAGTCACCCTTACCCGACATCAAGCCCTCATAAGCCGACTTCACATAGTCGCCCTTTTCCGAATAGCTGACATAACCGATATGCCCCTTAACATAATTAAAGATTGCCAGGGCTTTATCGTACAATGTCATGTCATCGGTGATAATCTTTCCGAGTATTTTATCTGCCAGTGCATTTGCTTCCTCCAGCGTATACTGACGCTCATGCACTGTTAAATTCATTGTAAAGGTTGCCGCATTTCCCGCACAGTCCGTGGCGGTATAGATAACGGAATAGGTTCCCGCCTCATTTAAATTCACCGCGCTTGCGTCCACCTCCAGATTCAGCCCCTCAGGACAGTTGTCCTGTGCCTTCACCTGTGCCTTATAGGAAACGCTGTCTCCCACATAAACAAGTACATTTGCCTCGCCCTTAATGGTAGGTGCTTCCGTATCCTCCGCCAGCGTCAGCTGTGCCTGCGCACTGTACTTGTTTCCGCCCGCATCCGTACCGATAATCGTCACCGTCTGGGTTCCGACCTTTGTTAAATCCGGCTCTGTTTCAAAAGAATAGGTAACCTCCGTTGCATCCGTACATTCCGTTACAAAATCCTCTGCTTTTCTCTCGCACAAGGTGAACTTTTCCAAATCTTGTACGCCGAAAACAGGAGGAACCGTATCACGGATTTCCATGGGGACCTGATACTGCTCACCGTTTAACTCCACATCCACATTATGGATTGCGGGGATTGTAAAATCAATGGTTTCCATATCCGTAAGGATTTTCACATCCGCTGCTGCCAATACAAAGTCCGATGCCTTAGGGCTTCCGCTGCCAGCCTCCACGGTCACGGAGCTTACCAGCAGAGAAATATCCAGCGTTGTTTCCACTGTGGTTGTATTGTTTCCCGCATCCGTTACGGAAATCCGCACCGCCTGCTCCTGCTGCTTTGTAAAATCCGGTTTCACCTCAAAGAGAACCTTCGTCTTTGTGGCATCCTCCAGCTTTACAAGAAAATCCTCCGGTGCACAGGTTTTTCCATACTGGATACGCAGAGGCTGCGCCTCTACAACCGGTGCGATGGTATCTGCAATATACAAGGTACAGGGATGCTCAAAAAACTTGAGCTTTATCTTTAACCGGTATTCTCCCGGCTTAGTGATATCAATTTTATCGCTGTCCTCCGTAAAGAAAGCAGCTTCATTGGGCTTCTTCAAAAAGTCCGCAGCAGACACCGCCACGCCTGCCTCCACACGGCAGACACCATAAACCTGACTTTTCTCATAAAACCAGATACCCAATACGGACACCATTGCCAGCAACACCACCAGCAGGGGAATAAACCACTTTAACCGGCCTTTGCTCTTTCGCAGCTCAGGCTCCTCCGAAAACTCCTCCACAGGAGAATCCTCAGCCTCTCCTACTGCCTCGTATTCGGTATACTCTGCCTCTTCAAGGTATTCTACCTCTTCGGCATACTCCGTCTCTTCCGGGTACTCTGCTTCTTCGGCATACTCCGTCTCTTCAACATACTCTGCCTCTTCCGGGTACTCTACCTCTTCGGCATACTCCGTCTCTTCGGGGTATTCTGCTGCTTCGGTATACTCCGTCTCCTCCGGATACTCTACTGTTTCGGCATACTCCGCTTCTTCAACATACTCCGGCTCTTCGGGATACTCTGCCTCCTCGGTATAGTCTTCCTCTCCGGAGTACTCCACTTCTTCCACGTACTCCGACTCTTCCGTTTCTAAATCGTACACCTCAAATGCTTCTGTTTTCAATTTTTCGTCAGTCACTCTTCTTGCTCTCTTACTCACAGCGCATCTCCCAAATTATCCCTACTGCGTTTGTCCGCTTCCTCCAGGCGCCTTAGGGCATTTCCCGTATCACTACAGTGAAAGCGAATACCGCTCACAAAGCATGGTCACCGTCATGGCAATCAGCAGATAATCAATTTCATAAGCTCCCATGAGTTTGAAATCTTCCTGACTGTATACCTCTTTCAGGTGATGAATGTAATTCAAATCAAAGACACCGTATTTCCTAATCAGGTCATCGCTCAGGAAATCCGTTCCAGTCTGCTTTTTAATCATGGAGGACATACCCGGTGCCTGGAAGGGGAATTTCTTCCGCTTCAGAATCTCATCCGGCACAATGCCTTCTCCCGCCTTTTTCAGGATATACTTCTCATTGACGCCCTTCAGCTTATACTTATCAGGAATCGTAACGATGAAATCCAAAAGCTCCGCATCCAGGAAAGGATGTCTTCCTTCCACAGAATGGGAAAAGAACATTCTGTCCCCGTGTTCTCCCAAAAGATGATCGGAAAGTCGAAGCTTATAATCAATGTAAGAGCGACGCTTTTGGGAGCTTAAATTCTCCAGACGCTTTACGTTGACGGGACTCTCCGCCCACGCGGAAAAACGCTCCACCTCTCCTCTTACATCCTCACTGTAAACTTTCCTATGTATCTTGCGGATTTCCGGATGATTCCGCTCATAACGGAAATACGGGTCACCCCAAAGCCGCTCGTTGACTTCGCATTCCTCGGAAGTCATATTTCCCTTTTGCATGTTACGGAATAAATCTACCATATAGCCAACATATCCGCAGAAGAATTCATCGGAACCCTGTCCGGTCAAAACCGCCTTTGCGGGAGAGGTGCTTACCAGCTCCGACAGCATATATGCCGCAACATCATAGCTTTCCTTTACGGCACTCTCCGCATGGTAAATTACATCCGGCAGATGCTTCCAGATTTCCGCTTCTCCCACCTGGGTACTGTAATGGGTGGACTGCACGCACTCTTTTACAATCTTCTGGAAACGGCTCTCATCTAAATCTCCGGAACCGATTTCTGCCGAGAAGGAATAATAGCTGTTCAGCAAAAACTTCCCGATGTAGCACGCTACCACTGAGCTGTCCAGACCGCCGGAAACGTAGAATCCGATAGGCACATCTGCAATCAGCCGTCTGGAGATTGCCTGCTTTAAGAGTTCCCGGAGACGCTCTACATAGTAAGCCTCACCCTTATCTTCTTCCTCGGGACTGTACATCAAATCCCAATATTCCACATCCTTGATTTCCTGCTCCGGACGGATGATAAGCATATGTCCCGCCCGCAGGGAATAGATTCCGTCAAAAAAGGTATTCGGGGACACCACACCCGGATAATTCATCAGCTGATCCACTGCCTTCAGATTCAGCTTCCGGGGAATGCCGGGGTACTCTAAAATTCCCTTAATCTCAGACGCAAAAATCACCCTCTTGTCCGCTATGGTGTAGAACAGAGGGCAAATACCGATTTGGTCTCTGACAAGCAACAGCTGCTGATTACGCTCATCATAAAGAGCAATGGCAAACTGACCGTTCAGATACTTAGGGAAATCCGTTCCGTATTCCTCGTACAGGTGGAGAATCACCTCCACATCCGTTTCCGTACGGAAGCTGTGCCCCTTATCCAGAAGTTCCTTACGAAGCTCACGGTAATTGAAAATCTCGCCGTTACAAATCATGCTGATTTTCTTATCCTCATTCAGTAGCGGCTGCATACCTCCCGTCAAATCCAGAAAGCTCAACCGGTTAAAGCCCAATGCTACCTGCTCATTTACCAGCATATTATTTCCGTCCGGTCCGCGGTGGCGGATGGCATACAGCATCTTGTCCACAATCTTTTCTTCAATTTTATCACGTCTGTGAAGATTAAAAATTCCGCAAATTCCACACATTTTCGGTCACTTCTCTTTCGTCAAACTACTCTGCCGTTATCCCATAATACTCGTACTGCCTAGCTTTCTCGGCCTCATAAAATTCAATTTTCTCTGCCCAGATGCGCTGCCACTCTTCCTCACCTCTGCGGTCCGCAACACCAACCTCCTCCGATAAAATTTTACCGAAGTATTTGGAAAGCTTCTCCGCGCCGGACAGATTCAGATGCAGTCCCGCATCGTAGGTATCCCTTGTGTAATCCAATCCAACCTCATCTGTCACTTTTAGGAAATTGATATACTGCAGGTCATGCTCCTTCGCATAGTCCACCAGCTGCACGTCCCACTCCTCGTACCAGTAAGGCCAGAGACTGGGTGCCTTAATCAGTATCAGTGTAATACCTTTCTCCTCACACAGCTTGCGCATCTTATCCAGATAGCTCCACGCCTTCTCTCCGAAGCTGTAATCCGAAAGAATTCTTCCCTCGGGCACATTCTCCGCGGGCTTTACATCTACCCGCATGTAATAACCGTTATGGGAAACCTTTTCCCCGTCAAACATATATTTCACATCATCCGTTGTCAGCTCGCTCCACCTGCTGTGGTAACGCAGAATGGGGAATACATAATCCAGAAACTTCTCGTCCTCTTTCATGGATGCACGGATGGCATTTACCTTAGAAGCAGACCACTCCATTCCCTCTAAGGTCATACGGTTGTACGCCTCAGAATTGGATTCATTAAACTGTAGGGACTGGATATTAAATACCACCACCTCCGGCGTATTATACCGCAGGGTATCCTCCAAGAGATAATAGGACTGCCAGATATACTGCTCCGCACTTCCCCGAATATAGCTGTTAATGCCGTATTCCTGCCAAAGAGTGATGGGCGAGAAATTCTCGTAAACCTCACAGTCTCCCACGAACAGTACGTCATAATCCTTATTTTCTTCCTCGTAGTACTCCGCAACAAAAGCACCTTCCACCACGCCGCTGACATACTTAGGAACGAGCAGCTTTTGTAAAAGGCACAGGGTACCGAATATGATAATCAGGCTTACAATCAGCCGAATCCACTTTTTTCCTTTTTGAGTCATATCTGTACTTCCTTTTCTGCTCCCTTAGAATCTGTTGTAGATAAACTGGCTGGAATCATATCCCACACCGTAAGCTCCCACAAGCAGCACAATCAGGAACAGTCCGAACCAAATCACAAACCGCACCGGATAAGGGCGGGCTGCAATTTTCTCCCTTACACCGCCGCCACGCTGTACAAGGCTGACTCCAATCAGCACAACCATGGCAATCAGCAAAATACCGTAATCCAACACGGACAGTCCGATGTTCAGCATTTCGCCGTTAAACAGGATATTCCAGTTGGTGGCCGTAACCATGGACCCCAGCGCACGGAAGGTATCGCCCACCGCCACATAACAGTCAAACAAATTCAAGCAACATATAAGCAAAAAGGTTCTTCCCACCTGAAACAGTCTGTAAAAGAACTTGTCCCCTACAGAAAAACGTTTGTGGAACTTCGCATACAGCGGCTCACATTCCTGCGAAAGCATCAGAATTATGTAGTTGCCCAGACCCCATGCGATAAAATTCCAGCTGGCGCCATGCCAGATACCGGTGGTAAACCATACAAGAAACGACGCCATATATACGGGCAATCTCTTACCCACAGCCTCTCCCACGTGCTTCTTTGCAAACTTGGAAAGCTTCATCAGCGGCTTACTCGATGACACGGGGTAAAATATATAATCTCTGAACCAGCTTGCCATGGAAATATGCCACCTTCTCCAATACTCCTTCAGGGATTTAGAGAAATAAGGTCTGTTGAAATTTTCCTGTACCGTAACGCCAAGCGCCTGCGCAATACCGATGGTCACGTCGATACCGCCGGTGAAATCCGCATACAGCTGGATTGTGTAGAACACCATACCCACAAAAGCATAGGCTCCGTTGTAGCTGTCAAGGTCACCAATCAGCATAGTCACGGAAGGCATCAGAC
>JAZQCX010000114.1:0-2757 GCA_045546495.1 Acetatifactor sp. | reverse complement strand
AACGGAGGTTATCAGCGAGGCACATCATATTGTTATTGATGAGGCGCAGGATTTCGGCATGATGGCATACCATGTACTGCATGCCTGCATCAAAGAGTGTACCTACACGGTGATGGGAGATGTGTCCCAAAATATTCATTTCGGATACGGATTATCCGATTGGGAACAGCTAAAAGAGCTTTTGTTAAGCGATTCCATGGATTATTTCGGCACCTTAAAAAAGAGCTATCGAAATACGGTAGAAATATCGGACTTTGCAACAAAAATCCTGCGTCACGGCAATTTCCCCATTTATCCGGTGGAACCGATTATCCGCCACGGGAGTCCGGTTACGGTAGAGCAGATAAGCAAAAGCAGCGAGGAATTTGCAAAGCATGCGGCAAGGGTATGCGAAAGCTGGCAAAAATGCGGCTACCAGACCATTGCGGTGGTCTGTCGGAATCAGATGCAGGCAAAGAAAGTGTCCGAAGCTTTATCAAAGCATATCGACATTATGGAAAGTGACTTAGAAAAAGCAAGCTTCGGAAACGGCATCCTTGTTCTGCCCGTTGCCTATACAAAGGGACTGGAATTTGATGCAGTCTTGATTTGGAATCCTACGACGGAAGATTATCCCTGGGATGACGGACACGCAAGGCTTCTGTATGTGGCTTCCACAAGAGCCCTCCATGAGCTGACCGTATTGTACCGCGAAGAATTAACCGAATTGATTTCAAAACCGGTTCCGCAAAGAGAGGAACTGCAACCGGAAACAGAAGAATTGCAAACGGAAACCACAACAGATGCCGTAACAACAAAGAACGGGGAAATTCGGAAATCCGCAAAATCGAAAAGTATATCATCTTCACGGAGCCGTGTGAAAATTGTTCTGTCCAAGCCGGATGAAGACAGGGCAAAAAACAAGGCACTGAAAGCGCCGTCTGTGCAAAGCAAAAATGAAAATTCAGTTGTTAGAAAAGAGGTACAATCCCCCCGGTTCGGTGATATGCCTGCGACGGAAAAGCTTCGTCCGGTAGGACATGCCAAAATCAATTCATCTATCCGCTGGGTTTCCAAGCAGGCGGACGGGCTTTATCTGCAAAGCCAATACGGAATTCTGCGAATCAGCCCGGTAGGAAGCGGAATTATAAGGCTTACATTCGGTCGGGGAACAAAGCTTATGGACGGAACACATTCCCTGATTGCAACGGCTCATGTGGAGAAAAATTGGAAATACCGTGATAACGGAAAGATAATTCAGTTTTCCACAGCGGAAATACAGGTGTCGGTAGAGAAAGCAACCGGATTCTTGCAATTTTGTGATGTAGCCGGAAAAATCCTTCTTTCAGAGCGGAAAACGGAAAGCCGAAAAACGGAGCAAAAGCATAGCCTGTGGTTTTTGGAGCTTGATAAAAAAGAACAGCTCTATGCCATGAATGCCGCCGGAAAGGGTACCTTAAAACTGCGCGGCAGTGCGCGATACGTTTCCTCACCGCAGGATAAAGTTCTGCCTTTGATACTTTCCGACAAAGGATACGGGATTGTACCGGCCTGCAATGACGAATGTATTTTCTGTGATGTAACCGCTTATGGCACTTATGTTTATGTGGACACGGAGCAGGCCGATTTTTATTTTATCGCAGGAAAGCAGCAGACAACCATACTGAATGCATATTCCTATTTGCTGGGGCTTTTGTAAGAGTTCCATTCAGCAATCCGGTTATCCAGATACTGCTCATAATCGACACAGATAATTGCCCGGATTTCTTCAGCAGTAATTCCCGCGATACTTGCATTTGTTTTATCCAGAACAAAGACTAAAAAAAAGAAAAAGAATGCCAATGTAAGGCGCAGCTTCAAGAAGTCGAAGGCTGCGCCTTCTTCCTTTCTGACATATTCAGAAGGGGTGCTGTTTGTATTTCTGCGGGAATATCTTTGCCTGACAAGCTGTTCTCTCTGCTCAGAAGTCAAATTGCTCATAGGGTCCGTCCTCCTTTTCCTAACAAAATATTCATAAAAATCCGCATTCAGAACAAATTGCTTTATTTGCAAACGCCTGGCTCATATGGTATTATTAGAATTGTTTGAAAAATGAAACCGGACGGAAAGGCGAAATATTATGAATCATAACGGAAAAGCATTAGGCGATAAAGTTCTTGGCAATATTGCAAAGGTAATTGTGGGAAAGGAAGAGACAACAAAGCTGTTGCTTACGGCACTTTTGGCAGACGGACATGTACTGCTTGAGGATGTACCGGGAACCGGTAAAACAAAGCTGGCAAAAACCATGGCAAAAACCATTACTGCAGATTTTTCCCGTATTCAGTTTACACCGGATCTGCTCCCCAGCGATATCACAGGACTAAATATATTCGACCGCCAGAAAAATGAGTTTGTGTTAAGAAAAGGCCCTGTATTTACCAATATTCTGTTGGCGGATGAGATTAACCGTGCAACCCCCAGAACCCAGGCGGGTCTTTTAGAGTGTATGGAAGAGCGTCAGGTATCCATCGACGGCGAAACCTATACACCGGGAAAGCCTTTCTTTGTGATTGCAACCCAGAACCCCGTAGAAACCGCAGGTACCTTTCCCCTGCCGGAGGCGCAGCTTGACCGTTTCATGATGAAGCTGTCCATGGATTTACCGGGAAAAGAGGAGGAACTTGCAATCCTGGAGCGTTATATGGAAAAAGAGCCTCTGGATGAACTGGAGAGCGTGCTTACCCTAGAGGAACTGATGACTGCCCGGGGAGAGGCAAATCAGATTTTTGTACATAA
>JAZQCX010000113.1:0-25923 GCA_045546495.1 Acetatifactor sp. | reverse complement strand
GTATTACTTTGATTGGTATCGGAGATACCAACTGTGATCCTGAGGAGCTTGATTACATTATCCCCGGTAACGATGACGCTATCAGAGCAGTTAAGCTGATCGTTGCAAAAATGGCTGATGCAGTTATCGAAGCAAATCAGGGTGAGGCTGTTTACACCGCAGAGGACGTAGCTGTAGAAGAAGCTACCGATATCGAGGAAGTAGCAACCGAGGAGTAATCCGATACATTGAAATTAAGTGCGGATAAGGTCAAGCATCTCGTCCGCACTTTGTGTAAGAAATGATATAAATATTAAATAGTATGGAGGACACGAACATGGCAGAAATTACCGCAGCTATGGTAAAGGAACTGCGTGAGCAGACCGGTGCCGGCATGATGGATTGTAAGAAGGCTTTGAATGAGACCAACGGAAATATGGAAGAGGCTGTTGAATATCTGAGAAAGAACGGCCAGGCAAAGGCAGAGAAGAAGGCTAGCAGAATTGCAGCAGAGGGTATTTGCCGTATTGCTACCAAGGGCGACACTGTTGCAGCAGTTGTAGAGGTAAACTCTGAAACTGACTTTGTTGCAAAGAATGAAGTATTCCAGAAGTATGTTGAGGCAGTTGCAGAGCAGGCAGTAAATTCTGATGCTGCTGACATGGATGCGTTTATGGCTGAGAAGTGGAACGAGGATGCTTCCAAGACCGTAGCAGAGGTGCTGGTTGAGAAGATCGCAGTTATCGGTGAGAAGCTGAGCATCAGAAGATATGAGAAGGTTGAGGCTAAGGAAGGCTGTGTTGTTTCTTATGTACATGGCGGTGGTCGTATCGGCGTTATTCTGGAAGCAAAGACCAATGTTGTAAATGATGCAATCAAGGAAGCACTGACCAATCTGGCAATGCAGGTTGCGGCACTGTATCCTAAGTATGTTGCAACTTCTGATGTTTCTGAGGAGTTCAAGGAGCATGAGAAGGAAATCATTGCAGCTCAGATTGCACAGGATCCTAAGATGGCAGGAAAGCCTGAGAAGGTTATCGAGGGTGCTGTAATCGGTCGTCTGAATAAGGAATTGAAGGAAGTTTGTCTGTTGGAGCAGGTATATGTTAAGGCAGAGGACGGAAAGCAGACCGTTGCACAGTATATTGCACAGGTTGCAAAGGAGAACAACGCAGAGCTTAGCATTAAGAAATTTGTTCGCTTTGAGACCGGAGAGGGTCTGGAGAAGAAGCAGGAGGATTTCGCTGCTGAGGTTGCTGCTCAGATGGCAGGAAAGTAGGATTGTTTCGTTTTTATTAAGCAAAAAGAGTTCCGTAGGTAGTACTAAGGTACTGCCTGCGGATTTTTTTTGTTTACTGTCTAAAAATAGCGAAGAATTTGTGCAAATGACATTGAATTTACAGCAAAATTGCTGAATTTGCAGGAATTATACCGAATTAGGGTGGACAAATCAAGAAAAACCGAGTATCATATAAGGTAGGTTTCGAGACCTTGTTTTACGAAACGTGGTACTCTGGTCCTAGAAACATTAAGGAAAACTATAATTTTGCAACGATTGTTTGAACTCTGCTCATGACGAAGAGATGGGAGGGAGAATATGTATAATGTATATATAACAATTCAGATTATTGGAATCGTTTTGCTCTTTATTACAGAGGGTATTTTGCTGTATGCGGAAAATACAAAAGAGCAGAAAATTATGATTTATTTCGTAACGGCGTCGCTGGTTCAGAATGTTGCGTATTTTTTGGAGTTAACCGCAGGGACAGTGGACGCGGCATTGGCAGCGGTAAAGATGGAATATCTGGGTTCCAGCTTTATTGCGTATTTCTTCTGCCAGTTTATGTACAGCTATTGTTACAATAAAGCGCCCGTAAAGATATTACGGGCTTTGATGTTCCTGAATATTGGGCTTTTGGCGTTTGTTTTCACATGTGATAAACATACGCTGTTTTACAGTAAGATTGAATGGATTACAGAAGGATGTATACACCCGTATTTGAGTATGACATATGGTCCGTTGTTCGTGCTGTTTTTACTTAGTGCGTGTGTCATTCCGTACGGTTTTGCGGTGTATTCCATGCTGTTAACAATTATAACGAGACCAAACAGGGTGGCGGGCAGGAAGTTCGGTATTTTTGCGCCGATATCGGTAGTTCCGATTGTGAGTATCGCGGCATATTTATTTAAGGTTACAAAGGATTTCGATTTTACACCGGTTACGTTGGGACTGGTGCTTGCATTGGTTGTTATTTTCGTATGGAGCAGAAGAAATTATGACTATACGCAAATGGCGGCTGAGCTTGTGCTACAGAATATGGATGATGGTGTGATTACCTTAAACGAGGACAAGCGGATTGTAAGTTACAATAAAGCGGCCGCTGATATCTTTACAGAGTTAAGCTTCCAGACGGTGGGAGACAGCATTGAAGATATGGAGGACTTCCCGGAGAATATTCTTTCTGCTGACGCAAAGCAGAAGTTTAGCCTGAATAAGCGTTATTACGAGAGTCACACAAGAAGAATTGTAGGAAAGAACGGTAAAAATCAGGGCTACGTTATTCTGGTTTTGGATGAAACAGAGGAAAGAAATTATATTCAGGAAATTAAGAGTGTACGTGAACAGGCAGAGCGTGCGAATACGGCGAAGAGTGAATTCCTTGCTAATATGTCCCATGAAATCAGAACGCCTATGAACGCTATTGTG
Source organism: Acetatifactor sp. (assembly GCA_045546495.1). Classification (GTDB taxonomy): domain Bacteria; phylum Bacillota; class Clostridia; order Lachnospirales; family Lachnospiraceae; genus Acetatifactor. The sequence continues at coordinate 23,237 of JAZQCX010000113.1, read as the reverse complement.
GGTCTTAGTGATATCATTATGGAAGAAAGCCGCGGCCGTAAGGTGTACGAATATGCCCGCGATATTAAGGCTGCGTCCCAAAACCTGCTTACCATTATCAATGATATTCTTGATTTGTCTAAGGTGGAAGCCGGAAAGATGGATTTGGTAGTAGGAGACTACTATATCAAACGTATGGTGGATGAAGTAGTACATATGATGGATATTGCTGCGTCCAAGCAGGGACTTTTGCTGAAATGTGAATATGATATGTCCATTCCCTGCTCCTATCAGGGTGACGAGGGCCGTATTAAGCAGGTATTGATTAATATCATGAACAATGCGGTTAAGTTTACGAAGGAAGGCTATGTAAAGGTTTCCGTAAAGGGTGTACCCGGAGATGAAGAGGGTGTAGAGAACCTGATATTCCGTATTGAGGATACCGGTTGCGGTATTAAGCAGGAGGACCTGGAAAAGATTTTCGAGGACTTCAAGCAGGTAGATGCCCAGAAAAAGAAGGGTGTGGAGGGAACCGGCTTAGGTCTTGCCATTACAAAGCGCTTTATTCAGCTGATGAAGGGAAGTATTGCCGTTGACAGCGTTTACGGTAAGGGTTCTGTTTTTACGATTACATTGCCGCAGAAGATTGTGGATAGCCGTTCGATTGCGGAGACGGTAGAGCTGCCGCATGAGGATACGGAGCAGCTGGAAGAGTTTATGGTAGAGGGCTATAAGGTTCTGATAGTAGATGACAACCTTATTAACAGAAAGGTTGCACTGGGCTTCTTGAAGAGTTACGGCTTTGACTTATATGAGGCAGCCAGCGGACCGGAAGCTATTGAAATGGTGAAGAAGACCAAGTACAATATCATCTTCATGGATCATATGATGCCTGAAATGGACGGTATTGAGGCAGTAAAGATTATTCGTCAGGAATGCGGTATGAACGGTAGAGCGCCGGTAATTGTTGCGTTGACGGCAAATGCCATGAGCGGTGTGCGGGAGACCTTCTTAAAGAACGGTTTTCAGGATTTCCTTCCCAAGCCGCTTGAGAAGAAGCCTTTGAATGAAGTATTGTCTAAATGGATTCCAAATGCCTATAAGACCATGAAAAAGAAGGATAACGGCGAGGCAGAGAAGGCAAGCAAGATTGAGTACGAGGATATCCGTATACCCGGCATTGATGTGGAAGCTGCAAAGAGGCATCATACAGGAAGCGTACAGGACTATCTGGATTTGTTGCAGTTGTACTATATGGACGGTAAGCGGAAGATGAATTACCTGATTGATTTGGCGAAAAACGGTAACTATGATACCTACCGTATTGAGGTACACGGCTTAAAGAGTGCTTCCGCCAATATCGGTGCGACGGAATTATCTAATCAGGCAAGAGAACAGGAAGAGGCAGTTATCCGAAACGATGAATCCTTTATTAAGATGCATTGTGACGAGCTGTTCCACTGTTACAACCGTCTGTTGAAGGGAATCGATGAGTTCCTGAATAAGAGAAATGCAGCTGTGACCGGCGGTGAGGCGGATGTGGTACTGTTCATCGATCAGGCGTCCGTTATACGTGAGATAAAGGAAGCACTGTATTTGCTTGAAAATTTCCGTTCCAAAGAATGTATGTCAAAGCTGGAGGGGCTAATCCGATACCAACTGGATTATAATACTGAAAACCGATTGAAGGAAATTATTGAACAGCTGAAGATGTATGAAGACGATGAAGCTGAAAAAATGTTGGGGCGTCTGTTGGACTGGATTGAGAAGGAGGAGTAGTAGGAATGGAGGATAAGATGCGCATTTTGGCGGTGGATGATAATATAATCAACCTCGCCACTATCGAGCAGGAATTGAAGAATAAATATGACGTAATTACCGTGAATTCCGGCGCAAGAGCAATCCGATTTCTGAATAAGGAAAAACCGGATTTGATTTTGCTGGATGTCCAGATGGCTTTGATGGACGGTATAGAGACTTTACGGGAAATTCGTACTATGGAGAACGGTGCAACCATTCCGGTTATTCTTTTGACTTCCCAGAAGAGCAGGGAGACTGTTATTGAGGGAACAAAGCTGGGTATCTTGGATTACGTTTTAAAGCCCTTTGATTCCCAGGACTTACATGCCAGAATTGATAGAGCTTTGAAAAAGGTGGGCGTCATTCCGGTAGAGGAGACGGAACTGTATGAGCGGGTGAAAGCGGTTATGAATGAGCTTTTTGCCAACAATCCCAGAAATGCGATTCTCAAGATTGATGAGATTTTGAGTTTCAAAATTGATGATGAAATGTTCGGCAGAATGCAGAGTGCAAAGTCAAAGATACAGTCCAATGATATGGATTTGGCAAAGAGATTAGTTGCCAGAGTGTTAACCATGCTGGAAAGAAATGTAAAGGTGGAGGATTCCTCCAAGTTCCCCATCAGTACCGGCGAAATCAATGCTCGATTGCTTTATATACTGAATGATCTTGAGAATTTCAAGGTAAAGGATGCGGCGCAGAAACTGGAGGAGCTTTTGCGTTACGATATTCCGGAGATGGTGGAAGGCATCTGCTTGGAAGCCCAGCATTGTCTGGATGATTTCGATGACGGCACAGCTGAAAAGCTAATCCAGAAGGCTCTGGTGGAGATGAAGGATCACCTGCTGAAGTAGAACATCCTCGGGCGGTTTCGTTCTTGTATCGCCCGAGGATATTTTGTTTTGGCAGATGCTTTTATTTTGAGGTAAGTACCCAGGTATCGAACCAGCGTAGCCAGGTGGTGACGAAGCCCTCGTCCACAGGCTGTCCGGACAGTACCGGGTAGAACAGCAGGAACAGGGCAACGACAGCAGCACCGTATATGCTGCAAAGAAGGATAAAGCACCGTTTTGTAAGCTTGTGTTGCCAACAGGTAAAGGTATAAGCCAGCATCAGAACAAAGAAGATGACGCTGGGGAAGTAGTGATAAATAAAGGTAATACGTGTAACAAAGAACCAAGGCAGATACTGCGCCAGATAACCAATGGTTAGAAAGGCGGCGGTTCTGTCTTTTTTCTTTATCCAACGGTATACCATATAGCATACGGCAGGAATCCCGGGCCACCATACCAAGGGATTTCCGAAAGCGCTGATACCTTCTCGCAGACCGCCGTTTCCGTAGCTTCCGGTAACGATGGAAGAGAAGTACCAGATGGGTCGCTTTATAATCGGCCACTCATACCAGGAAGAGGAATAAGGGTGCGTAGCATTTAGATTGCCGTGGTAGCTTAACATGGTTTCCTGATTCTGAAGCATACGCATAAACAGTCCGTTGTCGGCATAGTCTCTGAAAGGTATATAAGACAACAGATAAATCAGAACCGGAATTACCACAAAGAACAAAAGGCAGAAAGCAATCGTTTTTATGGTGTAAGGGCGGAAGCGTTCCAGTATCTGCCGATGAGGGATTCCGTTGCTGACCTCCTGCGGTGCCCGCTTTGCATACTTGTATTCCCGATAGCGGCGAAGCAAGTTAGAGAAGAACAAAACAGCCAAACCCGCGCCTGCGTATACTCCGGTCCATTTACAGGCAATGCCCAGTCCCATGCTGATACCGCAAAGCCCCAACGGAAGAAGGGTTTTACGGAGCGGTGTGTCATAAAAGCTTAAACTGCAATACCAATACAGGAAGAAGTACATCAGCATAACAAAAAAGGTAATAAATACGTCGATGGTAGAGAGCCTTGTCTGGGTAAAGTGCATAAAGTCAAAGGTGAACAATACACAGGCAAGGACGGCGGCGGGGGTGTTGCGCGTCAGCTTTTTTGCAAACAGGTAGCTCACCGGAACCATACCGATGCCGAATAAAACGCCGATAATACGCCATCCGAAGGGATTCATACCAAAGAGGGCAATTCCAAGGGAAATCAGAATCTTACCAAGAGGCGGATGGGTATTCTCGTAGGAGGTTAATCCATGCAGAAATTCATAAGCGGTTCTGCCGTGATAAATTTCGTCAAAATACATGCTGTTCCGGAAATTGCTCCGGGTAGGGAAAAGTGCCTGCTCATCAAAAAGGGCAGGATAATCTCCGGCATTGGCAGGGGTAAGGACAGAACCCTCAATATCCAGAAATACAAGCTCAATAAGGGATGCCTGAGTTTCCGATAAAGTCAGCCGCAGCCGGGAACTGCTGACAGAAAGAGGTGTATTTTGCCAGGTAAAAACGTTGTCAAGGGATAGCGTTCCGCAGTCCCGCCAGATTGCGGAGCCTTGAAGCTCCGTGGAGTATTGCTCCTCTAAGCGGAAGGTTCTGTCATTCCAAGGCGCAATGTAGTAATGCAGCGAAGCAGGGACGCGCCCGTCGAAATCCAGTGTGATGCTCTGGGCTTGTGTCATTTCATGGGTTGTAACGGGAGCGCAAGTATCACCTAGGTCATACAACGCAAAGCAACTATAGATAACGGTAATTACAACCATACAAATCCAGTCGGATTTTTTGAGCCGCATTTTTTTGCGGGAAGGTCGCGGAATGGCAGTGCGCAGGCGAAAGAATCTCTTTAAGGAGATGTTTTTCTCAAAAGATGTACTGTCAGTGAATCGTCCGGCTCCCAACGGGGTATACTGCATCACGGTAAGAAAGTAAAGAAAGCCCATTGCCAAAAACATGCCGAAAGCGGCAAGGGGAAGAAAAGAGGCAGTCACACCATAATTTTCCGGGTTATAGTAATACAGTACATGAGTCGTATTGGTAAAATGCATCAGCGTAAGAGCGGTGTAGCAATACAAAAGCTGCTTGCAGGGCTTATATACAAATGCAAACAGTAAGAACAGCATGGCGGGGTAAATATACCGCTCATGCATTCGCACGGAAAAGAAAAAGATAGAACCGGTCAGGAAAGCACTCAGGAAAAAGGGAAAGGAAGCATCTGTCCGGTTATGCCAAAAGAGCAAAAAAGCAGCAATAAATAGTAAAAGAATAAAAAGAATGCCCCACCCAAACAGCGGTAGTCCTAAAAGAAGCTCGCTTTGGTGAACCCAGTTTTTTCCAAGAAGTGTCCACAAATTTGCTGCGTTGACAGAGGCGTAGGGGTAGGAGGAAACCGTGGAAAAATATTGGTGCCAGACATTGGACAAACCAAAGGGAAGGCAGAGAAGAAGCATGCCTGTCATGGTTGCGATAATCTGTCCCAGATGGAGCAGTAGTCTCTTTAGAGTAAAATTTTCAAAAATCACATAATTTAAAAATACAAGAAGAATTACCGGTGCAAGAAACAGAGCCTGAGGTTTAATGAGAAGAGCGGCACCAAAGGCGATGTAGGCTTGCAGCATTTTCCGATTACAGAGGAAAAGCAGCATGAGGACAAGGGTAAAAGTAAAAACAGAATCAACCTGTCCCCAGACGGAGGAATTCTGAATGACCGCAGGATTCAATAAGAATAGTGCGGACAGTACCAGAGACCAGGATTCGGAGAGGGAATGCTTTGCCTGACGATACAGCATTACCCCGCAGACTAAATCGCAAAAAACTGCGGGAAGACGTAAGATAATCAGGTGTGCGGCACTCATATAAGGAACTTTTAACAGGGAGAGAATCGCACCGATAGGGTATAGGATGTACATGTACCCGGGAGGATAGTCCGTAAAAACCTCCGGAGAATAAAAGCCGGCGGGACCAATCTCAAACATGCGGTTTGCCCAATAGGAAAAACAGCTGATATCAGAAGAAAAGCCGTCCGATACGGCGGCAAGAATAATACGGAAAAGGAGAGCTACTGCAAATAAAACGAGACAGCCGAGACTCCAACGTTTATTTCCCGAATTTTCTTTTTTTGGCTGTGACTGATTTAAGGTTTTTATCCGGTTTAAATAAAAATGCATGGATGTTTACCCTCCTAACCGCTTTATTATAGCAAAAAGCTCCGATGATTGCCAGAAAGGAAAGAAGCCAAGATATGGTTTGTGAAAAGTATACAAAATGTCAGGTGGATAATTTCAGAAAAAGACAAAAATATAAAAAGAGGTTGCAATTTTTTAGTAAATGGGTTATAGTTAACTCACAAGAAAATGAAACGTTTCCAAATAATCTCAGAGCATGCTGCGAAAGCTCTGAGAAAAATTTGGAGAAAAATGGAAACGTTTCAAAACTAGGGAGGATGCGTATGAAAAAGAAACTTATGGCAACACTTTTGACAGGTGTAATGGCAGCTTCCATGCTGACAGGCTGCGGGGAAGAGAAGGGTGAGGTTTATTATCTGAATTTTAAGCCCGAGGCAGATGCAGCATGGCAGGAGTTGGCAAAGCAGTATACAGCGGAGACAGGTGTTAAGGTTAAGGTCGTTACGGCTGCTTCCGGTGAATATGAGGCAACTTTGACAACTGAGATGGGAAAGTCCAGTGCGCCCACGCTGTTCCAGTGCGGTAATCAGGCAGCACTTGATACCTGGAAGGATTATTGCCTTGACCTGTCCAATACAGACGTATATAAAGAAATGACAACCGACGATTTCAATCTGAAGGGTGAGAATGGTGAGGTTTATGCAATCGGTTATTGTTACGAGGCATTCGGTATCATCACCAATAAGGCATTGCTGAAGCAGGCAGGCTATGAGGTGTCCGACATTACCGATTTCGCTTCCCTGAAAGCAGTTGCCGAGGATATTACTGCTCGTTCCGAGGAGCTTGGCTTCTCTGCATTCTCATCCGCAGGTCTGGATTCCAGCTCTTCCTGGAGATTTTCCGGACATCTGGCGAATATGCCTTTGTATTATGAGTTCCGCGATGACAATGTAACATCCCAGCCTGCAACGGTTACCGGGGCTTATCTGGATAACTACAAGAACATTTGGGATTTGTATATCAACAATGCAACCTGTGAACCCGGACAGCTGGCAACCAAGACAGGAGACGAGTCAGAGGCAGAGTTCGGACGTGGTGAAGCGGTATTTTTCCAGAACGGTTCATGGGAGTATGCAAACCTTGTGACCGACGACAGCAAGGGCTTCAAGATGAATCCCGATGATTTGACCATGATTCCCATCTACACAGGTGTAGAAGGTGAAGAAGATGCAGCACTTTGCTGTGGTACCGAGAACTGCTGGGCAGTAAACAGCAAGGCTTCCGAGGCGGATATTCAGGCAACCCTTGATTTTATGAAGTGGGTTGTAACCTCCGAGGCAGGAACCACCATGATGGCAGAGCAGTTCGGTCCCATTCCCTTCAAGAGTGCAAAGCAGTCCGAGAATGTATTCTTCACCGCGGCAAACGATCTGATTGCTGACGGAAAGTATGTTGTAACATGGGCATTCAACTATACTCCCAACGTGGAACAGTGGAGAGAGGCTGTTGTATCCGCACTCCTGCAGTATTCCGCAAACGGCGGCAGCTGGGATGATGTTGTAATCGCTTATGTGGACGGCTGGGCAAATCAGTACAAGACACAATAATGAAAATATGATAAACTGTCGGAGAGGGCTGTGCGCTCTCTCCGATTTCAATTCAAAAGCAGTATTTAATAAGTTACCATCAATAGTTTGATTTAGAAATAAGGTGTGACATATGAAAGCGAAAAAGAGAAAACCTTCTGCGGCATCTATGAACAGCAGACTGATTGCCAGACCGATTCGCAAGTGCTTTGTTCTGTTTATGCTGCCGACCATTTTGGCCTTCTGCATCGGCTTTGTCTGGCCTTTCATTCAGGGAATGTATCTTTCCTTCTGTAAATTCACCATCCCCCGGGATGCGGAATTTATCGGCTTTGAGAATTATGTAAAGGCAGTGCAGGATCCGGGCTTTCGATATTCCTTTTTATATACAGCGGCATTTGCGCTGGTATCTATTGTTGCCATCAACCTGTTGGCATTTACGGTTGCCTATTTCCTGACGCAGGATATCAAGGGGGCAAATATTTTCCGAACCGTATTTTTTATGCCGAATCTGATTGGCGGAATTGTTTTGGGCTATATCTGGTCCATGATTTTTAACGGTATTTTACAAAGGTACGGGACCTTTCTGCTGGCGGAGACGCGCTACGGCTTCTGGGGATTGATAATCCTTATGTGCTGGCAACAGGTGGGCTATATGATGATTATTTACATTGCGGGCTTGCAGAGTATCCCGGAGGATATGATGGAGGCTGCTAAAATTGACGGTGCAAGCAAGTGGCAGACCCTTTGGCGGATTACCATTCCCAATGTAATGAGCTCCGTTACCATTTGCGTATTCCTGACCATGACAAACTCCTTTAAGCTGTTTGACCAGAACCTTGCCCTGACCGGCGGCATGCCGGTAAAATTCGGCGAGAACGGAGAAATGATCAGTACAACCCAGATGCTTGCACTGGACATTTTTCAGACCTTCTACGCCAATGCCAACAGCCGTGGTGTAGCACAGGCAAAGGCGGTTTTGTTCTTTATTCTGGTTGCGGCCTTGGCATTGTTACAGCTGCGGTTTACCCGGGAAAAGGAGGTGCAGCAGTAATGAAAGGAAAAAGAACCATAGGAAACCGTTTGCTTACGGTGGTATTTGCGTTAATCAGTATTGTATATCTGGTTCCTGTTTTTGAAGTGCTGATAAACTCCTTTAAGCAGAATTCGTATGTAAATACGGATCCCTTTGCCTTACCCAATGCGGAGTCCTTTGTGGGCTGGGATAATTATTTGAAGGGTATAACCTTCGGAAACTATCCCTTTTTGAACTCGGTATTTTACAGCTTTTATATTACGCTGGTAGGTACGGCGCTAATCCTGCTTTGTACCTCCATGACAGCCTGGTATATTGTCCGGGTGAACGACATGGTTTCCAAGATTGTGTATTACCTCTGCGTATTTTCCATGATTATACCGTTCCAGATGGTCATGTTTACGCTTTCCAGTACGGCGGATAGGCTGGGGCTGAATACCCCTTGGACGATACCTATTGTATACCTCGGCTTCGGTGCGGGACTTGCGGTATTTATGTTTACGGGCTTTATTAAGAGCATACCTCTGGAAATCGAGGAAGCGGCGGCAATAGACGGCTGTGGTGCCGTTACCACTTACTTTAAGGTTGTATTTCCCATGCTGAAATCCACCATGATTTCCGTGGCGGTGCTGGAGGTAATGTGGATTTGGAACGACTACCTGTTGCCCTATCTGGTACTGGACAGAACGGAGTATATGACAATTCCCATCCATGTACAGTACTTGAAGGGAAGCTACGGTACGGTAGATTTGGGTGCTACCATGGCGGTGATTATGATTAGTATTCTGCCGGTGATTATACTGTATCTGTTCTGCCAGAAATATATCATCAAGGGCGTAGCCGCAGGTGCGGTAAAGGGGTAAAATCCAAAGAAGCGGAGAAGTACGATATGACGATAAAGGACATAGCCAACGAATCGGGATATGCGGTAGGAACGGTCTCCAGAGTGCTGAACAATCAGCCGGGTGTTTCCGAGGAAGCGAGAAGACGGGTAATGGAGGTGGTAGATAAATACCACTTCCGGCTCAACAATGTTGCAAAGCTTTTAAAGCAACAGTATAACAACGGGATTGCCGTGATTGTCAAGGGACGGAAGAATATGCTTTTTGCGGGACTTGTGGAGATGCTGCAAAGTCTGATTCTGAAAAAGGGATATGCCTGTCTGGTTTATTATGTGAATGAGGATGAGCACGAGGTGGAGCAGGCGCTTCAGGTGTGCCGGGACAGCCAGCCCAGAGGCATTCTCTTTCTGGGTAGTAACAAGGAGAATTTCAAGGAGCGGTTTGCCCTTGTGGATGTGCCCTGTGTGATGGTGACAAACTCCTCGGAGGGACTTGATTTCCCGAATCTGTCCAGTGTCAGTGTAAATGATTATGAGGCGGCGCGGACGGTTGTGAGCCATCTGATTTCGCTGGGACATACCTGCATCGGTATTTTAGGTGGTGAGGTGGAGCATTCCAATCCCGCGCGAATCCGATACGAGGGCTGTCAGAGTGCTTTTCGGGGGGCGGGGGTAGCATTTGATGCGGATACCCAGTTTGTCTGTTCCCGGTTTACTATGGAAAGCGGTTATCAGGCTATGCGGGAGTTGTTGGAGAAAAGACCTGATATTACAGCTGTGTTTGCCATGTCTGATGTGACGGCCCTTGGAGCAATCCGTGCCATTGGCGATTGCGGGAAACGGGTACCGGAGGATATTTCAGTGGTGGGCTTCGATGGCATTGAAATGGGGCAGTATGTGACGCCCCGGCTTACCACCATACAGCAGCCCGGTGCGCTGATTGCGGAGCGAAGTGTTGAAATTCTGCTGCAGTGCATACAGACAGAGGCGGAAGCAGTAAGAGAACAGACGCCTTTTCACTTTGTTCAGGGTGAGAGTACAAGAAAGCTGTAAATACAACTTAGGTAGAGACAGCAAATGAATGGAGCGTGATTAAATTGAGGAAAAGCGGCGTCCTGATGCATCTTTCGTCCCTGCCGTCCCCTTACGGTATCGGAACTATGGGACGGGCGGCGAGGGAGTTTGTGGATGCTTTGTGTGAGAGCGGTCAGCATTATTGGCAGATGCTTCCCATATGCCCCACCAGTTACGGGGATTCCCCCTACCAGTCTTACTCCACCTTTGCGGGAAATCCTTATTTTATTGATATGGAGGAACTGGAAAAGCAGGGACTTTTGGAAAAGTCGGATTATGAGACCGTACAATGGGGTGAGGTGCCTGAAAGAGTGGATTACGGTATTCTTTATGAAAAACGGTATCCGGTGCTTCGTAAGGCGGCGAAAAATTTCCTAAAAAAGGAGCGGCCTGATTTTTTGGATTTTTGTGATGACAATGAATTCTGGCTTTCGGATTTTTCGCTTTTTATGGCATTGAAGGAGGCGCACGGCGGAGCAGCGTGGAGTGATTGGAAGCAGGAGCTTAGGAATCGGAATTCAAAGGCACTTGAGCAGGCAAGGGAGAACCTTGCAGAAGACATACAATTTTGGAAGATAGTGCAGTACCTCTTTTTCGGCCAATGGAAGGAACTGAAAAAATATGCAACCGAAAAGGGTGTGGCAATTATCGGAGACCTGCCTATTTATGTGGCACTGGACAGCGTGGATGTATGGGCACACCCGGAATTATTTCAGTTAGATGAGGAAAAGGTGCCAAGAGAGGTGGCAGGCTGCCCGCCCGACGGGTTTGCCGCTGATGGCCAGCTTTGGGGCAATCCGTTGTTTGACTGGGAATACATGGAGAAGACGGATTTTGCATGGTGGGTAAGAAGAATCGGTTACCTGTGTGAAGTTTATGATGTGTTGCGCATAGACCATTTCAGAGGCTTTGATTCCTATTATGCCATTCCCTACGGGGAAGAAAATGCAAAGAACGGGGTGTGGAAGCAGGGGCCCGGTATGAAGCTGTTTCGGGCGGTAGAGCGTTCCATCGGCAGACAGCCCATCATTGCGGAGGACCTCGGATATCTTACGGATTCGGTGAGACAGCTGTTGAAGGACAGTGGGTTTCCTGGGATGAAGGTAATGGAGCTTGGCTTTGACAGTCGGGATGAAAGCGGAACAGAGTATCTGCCTTACCGGTATGTGAAAAATTGTATTGCGTACACGGGAACCCATGACAACGATACAATACTTGGATGGTTTGCGACAGCAAAGCCGGAGGATGCGGCGTATGCAAGGGAATATCTGAATCCGACGGAGGGAGAAAGTGCAAGCTGGAGGATGATGGATGAGCTGTGGGGAAGTGTGGCTGATGTAACCATCGTACAGATGCAGGATTTGCTGGAACTTGGCAGTGAAGCGAGGATGAATCAGCCGTCTACGGTTGGAAATAACTGGACATGGCGGGCGTACCCCGGATTCTTTACAAAAGAAATCAGGGAAAAACTGTTGGAAAGAATGGAACTTTACGGTCGTGCCTGTGGTGAGAAACAGTGAAAAAGGAAACATAAAGGAATTCATAAATTTCTTCATAAAATCTTAATATGCGTTTTAGTGGCTGATGTGATATACTCAATATGTAGTTTGAAACGGACTACATATTGAGTTTTTTCTTCGGAACAGGGGGGCGGACGCAAATGGGGCGTTCGTAAAATGGAAGTTTCGAAGCAGAGAGGAGTTGTGTTATGAAAAAAGGAAAATTGCGTTTTATGGCGTTGCTGCTTTCCGGTTTGGCGGCTGTTTCCATGGCAGCCTGCGGAAGTGACGGCAGTGATGCGGGAGGAAGCGACAGAAAGGCAAAAGAATTTGTCTGGGTTCCCGAGTTTGTTGAACTGGCAGATGAGGACGTATCCTACTACGATATGCAGGTTATGGGAGATGCACTCTATTATTCCTCGGGAAGCTGGAATGAGGAGACCCAGAACTATGAGCAGTACATTAAGAAATATTCTCTTACGGATAAAACAACTCAGGAACTGATGATTCCGATGGAGACCAATGAAAATACTGAGGATGGTTCCTACAGCGGACAGAGCGTACATGGATTTGTAGCGCTGGAAGAGGGCATCGGAGTTGTTTTAAATACGTACCGAAGCTCTGCCAACGGAGAGTATGAGTCCTGGGACAGCTTTGTAAAGCTGGATGCCTCCGGCAACGAGATTTTTAATACCGATTTGCGCGAGGTTATGGGAAATGACGAGGAAAACAGCTATATCCGGAATATCTTAGCGGATCCGGAGGGCAATTTCTATCTGGTTGCAGACAGAAAGGTATTTCTGATTGATGCGGAAGGCAACAGCTGCGGCGCGGCGGATTTAAACATGGGAACCGACAGCTGGGTCAATGCAGCCGGTGTGGGAAAGAACGGTAAGGTTTATGTGGGATGCTTCGATTATTCCACCGGAGAAAGCAAATATATTTTGTCGGAAATTGATTTTGCAAGCCGCAAGGTGAGCAATACATACGAAAATTTCCGAAGCAGTAACGGAGAAAGAATTTATGCGGGCGCGGAGAAGGATTTTGTTATCCATGACGGAAGCACCGTGTACGAATATGATTTGGAAAATCAGACCTGTGAAGCGGCTTTTGACTGGCTGGACAGCGATATCAACGGCTCCTTTGTAAATATGGTAGGTGCGCTTTCGGACGGCAGAATGATAGCGGCATATGAGGACTGGAGTACGGACGAGAGAGGCATTGCTCTTTTGACCAAGACGCCTGCGAAGGAAGTTGCCCAGAAAAAGCAGATTTTAATCGGAACCATGTTTACGGACTCCGATTTGCAGGCGGCAGCCGTAAAGTTTAACCGCAGTAACGACGAATACCGTATTTCCATTAAGCAGTATGTGGACTATGATAATTATGGTGAAGATACATGGTCCGATGCGGTTACAGCTCTCAACAATGATTTGACATCCAAGAATTGTCCGGATATTGTTAATTTAAGCAATCTGAATCCGGAGAGACTGGCATCTAAGGGTATATTTGAGGACCTGGCATCGTATCTTGACAAGAGTGAGAATCTCAGCAAAGAGGATTATCTGGAAAATGTAATGGAAGCATTTACTTTTGACGGAAAGCTGGTTTGTATTCCCAAGAGCTTCGAGATGATGACCATAGCAGGTCGTGCCTCCGATTTGGGAACGGAAAGCGGCTGGACCCTGAGTGAACTGGCGGCTTATGCCAATGCAAATCCGGATGCGTCTTTGTTCGAGGGTATGACCCAGGAAATTATGTTACAGATTTTCATGACCTATAATGAGGATTTGTTTATTGATTGGGAGAGCGGAAAGTGCAGCTTTGACTCACAGGAATTTAAAGAGCTGCTGGAGCTTGCGGCACGATTCCCCAAGGAGTACGACTGGAGCGCCGATGATGCATCGGAGCCTACAAAAATCCAGAACGGCGAGGTGCTTTTGTCCTACACGTATATCTACAATTTTGATGAGGTACAGTTGTACAATGAGATATATGAGGGAGATTTGGTGTTTATCGGATTCCCTTCTGCGGACGGAACAGGCGGACATCTGCTGCAGACAAGTGCAGGCTATGCCATCACAAAGAAATCTGATGTGAAAGACGGAGCGTGGGAATTCATTGAGTCCTACTTAACTTCCGAACAGTCAGATTACGACTACGGCTTCTCGACTAATAAAAACGAGCTTGCAAAAATGGCAGAAGAGGCTTGCAAGGTAGAGTACGCAACAGACGAAAACGGTGCGGTGATAAAGGACGAAAACGGTGAGCCTATTGTCATCGGCGGCGGATACGGCATCGGCTATGAGGACGGTTGGGAGTACACCTACCGCATTCCTACAAAGGAAGAGGTAGACGTGGTTCTCGGTCTGATGGAAAATGCAAAGCCCAGTTCTACGGGAAGTGAGGATATTATAAAAATTATAACGGAAGAGGCAGCTGCATTGTTTGCGGGACAAAAGTCAGCAGATGAGGTGGCAAAGATTATTCAAAGCCGCGTACAGCTTTTTGTAGATGAGAACAGCTAAGAGACAGAGGTTTAAGAAGTGAGCAGAAAGCGGAAAAAGGGAGTAGAGGAAAGTACTCTCGAAAAACAAAAACTGCATAAAGCAACAAAGCGATTTAAGAAGCTGAAGAGAAGCTCGGGGGCATTTATTGCTCCCAGCTTTCTTGGCGTTTCCCTGTTTTTTGTTTTGCCGTTTATTGTGATTATCTACTACTCCATGGTAGACAATCCGGTTAACGGGGATTTTGTTTTTTTGGAAAATTTCCTGTCCGTTATGGACAACGGTGCTTTCCAAAGAGCAGTAAAAAATACACTGAGTTTTTCACTGGTGTCGGTTCCCCTTGCGGTGGTGCTTTCTCTGCTTCTGGCGATTGTATTGGAGTCGAAGCTTCCCTTCCGCAGCCAGTTCCGTACCTTCTTCCTGAGCCCCATGATGGTGCCGGTGGCGTCCATTGTGCTCATATGGCAGGTACTGTTTCATTACAACGGTGCGGTAAATGACTTCCTTGCGCTGTTTGGACTGGATAAAATCGACTGGATGAAATCGGAGTATGCTCAGATAGTGGTTGTAATCTTGTTCCTTTGGAAGAATTTGGGCTACAACATGATATTGTTTATGGCGGCACTTGCCAGCGTTCCAAAGGATATTCTGGAGGTGGCGCGGTTGGAGAGTGCAACACCCCTGAAAATATTCTTCCACATAAAAATCAGGTATCTTTCCTCGACTATCCTGTTTGTGACGATTATGTCCTTAATCAGTTCCTTTAAGGTATTCAGAGAGGTATACCTGTTGACGGGAGATTATCCGTACGATACCATATATATGTTGCAGCATTTTATGAACAATAAGTTTAAATCCCTTGATTATCAGACCTTGTCAGCGGCGGCGATTTTGATGTCGCTTGTTATGGTAGTAATCATCGGAATACTGTTCCTTGCGGAAAATAAGTTCGGAAAGGATGTGGAAGGATGAGAAAACAAAGCATCCCCGGGCGGACGGCTGTCAGAAGCCGCAGGGTAAAAAGAAAACGTATTTTTTCTGTGGTAAAAATAGCTATGGCAACGCTGATTGCGGCATCCTTTGCGATTTTGTTCCTGATGCCCATAGTGCTTACCATAACAAATTCCTTTATGGCAGCCTCGGAGATTTCGGCAAATTACGGCTCGGTTTTTGCGGTAAGCGAGACAGGAGGAAAGGTTTACATATCCGAGAAGGTGAACCTGAAATTTATTCCCGATATGGTTTCCTTCAGCCAGTATATTACAGTACTGTTTAAGAGCCCGGATTACCTTTTGAAATTTTGGAATTCCGTAATCCTGACGGGACCGATTGTAGTATTCCAGCTTCTGGTGGCATCCTTTGCTTCCTATGGCTTTGCAAGATACAGAGGCCGGATTCGGGAAATGATTTTCTTTATATACATTATACTGATGCTGATGCCTTATCAGGTAACGCTGGTGCCCAATTATCTTGTCAGCGACTGGCTGAATCTTCTGGATACAAACTGGGCTATCTGGCTGCCGGGTATCTTTTCGCCCTTTGCGGTATTCCTGATTACAAAGTTTATGCGCAGGATACCGGACGGTGTGATAGAAGCGGCGCAAATCGACGGCGCCGGTGAATGGCAGATATACAGAAAAATCTGTATGCCCCTTTGTAAGGGAGTGATAAGTTCTGCGGCCATTCTTGTATTTATTGATTATTGGAATATGGTAGAGCAGCCGCTGATCTTGCTTACCGATCAGGAAACGCATCCGTTATCGGTATTCTTGAGTAAAATCAATGCCGGTGAAATCGGTCTGGCGTTTGCCGTGGCTACCATTTACATGGTGCCCAGCCTGTTGATATTCCTTTACGGTGAGGAATATCTGGTGGACGGAATCACCTATCAGGGCGGCATTAAGGGATAATACCGGTCGGGCAGACCGCGGGAATTTACGCTTGCCAAACGGAAACCGGACTATAAAAAGAAAACAAAGAGTATAAGAACGAAGCTTGCAGAATGAAATCGTGAGGAAAGAAAGATGAGTGAGAACGGAAGCAAAAAAAGAGAGTGGGTCAAAACGGCAGCCATTGTATTTTTATCCGTATTGCTGGTGTTGACGTTTTTCTCCAATACTATTCAAAATTATTCCCTGCCGGAGGTTGCAACCCAGTATGTGCAGTCCGGTACCATTACGGCGAAAATCCGCGGAACCGGTGTGGTTGAGAGCGGGGAGCCCTATGAAATTATGGTGACCGAAACAAGAAAGGTATCCGGTGTGGCTGTGCGGGTTGGCGACATGGTACAGAAGGGTGATGTGCTTTGCTATCTGGAGGATTCGGAGAGCGAGGAGCTGAAGACTGCCAGAGCGGAGTTGGAAGCAGCGCAGAGCGCCTACGATAAAGCCCTGTTGTCTGCGGATATTACCGCAGCGGATGTGAATGCGGCAAACGATGATGTTTCTGCGGAAACTTACAGGAAAAAAATCACCTCCTACCAGCAGGCGATTACAACAGCTGAAAAAAATGTAGACAGCTGGGAAGCAGAGGCGGCAAGATTAAAGCAACTGATAGCTGATTTTGAGATGCAAATTTCTATTACACCGGAAGATACGGAGGATGTTTCCGAGGAAGAAAAAGCAGTAGAAAACGCCAAGAATGCTTTGACGGCAGCGCAGAATGAACTGACGGCGGCGGAGAATAAGTTGGCAGAAGTAGAGGCAGATAGGGATTATGTGATAACAGTCAGTGGTTCTGATAAATATGAGGGCGACGCGGCATATGAACAATTGAGAGAGGATGTTGCTACTGCAATTCAAGCAAAGAATGATGCCCAGGCAAAGTACAACAACGCTCAGCTGACGCTGGAAAAGGCTCAGCAGGCGCTGGATTCCAAGAAGGGTAATGCGGGAGCTATCAGCAGCCTTACAAGCCAGATGAATGAACATAAGCTTTCTCTTTACCATGCAGAGAAGGAGCTGACGGCAGCGCAGAAGGTGTTGACGGAGAAGGAAGAAGCATTGGCAGAGCTTGTAAAGTCCATCACCAACATAGAGGGCTTAAAGGGCTATCAGGACGCCATAGACAAGGCGCGTGAAAAGGTGGATGAGCTGACGGAAAAGACCACCAATGCTACCATTGATGCAGAAATTTCCGGTACGGTGACGGCGATTAACGTAACTGCCGGTAACAGTACCTCTGCTGCAGTTCCTGTGGTGATTTTGCAGCCGGAGGGCAAGGGTTATACCATGACGCTTTCGGTGACAAATGCTCAGGCAAGACAGCTGTCGGTAGGAGATAAGGCAGAGCTTGCCAATGCGTGGCGTTATGATGATGTGGATGTAACACTGGCATCCATTAAGCCGGATACCACCGATCCCGGTCAGAAGAAGCTTTTAACCTTTGATGTAAAGGGCAGCGTGGTGGCAGGACAGTCTTTGAGCATTTCTGTGGGACAGAAGAGTGCCATGTTTGATTTTACCGTGCCCAACAGTGCAATCCGAGAGGATAACAACGGTAAATTTATTCTGATTGTAGAGTCTAAATCCAGTCCCTTGGGTAACCGTTATGTTGCGACCAGAGTGGATGTAGAGGTACTGGCAAGTGACGATACATTGACGGCAGTTACGGGAAGTCTTTACGGATATGAGTATGTAATTACTACGGCGTCTGCTCCCGTTGAAGCAGGAAAGCTGGTGCGCCTGACGGAGAATTAAGGGATTCTCCCGACGGAAAGCCGGCTGAAACAGACCTCTGCATGAGGAAAAGAGGTGAGTCATGAAAAAACTCATATTTTGCATAAGCGGAGCGGTGTCATTTCTGGTGTTCCTGATATTTACGCTGGTTGTCGGCCGATTGGGAAACAGCCAGCCTTCGCAGGAAATGGCGAAGCGTTGGAGCCCGGATGGTGAGGCTGCACAGGTGAGCTGTTTTTTCTCCGTGAATGCGTATATTACACAGGACAAGATTTTAGAATTTGAACATAGCATTGACAGTGCCCTAAAGGATGCCGGAGTATTGCAGGAATCAGAGAACCCCGGTGCACGTCTCTGGGCAGATGCGTACAGTGCAGACGGTAAGATTACCGTTTCCACGGAAAACGGAAAAGTAGAGGCGGATGCCATCGGAATCGGCGGGGACTTCTTCCTGTTTCATCCGGAGAAGCTACTGTACGGGGCATATTTTTCCGGAAATGACCTGATGCAGGATTACTGCGTTATTGATGAGGATGCGGCTTGGCAGCTGTTCGGTTCCTCGAACGTTGCGGGCATGACGGTATATATAAACGGTGTGCCTCATATCGTGACCGGTGTTGTACAGCGTGCGGATGGTATTTTAGAGAAGAAAGCGGGACTGGACAGTACGGTGATATATGTGTCTTACCAGACTCTGTCTGAGCTTGGAAGCTGCAACGGCATTAACCATTATGAAATCGTAATGCCGAATCCGGTGTCTGACTTTGCATATCAGTTTATTGAGGAAAAGCTCGGAACGGATGAGAAAGAAACCGAGGTGGTGGAAAATTCCGGACGGTATTCTTTCCTGTCGGAGTTAAAGGTACTCAGGCAGTTTGGTGCACGTTCCATGAATGCCAAAGCGATTATTTATCCCTATTGGGAAAATGTTGCAAGAGGCTTAGAGGATATTCTGGCATTGATAACGCTGTTTCAGCTGTTGTTTCTGACCTATGCCGTGATTGTGGCACTTGTTCTGTCTGTGAAATGGTGGAGACATAAGGGCTGGACTATTAAGGAAAAGCTTTTGGGATTAAAGGACAAAGCCGAGCGGAGGCTGGAAAAACACCGTGAGGCGCGAGTGAAACAAAAGGATTTAGCGGAAGTACGGCCCAAGGAGAAGAAGCCATCTAAAGTGAAGTGGCAGCCAAAGGAACGATTTAAAGAAAAGATGCAGTTAAGCGGTAAACCGGCAGAAGAACAGTCGATTAATGGCGTAGAGGAGGAGAAAAAATGAAAAAGAGAGGATTGAAAAAGGTACTGAGCATGGCACTTGCACTTACATTAAGTGTAGGTCTGTGTGCCTGCGGAGAAGGCGATGCGGGCGGCAAGAAAGGAAATGCGAATGCTGCGCTGGCAAAACAGAACGTTTATAAGTTAAACGAGTTTGACGTGCCAGAACTGATTGACGATGAGAAGGGTTACAGTAATGTATGGGCAAGCAGACTGGGTGAAGATGGTCGGGTTTATGTCCTGTTTCAGGTAGAAAACTGGCAGGATGGTTCGACTTCCATTCAGGTAATGAGTATGGAGCAGGATGGCTCCGACATGAAAATAACGGAGATGGAGCAGCCGGTGGAGGAAAAGCCGGAGGTAGAGGAAGGAACCGGAGATGCACAGACCCCGGAATCCGGAGGCGCGATTCAGCCCAGAGTTTCCATGACCGAGGCAGAAGCACTGGCGTGGGCAGCGGGACCGGAGGCATTGATGAAGCTTGCTTCCTCTGCGGTAGCTTCCGAGGCGGCTGAATCGGCAGAAACCACAGAGAGCGCGGAAACAGAAGCAGCGGAGACTACCGCCGGTGCGGAAACAAGCGATACCGCAGAGCCTGCGGCAGAGGTGGATCCGGGATTCGCGGTAATGCCCGATGAGGACGTGATTTTACCGGAGGATTTTGAAAATGTATGGGAGTACAGCGGATACGGCAACTTCGCCATGGCGGGGGACGGAACGGTGTACGGTATCCGTAATTATTATTACGAAAACTACGCGAAGCCTGAGGCGAGCGTGGAAAGAAATTATATCTGTTGCTGGAACGCAGACGGTAGCCTTCGCTGGATGACACAGGTAGAGGGCATCGGTAATCAGGGTGAATCCGGGGAATGGATTAGTGTATCTCATGTTTTACCCATGGAGGACGGCGGGCTTACGGTATTGTTAATGGGTGAAAATGTGTACAGAATGCCCGTAAGCAGTGATGGTACGGTGGGTGAGCGTAAAGGACTTCCCGCTGAGTATACGGATATGTTTATGAATAGCCGGTTTATTCTTCCCCAGGGCGGAGATAAACTGAAAATGATGTACAACGATGTGGACGATTGGTCGAAATGTTATCTGGTGGACTATGACATGGCGACAGATACCATGGGAGAGCCTGCGTCGGTACCCTCCTCTTTGACATGGGGCGGATACGGAACCATGACAACCGGACTGAACGCGGATTTGATTTATGCGAACGGCAGCGGTATTTTTACTTATAATCTCGGGGACGAGCAGGGAACCGAGCGTATGAATTATATCAACTCTGATGTAAACATTACGGATTTGCGGACGTTGATAGAGCTGGATGATAAGCGGTTTATAGCATTCTTCACCGAAAATTACGAGAACGATTTGAGAGGTGCGTTGTTTACCTATGTTGCACCGGAGGAGATACCGGATAAGACAGTGCTCGTTCTTGCGGGAAGCTATGTGGATTCGAATTTGAAGCAGCGGGTAATTGAGTATAACAGAGCTAACGAGGAAAACAGAATTGTTATCAAGGAATACGAATATCTGAATTCCTACGAGGACTATGAGGCAGGATATACACAGTTAAACAACGAAATTATTACCGGAGGTATGCCGGATATTCTTTTGACTGCGGGATTACCTGTTGAAAATTATATTTCAAAGGGACTGATTGCAGATGTAAGCAAGCTGATTGAGAAGGACGAGGAACTGTCACAGGAAGAATTCATGCAGAATGTGTTCGATGCGTATTCCGTGGATGGTAAGCTGTACTATGTAATTCCCAGATTTGAAATTGTGACAATGATAGCAAAGGCTTCCCTGGTAGGGGACGGAAGTGACTGGTCGGTAGAAAAGATGAAGCAGGTGCTCAATAGCATGGGCGAAGATGCACAGGCCATTGGCGAAGTGACCAGAGATAATTTTATGAGTCAGGCAATGCAGTTCTGCGGTATGGATTTCATCGATGTAAGTACCGGAAAGTGTAGCTTCGATTCGGAGGATTTCATTTCCATGATGGAATTTGCAAAGACCTTGCCAGAGGAAATCGATTGGGATAAGCTTTACGAAAACGAAGATTACTGGATGAGTTATGAGTCCCAGTACCGCAACAATAAAACCCTGTTGATGCGGATGTACGTAGGTGATTTCTCTAACCTGAGTTATCAGCTGAACGGTTACTTCGGGGAGGAGGTTACTTATGTAGGTTTCCCCACCCAGACCGGAAACGGAGCGTACATTTCTGCAACCGATACGTTGATGTTGTCCGCGAAATCCAAGAACCTGGATGCGGCTTGGGAATTTGTAAGATACTACCTGACGGATGAGTATCAGGATGAGCTTCAGTGGGGACTTTCCGTACATAGGGATAAGTTCCTTGAGGAGTCCAAGGAGGCGTTGAAGCGTCCCACCTATATTGATTATGAAACCCAGCAGGAGGTAGAGTATGACGAAACCTTCTGGATTAACGGTGAGGCCATCGTCTTAGATCCTCTGAATCAGGCACAGCTCGACAAGCTGATTGCGCATATTGAAGAGGTGAACACAGCTTACTACTACAACGAAGATGTGCTGAACATCATTAACGAGGAAATGGGTGCATTTTACTCGGGTCAGAAAACAGCTAAGGATACGGCAGCCATTATCCAGAGCCGTGTACAGCTGTTCGTAGACGAAAACAGATAGGTTCGCGCCCGCCTCCGGCTCCGTGGCGTGCACCAAGGCAGGACTGAAAGCCGTAGGGGCAAACGTGAGCGTTTCTCAAATGTACCTTTGGAATCTGGTTCGTGTCTTTTCACCAGAACACGCTCCCCGCGATTTGTACGCCCCGGGAGCACACCGTACTATTGGGTCAGAAAATGTGGAATTTCTAATGTGCTTACTTTTGAATTTACGATAGTTCGAGCTTTTTATGAGCTGGGACAAAAACAAGAGTCGTGTTCGCAGTCGGACGGAAAAATGAGCGAAAGAGCATTCTCCTTTTTCCGCCTCCCGCGGACACGACTCAATTTTTGTTCAAGCGCATAAAAACACGAACCCTATTCCAAAGTTGCGCACATAAGAAATTCTCACATTTGCTTCCCGACAACATTCCGGTGTGCTCCCGGGGCGAACAGGTCGCGGCTGGAGTGTGTTCTGTTGACAAAGACACGGACAATAGGGGATTCCAAAGGTACATTTGTCAGAAACACCACGTTTGAAACTCCCGGCTTTCAGTCCTGCCTTGGTGCACGCGACGGAGCCGGAACCGGGCGCATCACAGCTGTATGGGGATTCCTTTTTCGGTCAGGTAGTGTTCCAGGGTTAACTCGTGACCGTGCTCCCGAAGCCACTTTTTATGGATTTTGTAATCCGGCATAACGGATTCCACCAGCTGCCAGAAATCCTTGGAATGGTTTAAGTGCGTTAGGTGACAAAGCTCGTGCACCACTACATAATCCAGAATGCAAGGCGGTGCAAATATCAGCCGGTAGTTAAAGGAGAGGGTTCCCCGGGAGGAACAGCTTCCCCAGCGTGTTTTCTGGTCGCGTATGGTCACGGAAGTAAAGTGACCGCCCGTGATGGGGTGGAAGTGAGCCACGCGGCTTTCAAGCTGCGTTCTTGCCAGCTTACGGTATCGTTTTTCAAGGGCATCCAGCCGTTTGCTTTCTGCCGGAGTCAGGTAAATGATTTGAGGCATTTCTATTCTCGTTTCTATATTTTTTACATGTGTTTCTGTTTGAAATTTCTAGTCAGCCTTTGTGAAATGTTTTCTGCGGGACATGCTAAAACCCGTGTGGTTCATTGCTATATCATCTGTTTATCAACCTCAATGACAACAAAGTAATTTGGATTATCTTTTTGTACCCGCGTTGCGATTTCTTCTATCAGTTTTGCATCAGGTACGGAGAAGTCGTACGGAGTTACCACATCGAAAATCAGATTCGTATGGGTGGGGCCTGTAACGATGCGGAAGTCATGCATGGTCAGT
>JAZQCX010000112.1:0-9661 GCA_045546495.1 Acetatifactor sp. | reverse complement strand
AGGATTTACTGTACAAGGTGTCTCAGCTGGCACACAAGTTTAAGGCACCTGTATATACCCATCTGGCAGAAACAAAGCATGAGGTGGAGGAATGCAAAGCAAGACACGGAATGACTCCGGCGGTATTTTTGGACGGCCTGGGTATCTTTGATTTCGGAGGCGGCGGCTATCACTGTGTTCACATGACAGAGGCAGATTTGGATGTGTTCAGCAAGCGTAAGCTTACGGCGGTAACAAATCCCGCGTCCAATTTAAAACTGGCAAGCGGTATTGCGCCCATTGCAGCTTTCGGCAAGCGGAAAATTCCCGTTGCAATCGGAACGGACGGTCCGGCCAGCAACAACTGTCTTGATATGTTCCGGGAAATGTTTCTTGTGTCGGGATTAAGCAAGGTTCGTGAGGACGATGCAGCCAGTCTGGATGCAACAGAGGTACTTGCCATGGCTACGGTAAACGGTGCGAATGCCATGGGATTAAAGGATTGTGATGTGTTGGCAGAGGGCAAGAAAGCGGACATGATTCTGATTGATTTACAGCAGCCCAATATGCAGCCCATACATAACATCCCGAAGAATATCGTATACAGCGGAAGCAAGTCCAATGTATCCATGACCATGATTGGCGGAAAGATTTTATATCGGAACGGAGAGTTCGGAATCGGGGAAGCTGCGGAGGATATTTATGCGCAGTGTGACGGGATTGTCCGTCGTATTTTGGGGGAATAAATAACATTTAAGGAATTAGACAGATGGAGTATATAATATTTATTGCGGCTGCGGCTGCGTTTCTTCTTGTGATTTTTGTAAGAGAGTGGTATCAGAACGCGAAGGAAGAAAAAAAGTTTATTAAAAAGCTGCAGGAGAATTACTGTGAATTAAATCATAAAACCTATTCTCCCGAACGATATGTGAGAATGGGAAGTTATTTTGAAAGGCATTTAGAACCCGGGCAGATAGATGATATTACATGGGACGACCTGTCCATGGATGATGTATTTAAGCGTATGAACTATACGCTTTCCGCCTCGGGAGAGGAATTTTTGTACTACACCCTGAGGACACCTTTGCGGGACAGGGAAGCCATCCGGCGTATGGAGGAACTGACGGAGTATTTCGGGGCAAACCCGGAGGCAAGAATCCGTACCCAGCTTACCTTGAGGAAGCTTGGATATATGGGAAAGTACTCTCTTTATGATTACATGGATAATCTGGATTATCTGGGAGAACGTTCCAATCTGAAGAACATAATATGTGATCTGCTGTTTCTTCCTCTCATCGGTATGCTGTGGGT
This sequence comes from Acetatifactor sp., assembly GCA_045546495.1. Lineage (GTDB taxonomy): Bacteria > Bacillota > Clostridia > Lachnospirales > Lachnospiraceae > Acetatifactor. The sequence continues at coordinate 8,371 of JAZQCX010000112.1, read as the reverse complement.
AAATTTTTCTCTTGCCATTATGGGAATTGTAGTGCTGATTATTTACAACATTGTCACCTATTTTTCAGAGAAATCGGATATTGACCCGTATATTACGAGTTTTGCTTATGTAATCCGTCTGATGGAGGTATGTGACGAGCTGGAGAAGCATCCTGTACCGGTATGTGCGCAGGAATGGGAGCGCATGAAGAGGCATAAGCGTGCGTTACAGGGAATCCGCAGAAATTCATTCTGGGTAATGTCTGCCACAAGAGGAAATTCCTCCGGTGATATTATTTCCATGTTTTTAGATTATGTGCGGATGATATTTCATGTGGATTTGATGAAGTTCAACGGTATGTTAAAGGGCTTGAGAGGGCATATTGAAGATGTGGATGCCCTAATCGGTATTGTGGGCTATCTGGAAACGGTGATTTCCGTATGGATTTACAGACAGTCCCTGAATGGGGACTACTGTATTCCCGAGTTTACGGAAGAAGAGTATCTGGAGATGCAGGACGGGTATCACCCGCTTCTTAGCAATCCCGTAAAAAACAGTATTACGGCAAAGAAGGGAGTACTGCTCACCGGCTCCAATGCATCGGGTAAGTCTACCTTCCTGAAAACCGTTGCACTGAATGCACTGCTTGCCCAGACTGTAAATACCTGCCTTGCAAAGCATTATGCAGGTGCCTTCTTTTACATTTATTCCTCGATGTCTCTTCGGGATAATATTGGTGGCGGAGAAAGCTATTATATTGTGGAGATAAAGTCCTTAAAGAGGATTCTGGATGCGGCGGCTGCAGGAGAGCGTCCTGTGCTTTGCTTTGTGGATGAGGTGCTTAGAGGAACCAATACCGTAGAGAGGATTGCAGCTTCCACGCAGATATTAAAGTCGCTGGGAATGTCCGATATCCTGTGCTTTGCGGCAACCCATGATATTGAACTGACAGATTTGCTTGCGGCAGATTACGATAATTACCATTTTGAAGAAGACGTAAGAGACGGAGATGTCTATTTCCATTACAGATTGTTACAGGGAAAAGCAACGACCCGAAATGCAATTAAACTGCTTGAATTGATGGGCTACGATGCAGCTTTGATAGAACAGGCGTCAGCCCGTGCAGAGCGGTTTCTCGATACAGGTGCGTGGACTTGACGGGAACGGAAGCGGATTGTTATAATAACCTTGGTTTATGAATAAACGAAAGGAAGCGGTGTGGTAGTATGAATAATCTCATTGAATTCGGAAGAATGTTTTTATCCTACGGATTGTTGTTGCTGATTATTGTGGCACTGAGTGCAGTTGCCGTTGCGCTGGGGATTTTCCTTGCAAAGAGAAAGAATGAAAAAAAGGCGGCAGAGGCAGCTTTACGGGAAACGGCAGATGAAACCACTGCTGACACGGTTTAAGGAGAAATAAATGAATCGGTTTACAACCATTCTTTGGGATGTGGACGGAACCTTGCTTGATTTTTTGTATTCCCAAAGATACGCCATCGGGAAATGCTTCCGTTCCATCGGAAGGGAAATTACGGAAGAGGAACGTCAGCTTTATAAGGAAATCAATGACAGCTACTGGAAACGGTTGGAGCTTGGTGAAATCACGAAGGAACAGCTGGGAATGGGCAGATTTGAGACCTTTTTAAAAAAGTGTGGTGTAGAGGGTGTAGATGTTGCGGCTTTTCGCCGGGAATATGAGGAAGCGTTGGGAAGTGTCTTTTCTTATCTGGATGATTCTCTTACCGTATGCAGGGGACTTCGCGGAAAAGTAGCGCAATATGTGATTACAAACGGCTTTCCGCAGGTACAGTACAATAAGTTAAAATTGTCCGGCTTTGCGGATGTGATGGACGGGATTTTTATATCCGAGGAAATCGGTGTATCTAAGCCCCAGGCGGGATTTTTTGAATATTGTCTGGAGCGCATTGCCGAAAGGGATAAGTCAAAAATGCTGATTGTCGGGGATTCTTTGTCCAGTGATATAAAGGGCGGCGTTATGGCGGGGATTCCAACCTGCTGGTACAGACCGGAAGGAACGGTGAACACATCGGGATACCGGCCTGATTATGAAATCAGTGATTTACATATGGTGGAAGAGATTCTGAAAGGGTAACGAAGGTAAGATACTGCGGAGGAAGCAAAATGGCAAGGTCGGCGGGACAGAAGCTGAAGCTTTTGTATATTATCAGACTGTTGTCGGAGTCTTCGGATGAAAATCATCCGGTGAGTACGGCGGATATTATCGCCTATTTAGAGGCAAACGGAATTCATTCCGAGCGCAAGAGTATATATGACGATATCGAGAAGCTTTGTGATTTCGGCTACGACATCATACAGGTTCACAGCAGACTGGGCGGCGGATATTATATGGCAGGGCGCGATTTCGAGCTTGCGGAATTAAAGCTTCTGGTAGATGCGGTGCAATCTTCGCGCTTTATTACGACACGGAAATCCCGAAGTCTGATTAAAAAGCTGGAGCAGATGGCGGGCAAGCATGATGCGGGAAAACTGCAAAGACAGGTCTATGTGTCCGGTCGTATTAAAACGGAAAATGAAAGTATTTATTATAATGTGGACAACATCCACAGAGCCATTCAGGAAAATAAGCAGATTTCTTTCCGCTATCTGGAGTGGAATCTGAAGAAGGAATTGGTTCCCAGAGAGGGCGGCTCAAGGCAGGTAAGCCCGTGGGCACTTATCTGGCAGGATGAAAATTATTATCTGGCGGCTTATGATGCGCAGGATGCCATTATGAAGCATTTCCGCGTGGATAAAATGGGACAGGTAAAGGTTTTGGAGGAGCCGCGGGCAGGAATGGAGCAATTTTCCAAAATCGATCCTGCGGTTTACAGTAACAGAACCTTCGGTATGTTCGGCGGTGAGGAGGAGATTGTTACCATGCAGTTTCCCAATCGTCTTATCGGCGTCGTACTGGATCGGTTCGGCAAGGATGTGGATATCCGTCCCATGACGGAAAGAGTGTTCCGTGTGCGGGCAAAGGTAGCTGTCAGCGGACAGTTTTACGGATGGCTGTCCGGCATCGGAAGAGAGGCTGTTGTGGTGGGACCGGAGCATGTAAAAGAAGGCTACGGACGGTGGCTGGAAGATATTGTAACCACAATGCGAATAACCGATGGACTTTCGGGACAAAATACGGGCATCTGAATTTCTCCTAAAATTCGGGTGCCTTTTTTGTACATATTTTTATCCTGCTCTGCGTTGACAAGAGACTGCTTTTCTCATATACTGTTAATTAGTGAGCACAACATCTAGGGGAGAAGTGACGTAAAACGCTATATTTTGTGAATTAACTAAGTGGAAAGGGAACGAGAGTAATGAGTAGTAATTTTGATCAGGCAGTGACCGAGAACGTGAATTACGGGATGGAGTATACGCCCGTAAAGACGGTGTATGTAGTAAAAAAGGACGGCAGCAAGGAAGCCTTCAATGTACAGAAGGTGATTAATGCTGTGGGTAAAAGTGCATACAGAGCCTTGACCAAGTTCACCGTGGAGGAGGAGCGTCATATTTGTCAGTATGTGATTGACAAGGTGAACGAACTGGAAGCGGATGAGGTTCCCATCCCTATTATGCATAATATTGTTGAGAGCGCTTTGGAGCAGGTGAAGCCTGTCGTTGCAAAGAGCTATCGGGATTATCGTAACTATAAGCAGGATTTCGTGCGCATGTTGGATGATGTTTACAAGAAGAGTCAGTCCATCATGTACATCGGCGATAAGGAAAATGCAAATACGGACTCTGCGCTGGTGGCAACAAAGCGTAGTCTGATTTTCAATCAGCTGAATAAGGAGCTGTATCAGAAGTTTTTCATGACCACGGAGGAAATTCAGGCTTGCCGCGACGGTTACATTTATGTGCATGATATGTCTGCAAGAAGAGATACTATGAACTGCTGTCTGTTTGATGTACGGAACGTGCTTTCCGGCGGCTTTGAAATGGGTAATGTGTGGTATAACGAGCCTAAGAGTCTGGATGTTGCCTTTGATGTTATCGGTGATATTGTGCTTTCTGCAGCAAGCCAGCAGTACGGCGGCTTTACGGTTCCTGAGGTGGACAAGATTCTGGAGCCCTATGCGGAGAAGTCTTATCAGAAGTATATTGATAAGTATACCCGTCTCGGCATTGATAAGGATACCGCAGAGGCAGAGGCATACGCAGATGTGGTAAGAGAGTATGAGCAGGGCTTCCAGGGCTGGGAGTATAAGTTTAATACCGTAGGAAGCAGCCGCGGTGATTATCCCTTCATTACCGTAACCGCAGGTATCGGAACCGGACGGTTTGCGAAGCTGGCAACGATTACCATGCTGAACGTAAGAAGAAGAGGACAGGGCAAGAAGGAATGTAAAAAGCCCGTTCTGTTCCCTAAGATTGTATTTTTGTATGATGAGGAGCTTCATGGTCCCGGTAAGCCGTTGGAGGATGTGTTTGAGGCAGGCGTAAAGTGTTCTGCAAAGACTATGTATCCCGACTGGCTTTCCCTTACCGGTAAGGGCTATGTTGCCAGCATCTATAAGCAGTATAAGAAAGTAATTTCTCCCATGGGCTGTCGTGCGTTCCTTTCTCCCTGGTACGAGAAGGGCGGCATGCATCCTGCAGATGAAAATGATTCTCCGATTTTTGTGGGACGCTTTAATATCGGTGCGGTTTCCCTGCACCTGCCCATGATTCTTGCAAAGTCGAGAAAGGAAAGCAAAGACTTTTTTGAGGTGCTGGATTATTATCTGAATCTGATTCGTCAGCTTCATATCCGTACCTATGCTTACCTTGGTGAAATGCGTGCATCTACAAATCCGCTGGCATATTGCGAGGGCGGTTTCCTGGGCGGTAATTTAAAGCTTCATGAGAAGATTAAGCCTTTGCTGAAGGCAGCAACCGCAAGCTTCGGAATTACGGCGTTGAATGAGCTTCAGGAGCTGTATAACGGGAAGTCCCTGGTTGAGGACGGTGCTTTTGCCATCGAGGTAATGGAATATATCAATGCAAGAGTAAACGAATTTAAGGAAGAGGACGGTAACCTCTATGCGATTTACGGAACCCCTGCAGAGAATCTGTGCGGTGTGCAGGTGAAGCAGTTCCGTAAGAAGTACGGAATCGTTGAAGGTGTATCCGACAGAGAATATGTAAGTAACAGCTTCCACTGCCATGTTTCCGAGGATTTAACTCCCATCGAGAAACAGGATAAGGAGGATCGTTTCTGGGATCTCTGCAACGGCGGTAAGATTCAGTATGTAAAATATCCCATTGATTATAACATGGATGCCATTAAGGTTTTGATTCGTCGTGCCATGGATATGGGCTTTTATGAAGGTGTCAATCTGTCATTGGCTTATTGCGATGACTGTGGACATCAGGAGCTTGAAATGGATGTCTGCCCTAAGTGCGGCAGCCGCAATCTGACCAAGATTGATCGCATGAACGGTTATCTGTCGTATTCCCGTGTACACGGCGATACCAGACTGAATGATGCGAAGATGGCGGAAATTGCGGAAAGGAAGAGCATGTAAGGATGAGATACCATAATATAACAAAGGATGATATGTTAAACGGAGACGGACTCCGTGTTGTGCTCTGGGTAGCAGGCTGCAATCATTGCTGCAGGGAGTGTCAGAATCCCATTACATGGGACCCGGATGGCGGACTTCTGTTTGACGATGCGGCAAAGGAAGAGCTGTTTGAGCAACTGTCAAAAAGCTATATTTCCGGCATTACGTTTTCCGGCGGAGACCCGCTTCATCCTGCAAACAGACTGGATGTCAGAAGTCTGATGAGTGAGATTAAGGAGAAGTTCCCGGATAAAACCATCTGGCTTTACACGGGAGATGTATGGGAGAACATTTTATATTATCCCATGATGAGATACGTGGATGTGGTAGTTGACGGAGAATTTCAAGTAGAAAAGAAGGACGTTAAACTGCTTTGGAAGGGTAGTGCAAACCAGAGAGTTATTGATGTACAGCGCACGTTAAGCCAGCCGGATCCTATGATTCCCGTTTTGCATTGCGGAGACTATGCGGATTCATACGAGATTGTCAGAAAGCCGGATAATATCTGCGGATGTTGTGACTAAGGAGAAGATGACCAAATAAGTCAATGAAAATAATCCGGCAGATGGAGATAAAAAGAGACGGATGGCTTGTCGGTAAGGTGGAACAACAACGATAGCACAATAAGGACACGAAACGAAACATGAAAAGAGTAGCGCAGTTTTTTAAAGTAAGCGAAGAAAATTACGTAAGTTCCATGAAGGAAGAATTTCCCCAATATACGGAAGAGGATATTCGGGATATGTATGAGTCGCTGATGCTCCCCAAGCGTGCGACAAAGGGAAGTGCGGGCTATGATTTTTTTGCACCCTTTGCGTTTTCCCTGCCGCCTGCAACCACGATTAAAATTCCTACGGGTATCCGTGTGAAGATGGATGAGGACTGGGTACTGAAGATTTATCCGAGAAGCGGACTTGGGTTTAAGTACCGGTTACAGATGAATAATACGGTAGGTATTATTGACAGCGATTATTATTATTCCGATAATGAAGGGCATATTTTTATTAAAATGACAAATGACTCCAACGAGGGTAAGACGGTAGACGTAGCGCAGGGAACCGGCTTCGCTCAGGGTATTTTTTTGGAGTACGGGATTACTGTGGATGATGAAGCGGATGGCGTGAGAAACGGTGGCTTCGGAAGTACCACAAAGGCATAACAGACTTATATTTTACTCCCTTTTCGGCAATGCTAAAGGCAAAACCGGAAGGGAGTATTTATTTTGGAAGAGAAGAGAAAGTTAACGGGCTCACTAAAAGAGGATATGCAATATTTAAACAGTGTTCTCGCAGCAGAAACCAATTTTGATGTGATTTACAGGGTCATTCATTTTGCGGGGAAGGATGCCTGTATGTATCTGATAGACGGTTTCTGCAAGGACGAGCTGGTGCAGAAACTGTTGGAATATTTTATGGATATGACGCCGGATGAGCTTCCGGCGGATTGTCACGGACTCTCGAAGTGCTTCACTCCTTATGTGGAGGTGGATATCCAGGAGGATTGCGAAAAGCTGCTTCGCTCATTGCTTTCGGGAATGTTCCTGTTGCTGGTGGACGGTTATAGTCAGGCACTTGTAATAGATTCGAGAACTTATCCGGCAAGAAGCGTTTCGGAGCCGGAAAAGGATAAGGTGCTTCGGGGCTCAAAGGATGGTTTTGTGGAAACGGTTGTAGCAAATACAGCCCTGATACGCCGAAGAATCCGAAGCAGTAAGCTGCGCATGGAGATGCTGAGTGCAGGTGAGAATTCCCAAACGGATATTGTGCTCTGTTACATGGAAGGACGCGTGGAGGAGGACTTTCTGAAAAGAATCCGAAAGCAGATTCAGGAAATAGAAGTAGATTCCCTGACGATGAACCAGGAGTCTCTTGCGGAGTGCCTGTACAGGAGAAAGTGGTATAACCCGTTTCCGAAATTTAAATATACGGAGCGTCCGGATGCTGCGGCGGCACAGGTTTTGGAGGGGAATCTTGTGATTCTGGTTGATAATTCACCGGCGGCGATGATACTGCCCACTACAATCTTTGATGTACTGGAGGAACCGGATGACTATTATTTCCCGCCTATTACGGGAACCTACCTGCGACTTACCCGTTTGCTGATTACGCTTGCGACCTATTTTGTGACACCGACATTTCTGCTTTTAATGAATCATCCCCGGTGGGTGCCGGAGAGCCTCTCTTTTATTTTAATGGATGAAGCACCGAATCTGCCGCTTATCTGGCAACTGTTGATTTTGGAATTTGCCATTGACGGTTTAAAACTGGCGGCGATTAACACACCTAATATGTTAAGTACACCGTTAAGTGTTATGGCAGCACTTGTTTTGGGAGAGTTTTCTGTCAACAGCGGTTGGTTTTCTTCGGAAGTAATGCTTTATATGGCTTTTGTGGCCATTGCAAATTATACACAGGCAAACTATGAGCTCGGCTATGCGCTAAAATTTCTGCGGATGCTGAATTTGCTGCTGACACATTGGTTCGGACTCGGCGGTTATATTGCAGGTGTGGTGATTGCTGTCTTATCGATTGCGTTTAACCGTACCGTGGCAAATAAGAGTTATCTTTATCCGTTGATTCCATTTGATTGGAAAAAGCTGAAAACCCGGTTGATTCGTTCCGGAATGAACAACAGGGTTCAATAATATAGAACGGATTTTGGCGCGGAACAACTTGTTTCAAGGTTGACACCGTACGGAATTTTAGATATCATAAAATAAAATGCGATATTACGAATGAGGAGGGTTCTTCATGAAAAACAAAAAACCGATTATCATTGGTGCCATTGCGGCGGTGGCGGTAATTGCACTAATAGCGATTATTATG
>JAZQCX010000111.1:0-43148 GCA_045546495.1 Acetatifactor sp. | reverse complement strand
ATGCACTCTATCCAAATCGAGTATACCACTCTCCAGCGCATAAGATAAAGTGTTTTGTGCTTCAAAATCTAAACTTTTCATATTTCTCCTAAAAATGGGTAATAAAAAAGGCACCGCTTGTAACGATGCCAAACAACGGATGCCACGCTCTGCAGGCATCCTTATGTTACACAAGGCAGATTCCCTAATTAGAAATCTGCCTTGTGTAAAATATTGTTTTTGATATTTATATAATTTTTGTTACTTATACTTTATCATATTTAGAAACATACCACCATTGACAAAAGGTAGACAAAATATCTACAAAACATTGACAATTTATTAGCCGGAGGCGTAGCTTCTTCAAAATGCAATTTGAAGAATTCGAAGGGTTTGGGATGTTTCCCAACAAGCCAAATGGCGAAGCAGATACAGGGTATATACCTGTGCACTGCTTGCCAATTTGCAAGACCTGTACAGGTTTGCATTGCTTGCTACTTTTGTGACAGTATAACTGTATCATGTTTAGGATTCAGAGAAAAGCGCGGCTTGGAGTGAGGGAGCTTTTATGCCTTGCCAAGTATTTTTTGGGGGATAATTCAAAAAAATATTGAATAATACGGGAGAAGTATGTTAGTATGTAAACATACATACTATATAGGAGGTGAAGCGGATGGCCAAAGACAGAAAGGCGTTTGGCAATTTCCTTCGGGAAATGATTAGGCAAACTGGAATATCGCAGTCGACTTTTTATTCAGAAATAGATATTACAAAGCCCTATTTCTACGACATTTTATCCGGTAAGGTCAATCCGCCACCACCAGAGATACAATATAAGATGCTTGAATGTTTGAATATTGATGAGCAACAGCGTAATAAATTTTTGAACTTGGCGGCGGATGGTCGTGGAGAAATTCCAGCAGATATCGCGAAGTTGATTTCGGAACATCCGATGGAATTGGACAAAATTAGGGTAACGCTTATAACATTACTTACAACAAAAAGATTGGGAGAATAGATATGGCAGCATTAAATGAACTGATACAAAAAATTGAAAACCAAGAGTTGCGTGCACAGATTCAGGTTGCAGCAGATAGATTGACCAAGCAGAAGAAGTTTGGTCTTGTGTTTGAGGAACACTTGCCTGAATGTACACTCCTGTATGATATCCCTGTTAGAAAGGGCCTTAAGGTCTCTGTACGTAATGGTAAAGCAAATGAGATCTACACAGTTTTAAAGATTGAGGACAGTGTTGCGACTTGCCTATCTAAGAGTAGCAAGGAAGTAGTACAGTTTGCTTTAGTGGATTTAGTAACAACAGCAGAATTGGGAGATCCTATTTACCCATGCCTTCAGTCATTAGGAGAGATTTGTAATGCTCCGGATAGCGAACTTTGGCATACATTAATAGAGGCAGACAATTATCATGCATTGCAGCTTTTGGAATATCTCTATGCTGGTAAGGTGGATTGTATCTACATCGACCCGCCCTATAACACAGGTGCACGTGATTGGAAGTACAATAATGACTATGTTGATGGTACAGATGAATACCGCCATAGTAAATGGCTGTCATTTATGCAGAAACGATTAAAAATTGCCAAAAAGCTTCTTAACACTAAAAATTCATTTTTGGTCGTGACTATTGATGAAAAGGAATTTTTGCACTTAGGATGTCTTCTTGAAGAAATGTTTCCTGAAGCCAGAATACAAATGGTCGATAGCGTTATCAACCGTAAAGGTGTATCAAGGAAGGGGAAAAAAGGTGACTCCGATAGAGAGGAAATTACGCAGTTTTCTAGAGTTTCAGAGTATATTTATTTTGTAATGTTTGGTAGCGCATCCATTAAGAAAAGTGTAATAAACATGTTGGATTCGCATATATCCGAGACCTCTGAAGAAGAAATTGATGAAGATGTTCAGTGGTTATCAATGCTTCGACGTGGTGCTGCTTCACAAAGAGCGGACAAACCAAAGCATTTTTATCCTATATTTGTCAATCCTTGCACTGCTAGTATAGTGGCTGTGGGTGACCCCATTCCATTGGAAGCTTCCCGGGAATCTGTAGAAGTTCCCGAAGGTTTAGTTGCAGTGTGGCCGATGCGAACTAATGGAAGTGAGGGGCGTTGGCAGCTAAAACGCGAAACTTTTGTTCGTGCGTTGAAAGAGGGTACGGCAAAACTTGGAAGTTATAATAAAAAGCAAGACAGATGGGCGATTAATTATTTGAATGAAGGTATTCTAGAAGAAATTAGTAATGGAGCAGTGATTGTTCTTGGTAAAGATAAAAAAGGAGCTCTAATTCTAAGGCGAAGGCGTGAAAAATTGGTTGAACCAAAGTCAGTATGGAATCAAACATCTCATAATGCTAGCGAATATGGAACAACACTACTTAATGAAATTATAGGAAAAAGATTTGAATATCCGAAATCGTTGTACGCAGTGGAAGATGTCTTCAGGATGTGTACAGGGGATAATAAAGAGGCTCTTATTGTTGACTTTTTTGCGGGATCTGGAACATCTCTACACGCGGTCAATTTGTTAAATGCAGAGGATCATGGTTGTCGTCGTTGCATAATGGTAACAAATAACGAAGTTTCTGTAGAAGAAGCCGAGAATCTTTCCGCAAGAGGGTATAAGCCAGGCGATGATGAATGGGAAAAATATGGTATAGCGCGTTATGTTACATGGCCGCGTACGGTATGTTCTATTAATGGATGTGATATAAATGGTGTACCGCTAGCCGGTGACTATGGAATTCTTGATGAAGAATATGTTTTGGATGAGGAACTTACTGTAGTTTCTAAAAAAACAGGAAACCCCATCAATAGAAATATTTTTGTGAAGAAAAAGGTACAAAAACGGCCAACACTGGCGACAATCAAAAAATCAGATGGATTCCAATCTAATGTGGCATTCTTCAAATTAAGTTTCCTCGACAAAACCAAGGTGTCACTTGGCATGCAATTCAAAGACCTACTTTCAACATTGTGGATGAAAGCGGGTGCCGTCGGCAAATGTCCAACGATAGATGCAACTGTACGGGATATGCTCATTTTGCCAGACAATAAAATGGCAATTCTCAATGACGAAAATAATTTTGGAGAATTTGTTGAACGGTTGGCGAATCATCCCGAAATAAAGGTTGTGTACCTTGTCACAGATTATGAATCCAGCTTTGTAGCGATGACACAAGCATTGGAAGGCAAAAAGACTTATCAGTTGTACCGAGATTACTTGGATAACTTCAGAATTAACGCAGGGAGGAACAGTAGATGAAGACAAATTTAATATCCTTTCAGGATAAGGCTGTCAAAGAACTGCGCGTAGATATTGCGGATGCATTGGATAGCTACAGACGCAGACAGAAAACACAGGTTGTTTCTTTACAGGCACCTACTGGTGCAGGGAAGACCATTATTGCAGCAGCATTGATTGAAGATATTTACTTTGGCTCGACACTTGCAGATGGAACTACTTTTGACGAGCAACCAGAGGCGATTTTTGTTTGGTTATCAGATTCGCCTGAGTTGAACACGCAATCAAAGCAAAAGATTGAGCTTAAAACCAGCAAGTTGCGTTTCGGACAGTGTGTGACCATTGTGGAAGATGCTTTCGATATGGAGATGCTAGAGGATGGTCATGTCTATTTCCTAAATACTCAAAAAATCAGCAGAAGTGGTAAACTAACGATACATTCAGATAATCGTCAGTTTACAATTTGGGAAACACTTGACAATACCATTCAGCATAAATCAGATCATTTATATTTCATTATTGATGAGGCACATCGTGGTGCTAAAAGTAAAAGAGAAGCAGGCACCGATACCACTATTATGCAGCGCTTTATCAAGGGATATGAATATACTGAGAATGGTATTAAGAGTAAGATGCGTTCGATGCCGGTCATTCTCGGCATCAGTGCTACAGCAGAGAGATTTAACACATTGGTCGGAAATATTACCAACGTAGGATTGCAGAAGTATGTGATTACAGCTGATGAGGTACGAGGATCAGGGCTTCTCAAAGATCGCATTGTAATAACTTATCCCGAGGACCATACTAAGAATAATGACATTGTGCTTTTGGAGGCGGCGGTAGAAGAATGGCTAAAGAAATGCAAGAGATGGTATCAGTACACGTTTGAGCAGCATTATGCAAATGTGGATCCTGTATTAGTAGTGCAGGTGTGCCAAGGTAGCGGTGGTGCTCTTTCGGATACCAATCTTCAAGATGTACTTTCTAAAATAGAAGAAAAAGTTGGAACGCCTTTCAAAACGGGGGAAGTTGTTCATTGTTTCGGTGAAGGAACCACATTAGAACTGAATGGTCTCAACATCCCGCATGTAAAGGCATCTGATATTGCAGATGATCATAAAATTAAGGTTGTTTTTTTCAAGGAAGCACTTTCCACTGGATGGGATTGTCCCAGAGCAGAGACAATGATGTCATTTGCGGTAAGAAATGATCCCACATATATTGCGCAGCTCCTTGGGAGAATGGTTCGAACACCGTTACAGATGCGAGTTATGCGTGATGAATTTTTGAATGATGTTAAATTATATCTTCCCCACTTTGACAATAACACAGTAAAGAAGGTTGTTGAAGAATTGCAGGCGAGTGAAGGAGGAGAAATTCCCACAGAAATCAACGGCGAATCATTAGAGGAACCAATTTATGTTACTTGGACGGTGCATACGCCAAGGCGAGTGCGTCAGACAGAACCGGATCCGAATCAGATAAGTATATTTGATTATACAATCAAAATTCCAGCAGTAGCAACGATTCCAGAAGCACCTGCAATGGATGTTGATGCAATGCAGGAAATACCAGCTTTGGACAGGGGAAATAATGCGCCGGAGTATATTCCTCCGAGAACTGTTACAGTTCCTATTAATTCCAGTAGCCAACAGGAAATGTCGATAACGCAACAAGAAGATGTTTTGCAAGGGAAACAGATGGAGCTCAAACTGGAATTAGATCGTGTGGAGATAATTGACTTTATCAATGCAAAGGGTTATTTGACATACTTTGTTCGGCAAGATCGAATCAATGATTATCTAAAATCGCTTTTGGATCTCGCTACATTACTGACGCATAATGTTATTTATCAGGATGCGCGAGATGAAGTAATTGATGATATTATTGGGCTGATTCGTGCATATATTGAGAATCTTCACCGTATAGGGCGCTATGATGTATTAGCAGAGCAGGTTTTACAGTTTAAGCTGTCAGTACAGGTTTTTGACCCATTCGGTAAAGCCTTGGAGGAAAACTATTTTAATGATTTTACATTAATGTCTGAGACAGATATTGATAGGCAATTACGTAATGCAGATGCAAGACTTGGAAGATATGGATTCCCCAATATCTATGGCGGAAGATATTATGATGAGGAAAATCCAAATGCACACAAGATTGATTGTATTCTTTTTGCTGCTGATGAAACCTGCAGAAGCAAGCTGGGTGAGTACGCTAAAAATAAATTGCGTGAATTTTCACGTAAATATAGGGTGGCAGTAGCAAACAAATCAGATGCATGTAAAAAGAAATATCGAGAAATAATGGCAGACAGTGCCGTTGTTAGTGAGCAACTTTTTGCAATTCCCGAAAACATCAGCGTTAAAGAGGATTCAGATGGTATAGAGTATGAAAATCACCTTTTAGTTGCTCCTGACACAGGGTTTGCTAAAATTAAATTAAACGGATGGGAAGTTGCGCTAATTGAAGAGGAATCTCGCCGAGCGGATTTTGTGTGCTGGTTACGAAATCCGTCCAGAGCAGCTTGGGCACTTTGCTTACCTTACGATGTAAACGGTGAAAAGAAATCTTTTTATCCAGATTTTATAATTATACGTAGAGATTCGGTGCTTGATTATGTGATTGATATCTTGGAACCTCATGGTAATCAGTATGCAGATAATTTGCCGAAGGCAAAGGCACTAGCTGAATATGCAAAAGTAGAGGAACGTATTGGTAGAGTCCAGTTGATTCATAAAGTTACAGATGCCGGAGGTAACAGATTTGCTCGTTTAGATCTTACAGATATTACAGTGCGCGATAAGGTGCTACGAGCAATGTCAAACGATGAACTGGATCATATTTTTTACACAGATGGGATATCGGATTGATTTTTGTCAAAATAGTAATGCCCTCAATGAACGCAAGGACTCATTGGGGGCATGTTACCACTTGTCATTAAATGTTTTTGTGATAAAGTATTTGTGGTATAGGGTTTTGTTATATTAAACAAGTTTGAGATGCTTATCATAAAGATGGGTTTGTGTAAAGCGTATTGATAAAAGTTCATACTTTTTTCATTGACGTAAGGGAATATTTTGCTTATAATAAACATATAAATAAACAGCAGCGTTGCTGTTCGGGCTGGTCGAAAGACCCTGGTCCATCTACCGGCAGGGAAGTTCCCTGCCACTTTTTTTGGAGATATTGCCTATGAAAGAACTAAGCATTTTTGTTGATGAAAGTGGAGATTTTGGTGAATACAACTATCATTCTCCGTATTATATCATTACGATGGTTTTTCATAATCAAAGTGATGATATCAGCCCAGACATACATAAATTTAATAGTGAGTTGGCATTGTTAGGATTTGATAATGAACATTGCGTACATAATGGTCCTATTATCCGTAGGGAAGCTCCGTATGAGCATTTGAATATAAAAGAACGCCGTAAGATATTTAATAAGATGGTGGCATTTACCAGACAATTAGACATTTCCTTCAAATGCTTTCATATCGAAAAGAAACATATTGTGGATACCATTGAAGCTTCCGGGAAATTATCGAAACAGATTTCAGCTTTTATCCGTGAAAACTATAATAACTTCCTCGCTTATGATAGGATTAAGGTATATTACGATAATGGACAAATCGAGCTTACGCGAATTCTCTCATCCGTATTAAACGCACTTCTTCCGGAAGTGGAATTCAGAAAGGTACTTCCTTCAGACTATCGCCTGTTTCAAGTAGCAGATTTGATATGCACTTTGGAATTAATGCGCTTAAAGATGGAAAGCAAAACTATCTCAAAACATGAACTTGCTTTTTGGGGTAAGGAAAGTGATTTTAAAAAGAATTATTTAAAACGATTATATCAAAAAGAATATGTGACCAAAAACAGCTAAAATGGGGACACTTTTGGGGACAGCTCGTGGATAGAGTGCTTTCCTCCTTGATTTTTCTGGGTTTATGAGCCGTCCCGAATTCGATCCCCGTCTCGCACTCTTTATTTTTCTAGGAAACCTTGATTTTATCGAGGTTTCCTTTTTTAGAGTGTCTGTGAATTGTTGTAGACAGTTGTAGACAGTACTTTTGTGCTATAATGCTTTTGCTATTGGGTATCTGTAACAGAATAGATATGAAATATAAATTCATTTATATATAACAATGTCGTAAATAAGTTTACTTTGGGCTGGTCGAAAGACCTTGGTTCACCATTCGGCGGGTAAGTCACCCGCCTTTTTTTATAAAACACTTTTAAAAAACGCGATTTTGGTATATAATACAAATACAAAAAACGCGATTTTGCGCATAATGACAAATATGAAATTTGCGATTTTTGTTCGGATGGAGGCATATCATGTTTAAAAGAAAGATATATAGTAAGCTTTTGAACTGGAAAAATGAATCAAACGGCAATACAGCACTTTTGATAGAGGGGGCACGAAGAATCGGAAAATCCACAGTTGTGGAGGAATTTGGAAAAAACGAATATGAAAGTTATATTCTGATAGATTTCGCCACTGCATCAAAGACAGTAAAAGAACTGTTTGAAGACATATCTGACTTGGATTATCTGTTCCTACAATTACAGTTGCAATACAAGGTAGATTTGCATGAAAGAAATTCACTAATCATTTTTGATGAAGTACAATTATGTCCATTGGCAAGGCAGGCAATCAAATCTTTGGTAAAAGACCATAGGTATGATTATATCGAAACCGGTTCGTTGGTTTCCATCAAACAAAATGTGAAAGATATTCTGATTCCCAGCGAGGAGCGAAAAATAAGTATGTATCCGATGGACTACGAAGAATTTCTGTGGGCGTTAGGGGATACTTCTACTATGCCGCTTCTTAAGAAAGTATATGAATCGAAGAAGCCATTGGGTGAACAAATGAATCGAAAGCTACTTCGCGATTTTCGGCTTTATATGCTGGTTGGAGGTATGCCTCAAGCGGTAAACGAGTATATTCAAACCAACAATTTCCGAAAAGTGGACATGGTAAAAAGAGATATTTTGAGCCTGTATGAAGACGACTTCAAGAAAATTGACCCCACCGGAAAGATTTCCCTTATATTTGATGCCATACCGGCGCAGTTGAATAAAAACGCTTCTAGGTACCAGATTTCCAGCGTTTTAGAGGGTGACCGCGCGGATAGAACATTGGAGCTGATTGCACAATTAAAAGATTCACGGACTGTTTTGGTAGCTTACCACGCAAATGACCCAAATGCAGGAATGTCGAATCACAAGGATTTAGCAAAGTATAAATTATTCTTGTGTGATACGGGGTTGTTTGTAACACTGATGTTCAAGGATAAGGATTTTACTGAAAATATTATTTATGAGAAATTACTGAATGATAAGCTTAGCGCAAATTTGGGATATCTTTATGAAAATGTGGTAGCGCAACTGTTGGCAGCAAATGGAGATGAGCTGTTCTATCATACCTTCATGAACGAGTCTTCCAGACATAATTATGAGATTGATTTCCTTTTAGCACGAAAGAATAAAGTTTGTCCGATTGAAATCAAATCCTCCGGTTATAAGGCTCATGCGTCGTTGGATGCATTTACTCAAAAATTCTCAGATAGAATTTTGTGGCGTTACTTGGTCTATACCAAAGATTTGTCTAAGGACGAAGATATCATATGTTTACCAGTATATATGGTGCCATTTTTATAAAAATAAGTGAAATGGGTACACTTTTGGGGACAGCTCGTGGATAGAGTGTTTTTCTCCTTGTTTTTCTGGGTTTGTGAGCTATCCCGAATTCGATCCCCGTCTCGCGCTTTTTTAATGCCACGAATTTCGTGGCATTTTTTGATTTATTTTAAAACCAATTGTCAAGCTAATGCGTAATAAGAGTAGAAGCGTTGACAGAATCGGCTTTTGGCAGCATTTCTTTTTGGTTACTGCGCCCTACCAGATAATCCAGACTGACCTGGTAGAAATCAGCCAGACTGACAAGAATTTCAATAGGCACGCCGCGGGTACCGGCCTCAAAATGTGCGTATGAGCGCTGGGATATATGCAAATAAGCGCCGACCTGTGCCTGCGTTAGGTCCGCGTCCTCTCTTAAATTTTTCAGTCGTGGATAACGTTTCATAAGCTTCCTTTTCCAGTTTAATAATTTTAGTATATCTAGCCCGTTATGTTCTATTGCAAAATAGAACAAAATGGGCTAAGATAGATTGTGTTTTTTTTATATATTTTAAAACCTTTTCATTGCGTGGTGCGTAATAGAAGTGGAAGCGTTCCGATTGACAGATAGTATATGGGGCGTAAAATAAGGGATAAGACATATTTAGCTGTCCCGTAGGACGAAGGAGGAAAAATGAAGGAACTAATTCAAAGAATCAAAAGTGATGATGTAAGTGCAGTGGAGGAGCTGTACAAGCAGGTGTATGCAAAGGGTATTAAAATTGCTGCATCCTACGTGGGCAAGGAAGGACTGGAGGAGGATATGCTTCATGAGGCATTTCTGAAGGCAGTCGGAAATCTGGACAAGTTCGACGAGTCGAGACCGTTCCAGGCATGGTTTGATGTAATTCTTGCAAATACCTGTAAAAGTTATTTGAGAAGAAAGAAGCCGGAGCTTTTGGCAGAGCACGCAGAGGAGGACATGGAACCGGACGAGGCCTTCGGTGAACTCAGTACCATCGGTAACCCGGAGGAGGTACTGGATCAGGAAGAGCTACGGCAGATTATTAAGAAGCTTTTGGATGAGCTTTCCGAGGAACAGCGCGAGGCGGTTATCCTGTATTACTACCAAAGCATGCCCGTGGCGCAAATTGCGGAGCATCAGAATTGTAGCCAGGAAACCGTAAAGAGCAGATTATTCCAAGCGAGAAACAAGCTGAAAACAGCAGTTGAGGCATATGAGAAAAAAACAAATACCAAGCTGCACAGCCTCGGAATCGGTGTGGCTCTTTTTGTGTTCTTCAAATCCGACATGGGCAAATCTTATGCCTGCAAAATGGGATCGGGAGCACTGAAAAATGTAATGGCAGGAGGAAAAACTATGGTAAAATCAGCAACGATGAAGCTTTCCACAAAGCTTCTTATTGGAGCAATTTCTTTAGGTGTAATCGGAGGTGCTGTGGCGTTTGGCGTATCCCGGACTGGTCAGAATGCAGCAAGGGAAAATCAGGTGGTAACGAGTAGCGTCGTAGAAGGAAATACGGGTACGAACGGCGCAGAGGGTGATACGGCATCTGCGGCAACACCCGAACCCACAGTAGAACCTACCCCGGAACCGACACCTACACCTACGGAGGTAACCCCCCGTACCTATAGTAGCTGTGTTTTTTCAGACGGAGAGTATATTACCGGAAGCTTTCCTACGATTGACGGAGAATTCCCTGATACTTCTAAAACAATTGCGGAAATATTTTTCTACATTCCGGAGGGTAAGACCTTAACCTATGAGATGCTGTGCGAGAATATGCCGCCATTGCTTAATGACTATTATTTGCCCGGTGGAGTAAATTGGGATTATCCTACACATAGCAACGGTACAGGTAGCGATTGTGCAGGAAACTATTATCTTCTTTCTGATGAAAACACCCAGTTTTCTCAGGAAGATAACTGGGAGGGCTACTTTGGTCACGGTATGTCAAAGGAGGAGTGGAATTCCATTTTTACCCTGACAAGAACCAGACAGTCAGACGGTGAGTACAGTTGGTGGGCTAATGTTGTTGACATAAAGAAGTCAGAGGAAGAGTTGATCGAACTGTTTATGGAGCTGATTAACAATTATTCTTATGATCAAATCTATGAAATGTTCAGCAAGGAAAATTTAGACAGAAATGCAGGTGAATACTACAAAGACTGGTCAACAGCAAGCGATGACTACAAAAAGTACATTTATTTCGTAGATTCTTTCATGTTCCGTCAATTTATCACTGAGGAAACGAACACCGCGTATGAAGCCTTCAAAACTGATGCCACAGGTTGGGTAGATTTTGACGCATATGGGGAGGATTGGGATGCTTTGACGGACAGTGCACGGGAATCATACGGACACTATTCTTTCTATTTTATCGAACAATACAGTAAGGAATTCTTAACAAAATAAGAAAGGATATACTTCGTAAAAAGGAAATTAAAAATGTAAACTACTGACAACAAATGCCTCGGCACAATATGCGCCGGGGCGTTTGTTTTTAAAGCAATCTATTTGTTTACACTTCTTGGTTCAGGCCTTGTCAGTGATGCTCCCCCAGTCCGGCTTCCCACACCTGTTCCTGAATATCCTTGGCAGTAGTGATAGCAAATTTCTTGCTTAGACCGATGCTTTCTGCTACCATTAGCAAGTCCTGTAATTGAGGATTCTTGCCTTCGCCGTGAACGGTGGTGGCATGTTCGCCACCAATGGAATAGCTGAAGGTTAAGTCATATGCCGGTGATAGAATCCAACGATTTTCTGCTTCATTGAATAAAAACGTAAAATTTTTTGAGTGATCATCGCGGTTGTGAGCAAACACATTAAAACACATGAGCCGAAACAATTTTTCTACTTCAGTAAAATCCTTTGTAAGCTCTAAAGTAAGCTTCATGAGAATATCATAATCAAGGTTTGGAATACGATGGGATGTTTCCAATAATGCGCTTACAGATGCCATGTGGACACGGGTTGGACAGCCGGAGTCGTTATAAGACCGGTCAAATCTTTTTGTGCCGAAATATCCAAGGCACTCGTCTGATGGGAAAAGTCTTGTCTCACTCATTTCAATACCGCATCTTTTAGCACATAAAGAATATTCGTACTCCTGCTTACCAATGTCCTTTTTATCATGGGCCGATGGGAACTTAATAATCCAGTCTTCACCATCTATTTGTGTGAGTATTTTCGGGCGTGCACCGCCTGAGGAACCGCCCATTTTGAATAATTCATCAAGGTTTTCGGAATAATCTGTTTGCAAGATATTGAAACATTCCCGGGCGATTTCATCCAGATTCATGGTGCTTTTTTGTAATTCTAAATGTCTGTCAGGCTCATAAGTTAAGGCACCCATTCCGGAACTGCCAACGATTGCGAGGCGGTCCAGTGTACCGACTTCATTTGGCAGAATGCGTTTTTTTAATAGAAAACGGTCAACAAGCAAGCGTCCCCAGCCATCCGGCATACTATCTGCAAAAATACCATAGACGCCATCGAAAGGGTCTTGTTTGGGAATAAAAACACCCTTCCGAAGCGGTAATGAAAAGGGGCTAATGGAGAAGCCGTCCGCAATCCAATCACCATCATACTCAAATGCGGCCAGAGAATTGCGGTACAGCGCCAGAGTACCCACTTTTCTTCCGTTAAAAAACACAGATAATTTATTTGTTTTGTCCATTTAATATCTCCTCGATAGACTGCGGTCTGACTTCGGCAAATAAATGCTCAAGTTCATCACTGATATCCAAGGCAATTGCTATTTTAGTGAAAGAAATTAACGAGATATCACCGCTCTGCTCGAACCGTTTTACAGACCCCAAGCTCACTCCTGATTTTTTGCTTAATTCAATCTGTGACATTTTCCGTCTTTTGCGAATGGCGCGGATTCTGGCAGCAATACTACTGTTTATTTCTTTTGGCGTTTTTTGAAGTTGAAAAATATTGTTCATAGATAATATTTTAGCTTAAAACAGAAAAAATATCAAGTTTTAGATAAAATATTAGCCAAATAAATTACTGCATAAGCAGGCTTGTATAAAAAGGTATCTTACTAAGAAATTTCCCTGAAACATTTTCCCCCCCTTGCGGAATCTAATATAATGAAAGGAGGTAAGCTTCTTTCGACTGCGCGCAAGAAAGATGAGGGACAACATGAAGAACAAGAGGATAGAAAATCTGGTCTGTGGGGCAAAGGAACAGGATTCGGATGCCTTTACGGAGCTGATGGATTTACATATGCAGGGGATGTATAAAGTAGCCCGGGCAATTCTTGGAAGTGATGAGGATGCCGCCGATGCAATTCAGGAAACCATACTGACCTGCTGGGAAAAGATAGGCTCGTTGCAGGTAAATCAATATTTTAAAACATGGATGACGAGAATCCTTATGAATAACTGCTACGGTATTCTCCGGCAAAAGCAGAATATCACTTATATGGACGAGCTTCCGGAGATACCAACAACTTCTGATGACTGCTCCTTGGAGTGGGAGGAAGCACTTTCTGCACTGAATGAAAATTACAGATTGATTGTTGTACTTTTTTATTCGCAGGGATTTCGCACAAAGGAGATTGCAAAGCTGTTAAAGATTCCCGACAACACTGTGCGTACCCGGTTGGCAAGAGCCCGGGCGCAGCTGGAAAAATACTATAAGGAGTAAGGTATATGAGTCGAAATGAGTTTGAAATAAAGCGATTGTTTACAAGAGAAGAAGAACTTCCTGAAATTGTGCAGGAAAAAAAGCGGCAGGCATATGAAATGATTTATGCGAAGGCAGCGACTGTGAAGCCCCTTCGGAAGACCGGAAAATCAGATGACGTTATTCATTCAAAGAGTTGGCGGATGCTGAAAACCGCAGGTTTTATTCTTGCGTGCTTCCTTACAACCGGTGGAACGGTTGCTGCAGCGGTCAGCCTATTAACCAGATGGGACAGACTGCGAAATATGGATAAAGAAACGGTGGAACAATATTACGAGGATCTTCAGCAGGGAGGGGATTTGTCGTATCAGTCCACCCGCGACCTTTCCGAGCAGGAGAGGATTCGATATCAGGAGCTGAAAAAGGCGTATGAGAGCGACGATTTGCTTCCTGAGTTTGAAATTAAGAGGCTTTCGGAAGGAGAAGCCTACTCCGGTGAAGGGGTCAGTCTGCTGGTAACAGAGGCCGGAGAGGAAAATATGATGTATCTGCCGGAAACAGAGCTGACGGATGAGGAGCTTTTGCAGATTATTGAGTATCAGGCAAAGCAGGCTTACGCTTTATACGAGACGAAGAGAGAGCAGGCATTGGAAAAAGCAAACTGGGAGAGTCGTCTTGCAGCGATGACGGATGAGCAGGTGGATTACTATTATCTGGCTTACTGGACGGGAAAGTCGGAGGTCAGCGGTTCCTTTAGCCGCGGAGGACCTCATACTGTTAACGGGGATGAGGTGCTGACTGAGTCGGAGAAAGTCCGCTACGAGACCCTGGAGACGGCCTATAAGGAGGAGAATCTTTTTCCGGCAGGGGAAGCTGTGCTGATTGAGAAGCCGGAGGATTATTCCGGCAAAGGTGTCGCTTTGTGCCGGTACGATTGTACATTTTATCTGCCGGAGGAGCTCACAGACGAGGAGCTTTTACAGATTATTGATTTTCAGGAAAAAGCGTCTTATGCCATGACCAGAATTGACGAGGAAATTAAGTTCGGGTACCGGAAGGAGCGTCCTACGCTTCAGGACAGTAATATGCAGGATGGCAATGCGCAGATGGATTCCATTCAGGCAAGGCCCTTTGCGGACACGGACGGAAAAGGTAGCTTAAAGTCCACGGAGGATGCACAGATTGGAGATATTGTCCGGTTCGGATGCTACGAGCAGGATAATAATTTAAATAACGGGAAAGAGGAGATTGAATGGTATGTGCTGGATGCGGAGGGAGAGGCGTTAACCCTGCTCTCGGTGAAAATATTGGACGGTCAGCCCTTTGCAGAAACAAAATCCCCTACAAGTTGGGAAAACAGTGACGTGCGCAAATGGTTGAATGAGGATTTTTACCGGGAAGCCTTTTCCGAAGCGGAGCAGGCAGACATTTTGCAGGTCGGCGCGGAGCCCATGGAAGGAACCGAAAAGCAGGATAAGGTTTACCTGTTATCTTATCAGGAGTTTCTGGAATATTTCGGAGTGAATCCGACGGACATTGCAGAGATTGAAACAGTGGAGGACTTTGACCGCCAAAACCTCTGGAATTACGAGCATCTGGATTCCCGGATTTATGCCGAGGCAACAGCGGCGGCGCGGGCGGACGGTGTGTGGTACTGGACAGAGGAGCAGACAGAGCAGCTGAAGAAGTTTAACAAGGTAGATTACAGCTGTGCCAACGGGAAAAGTTCATGGTGGCTGCGTACAGCTGAATCGGATGGTTCCGGTGCCTATTCCGTGGAAGCGCAGGGGCAGATCGGCTCCCTTCAGTATGTAACAGGAAGCCGGGGAATCCGCCCGGTAATACAGATTTACCGATAAGATTTTTTTAATATCAGAGAATGTGCCGGCGAATTCGTTTGCGGCTTCTCCCGGTGGAAGTAGCCCCGCATAAAACAAGGGAACCGGATTTACCCGGTTCCCTTAGCTGTTTTCTAGTAGCCCGTATTCCGAAGAGCTTTCACAAGGTCTGCTGCAAGTTCATCCGCTTTGTCTTCGGATATCAATACGGTTAATAATGTATTTTCTATTCTGGAATGCAGAATGTAGGTTTTTTGAACGGTATTTCCCGTGTTGAGCGTGTTGTGGTGGAAAATTCTTCCATCTTCTTCGGATAAAATTCTCCGGCCTGCTTCTGTTCTGTAAACCCTGGCCTGTCCGTCATAACCGCGGATAGCCGCCTCTTCATTGTCATATACCTTAAAGGTGGCAGAAAAAGAGAATCCGTCTTTGCGGGCAGAGTACAGCTTTACATCGTCGATATTGGTAGGGCGTCCAGCGGGTATTCCGGGAATGTTGTCCATTGAGATCAGCTTTGCTTCGCATCCTATAGACTGCATCCGCTCAATAAATTCCTCTCCGGTCAGGGGAGTGGGTACGTCACCCAATCGGTTATACAGAGTTTCTATGGTAATGTTTACATCGGCTTTCTGTTCCGAGTTGCCATCCATAATATCTTCTATTTTATCCTTGACCGTATCTGTAATGGTATCTACAGTCTTCTTTATCAGACCGGACAGTAAATTATCAAAAGCTCCCATTTGTAAACTCCTCCTGTGTAATTATTATATCAGTCCGTAGTGCTCCAACAGCTCTTTGCGGAATTCGGCATCATCTGCCACACGCTTTATGTCGTCGAGGCGGTTATCAGCGGACAAAGAATCAATGAGTCGGGACAATTGTGCCATGAGCTGATGCTCGGTACTGGCAGCGGTACTAGCAGCGACACTGGCAGTTGTGCTGGCAATAATTTCAGGAATTTTCTGCGCCAGAATTTCTTCCACCTCTTCCTCTACTTTGTACTTAATAACTTCCTGCATCTGCATATATTTCACCCCGACTTCTTTGCTGCATTTTAACCGTTCCACATTTGTGTGAAGCCTTTTCAGTTCCTCGTCCACGGCATTTTCTTCCAGACTGTTTTCCAAGTAAGTCAGAAGATTGCGGAGTGCCTCGGTTCCGCCCTTTTTGCCCCTTGTGTAGAGAAAAAGCTTTCGCACACCATCATTATAATCAATTTCCGTACTTTCTTCCACTATATTTTTTACTGAATATAACATAAAATTCATACCAAAAGGGTCATAAGGCAAAATCCAAATTGTCCACATATCCGGCAGCTTATCATAATCAACACCCGTTTCCAACAGCTTCACGTCAGTTAATGCCTGATAAAAGCGGCTCCGTTTCGGCAGGTGTACCTTCTGAATGCTGTTCGGCTCTACATCAAAAAGGCGGATGGTGCTGCCGTTTGCATCCGTGACTTCCTGTATAGATACATCCATACGGATGCCGTGGGATGTGGTATCAATACCGTTAATGGTTTTCTGAGGCTCAATGACCAGTCGTCCAACCTTTAAATTTGTAGCCCGCTCAATAATCAAGCGCATCAAAATCTCGGAAGTCTTTTTGTCGCAGGAAGCCTCCGTAAACAAAAAGTCTTCAATCAGGTTGAGCTCCTCAATACGTTTCCTTACATTGCTCATAGGCAATTCCTCCTTATTCATTTGTTAATAAACAGAAAATTGGCGATATGCCGGTCATGTCTGTGCACAGCAGACAAGGTTAGAAAGAAGCTCCGGAACCGGAGCAGATAAAAGTATTATAAATGCAGAATGAAAGAAACGCAATAAAGAGATCCAAATTATGAAGAAGAAACAGAGGGAAAGTGAACGAGCGATAAAGAGGAACAGATTACGTGGAAGATATGAAGAGGAAAGAAAATGCAAAGATGAAGCAAACAAAACCCGCTCCGACGTGATACACCTTGTCATGTAGACAGATGAAATATCAACGCCAAGAGCGGGTTTTCATATAACAAACAGTGAGGGGAAGAGTTTATTTCGGTCTTACGGTGAGCTTCTCAATGAAGCCGTCTGCGTTTACTTCGCGCACGGTAGCGATTGCCATGATGTGGTAGCCGCCGAAGTTTGCAATAAACTCAGCCTGCTCCTCATTTACAACTTCTGCGCCCATAATGGAGTATTGGCGGAAGCCGAACTTGTTACGGAAGAACATATTGATGGCTTCCTTACCGTAGATATGATATTCTCTCTGGTTGGAGGAGTTGGAACAATAATCACACAGCATACCGTCATCGGTGAACAACTCTGCCAAGCCTGCAAAATCCTTGTTTTCCATTGCTTCTACATATTTTTCAATCGGTTTCATATTGTCTGCCCTCCCTTTAATATACTTTCTCAGAATTCAACAACGCATCGGTTCCGCCGTCAACGAACATGATGTTTCCGTTGATGCCGCTTGCCTTCTTAGATACAAGGAATACCATAACCTCTGCGATTTCGATGGGATCCATCAGAGTTTCCATACCGAATTTAGTAGGAATCGGCAGCGCGTTCAGAGCCATCTTTGCGGAAGTGCTCATGGTTGCGGTCATTGCCGTATTTACGTTGCCGGGTGCAATCGCGTTGATGCGGACGCCGTTTGCTGCCCAGGTGGAGGACACACGTCTTACCCAACGAGCCAACGCATACTTGGTGGAAACGTACATGCTGTTACCCACACTCAGGTTAGAGGAATCCAGCTGAGCTACCAGATCAAGGACTCTCTTTTCGTCGCCGATATTGTTTAACAGGTCTGCGATATCCATTCTGCCGGCACCCTGAGAGATGGTGTTGGAAGCGGTTACAACGCAGCTGCCGTTCTTTTTCTTTAACAAATCGTATACACCCTTTGCAACGGCAACGGTACCGAAGTAATTCAGGGAAATAATTAAGGCAAGGTTTCCGCATGCACCGGATACGCCTGCGTTACAAATCATACCGTCTAATCCGTCGGGACACATTTCATGAAGCTTTGCGATAGCTTCCTCTCTGCCTGCCTCGGAAGCAAGGTTCACACAGATATCACCGTCTTTCAAGTCGATGTTGATAACCTTGTGGCCGTCCTGCTCCAGTAACTCCTTTGTTTTGGCGCCGATTCCGCTGGAAGCGCCTGTAATTGCGTAAACACCCATACCCATATCCTCCTTTTGATTCTTACAGTTGCTCCGCTCCTTCGCTTGCTTCGTTAAGTGAGCGGTTTGCGTTGCGTTTCAATCTCTATATTCCCTATTATATCCAAATGTGGTATCATTAAAATAACCAAATTAAAAAAATATGAGGAGACCAGATTATGCTGACCTATGATCTGAGTAAACGGGAAGAACATACCATATATGAATACCTCTATCAATGTATCAAAAAGGATATTTTAGAGGGTGTGCTTGCGGCGGATGAAAAGCTTCCGTCCAAGCGGCAATTGGCAAAAAACCATCAAATCAGCTTAAAGACTGTGGAGAACGCCTACGAGCAGCTATTGACGGAGGGGTACGTGTACTCTGAGGAGAAGCGGGGATATTTTGTAACGCCTATGGGACACGATTCCGCAAGTCGAGCCACCGGGTACGAGAATCATATGCCCTTTAGCGTTTATGAGCGGGACGAGGAGGGACAGTACTTTGCGGACTTTACCTCCAATCAGGCGGCAATTGAGCGGTTTCCCTTTGATACCTGGGCGAAAACCATGCGGAGTGTTTTAACGGAAAGAGAGACGTCCCTTTTAAAAACGGTACCCTTTCAAGGAGCGTATGAGCTGCGTCGGGAGATTGCAAAGTATCTTTACGGCTTCCGCGGGATGCAGGTGTCGCCGGATCAGATTATCATCGGTGCGGGAACAGAGTACCTGTACGGAAGATTGATACAACTGCTTGGCAGGGAGCATGTGTATGCGGTGGAGGACCCCGGGTATCAGAAGATTACGAAGCTGTACCGGGCACATGGCGTAACATGGGAATATGTGGATGTGGATGAGAACGGAATGCAGGTGGAAAAGCTGGCGGAAACTGCCGCAACGGTGGTACATGTTTCTCCGGGTCACCATTTTCCCACGGGAGGCATCATGCCTATCGGCAGAAGAAAGCAGCTGCTGGAATGGGCGGAAGAAGGCAGGGAGCGCTATATCATTGAGGACGACTACGATAGCGAGCTGCGCTTTAGCCGTATGCCCGTTCCTGCAATCCAGAGCATTAACCATAACCATCGCGTGATTTACCTGAATACTTTTTCCAAGACGCTGGCGCCTTCCATCCGCATCAGCTATATGGTGTTGCCGCAAAAGCTGATGGAGCGGTACATTGATACCATGAACTTTTATTCCTGTACAGTTTCCGCTTTTGAACAGTATGCACTGGCAGAGTTTTTAAGCAAGGGATATTTTGAGCGGCATATCCATCGGATGAAGAAATATTATAAAGAGAAGCGGGACAGCCTCTTAAAGGTATTAGAGGAGTCGACGCTGCGTGAATATGTGACGGTTGATGAAAAGGATGCCGGAAACCACTTTCTGATGAAGCTGCGGACGCCCCTGAGCGATACGGAGTTGAAATGGTTCGCAAGGGAGAACGGTATCAAGCTGGACTGTCTTTCCGAGTACTGCGTGCGGGATAAGGAAGCCTTCTCTCACACCATCATCGTAAACTATTCTGACTTAGAGGAAAGGAACTTCCGAAAAGCGTTAGAAATTCTGGCGGAAGGGGTATGCGAGGGGTAAGCATTACTTCACCTTCCCCCTGCTCCATATGGTATCCGGTTGAGCCTTGGGCGTGGGACTGCGGAAAAGCAGTCTGCCCAGGGCTTTTCTGTTGAAAGGAAGCAGCGGCCAGAAGTAGCTGAAGCCGCCGAAGGTGGGCGTTGTGGCGGCGGACAGCAAAACAAGTAAAAGACTGATGATAAATCCCGGAATTCCGAAGAACCCTGTGGATAAAATCAGTACAATCCGGTAGAGCCGCAGGGCGTCGCCGAATTCCGTACCGGAGACGGACAGGGAGGCAAGCAGTGTTACCGCACCGTAGAAAAGCACCTCCACGGACAGCCAGTTTAAGCTTACGGCGATGTCGCCGATGATAAGTCCGCCTATCATGGAGAGGGAGCCGGAAAACTTACCGGAGCTTAGGGTGGAGGAATACTTAAATAAATCCAGCAGAAACTCCACCATCATCACGTAAAAAAATAGCCGCTCAGGCGTAATATCGGGAGAGGACAGTAGCTCCCACCGGGCGGAAAAATCGGGAAAACAGCTTGTCAGCAAAAGGAATACCGGCAGTAGCAGGAGGCTTACGGGAATGCAAAGAAATCTTACCAGCCGGAAGTAGGAACCGGTGGAGGGACTCTTACAGTAATCCTCCGGGTTTTGGGTAAACTGGAAGATGGTACAGGGAAAAATCAGCACAAAGGGCGAATTGTCCACCAATACCAGAATGTGCCCCTCTAACAGGTAACTGCATGCTACGTCGGGGCGCTCCGTCACCTGAATAGAGGGCAACGGATGAAACCATTTCTTTGGCAGAATCAACTCCTCCAGACTTTTTGCACCCATGGTTAGGGAGGATACATTCAGATTGTCGAGGGCCTTTGACAGCTTTTCCAGGAGGTCTTTATTTACGGAATCGGTCAGATAAGCAACGGCTACATCGGTTTTACTCTGCGTTCCCACGGAGTGCATGGCAAAGCATAGCTTCGGAGAACGCACTCGGCGGCGAATCAAATTTGCGTTAAAAAGCAGTGTTTCCACGAAGCCGTCCCGGGAGCCGCGGGTGACCCGCTCCAAATCCGGCTCACCGATGCTGCGGGCGGGGTAAGTACGGACGTCAATAAGAATTGCCTGTGCAAAGCCGTCCAAAAACAGTGCAATGGGACCGCTGAGCACCTGAAATAAAATGGTGTCCCAGGAGTCGCAAAGGCTGACCTGGGCGTAACCGATTTTTGCCTTCACATACCGGGTAATATTCTCGATTTCCGGGTTTTCCATATAAAGGGGATTCTGCAAATCCGAAAAGATTTGTTGCAGTACATCTGTTTTACACAGACCATTCACTCCCAGAAACAGGGCGTTTCGGTCGCCCAGCGAAAGCTCCCTTGTAATCAGGTCAAAGCTCATTCCGATGGGAAGCGTTTCCTTCAGGTAATTCAGATTTTCATTCAGGCTGGCAGACAGATGCATGGCATTTCTCACTTTCTTATTCACTTTTCCTATTTTTTGCAGGGGTGTGAAAAATATACGGCGAAATATCCGGCAATTTATTCGGCAATTGAGGGAATTGTTACAGGAGAGCTTCATCTGGTTGTGCAAAACACTTTGTTCT
Organism: Acetatifactor sp.; assembly: GCA_045546495.1. GTDB lineage: Bacteria > Bacillota > Clostridia > Lachnospirales > Lachnospiraceae > Acetatifactor. Next base: position 21,446 of record JAZQCX010000111.1, on the reverse strand, counting down.
GCTAAAGCAAAAGTATACTGTTAAGGCAGAGGAACGGTGACGGATTGAGGAGATAAAGAAGAGCTGAGAGGTAAAAAAGTCGAAAATGCGAGATGAGGCGAGGGGATAGAGAGATGTCGACGGACAGAAGTCGGAATAAGCGAGAATATAGATGCCGTAAAACGACTAAAAGAATCTTAATGGCGGCTAAGAAAGCAAATTTAGTCTATTTTATATGCTGAAAGGAGGGAAAAGGAAGAGACAGAGTAAGTTTTCAGCGGATAAAAACAGGATTTTTGTTTAGATTAGCTGCCGAAAGTGTTCAATAGTGGCAATTTCTTGCAGCTAAATTTGTAAGAATAGAGATTTTTAGACGACAGGGACGGGTCTGGAAAAGAGCAATCTATTATGATATGATAGAAAGCGAGAGATAAGAAAGTGAGAGCAAGAAAGAAAAGAGCAAGAAAGAAAAGAGCAAGAAAGTAAAGAACAAGAAAGATAAATTTAGGAGGCATTATATGAGGTTTTTATATCCCAACGGTTTAAAAAAGGCGTTGACCTTCAGTTATGATGACGGTCAGGATTATGATAAGAAATTGGCGGAAATTTTGCGGAGCCACGGGCTGAAAGGAACCTTTCATTTAAACTCCGGTAAGCTGGGACAGCGGGGAGAGAACGAGGAATTTGTCAGCGCGGAGGAATGTGCGGAGGTTTATGCCGGACACGAAATTGCCTGTCACGGAGTTGTACATAGGAGCTTGCCCGGCATTGCAACGCACCAGATGGTAGAGGAAATTCTGGAGGACAGAAAGGCACTGGAGAAGCTGACGGGTGGTATGGTACAGGGTATGTCTTACGCCTACGGCAATTACAACGAGAAGGTAATTGAGGTGGCAAGCTCAGTGGGTATCCGGTATTCCAGAACCGTGCAGGATACAAAGAAATTTTACCCGCCGGACGATTTTATGCAGTGGCATCCGACCTGCCACCACAACAATCACCTGCTGGAGCTGGGCGAGAGATTTTTAAACGTTTCAAGCCATTACGAGCTGCCGCTGATGTACGTCTGGGGACACAGCTTTGAATTCGGACGTGCCAATGATTGGAGTGTAATCGAGAAGTTTGCGGAAATGATGTCCGGCAAGGATGACATCTGGTATGCCACCAATATGGATATTTATACCTACATTCAGGCAACCCGTTGCCAGGAATTTTCCGCGGACGGTCTGACTATCTATAATCCTACAGCAACAAGTGTGTGGCTGAGTACGGAGAACAGTGTGTTGGAAGTAAAGCCCGGTGAGACGAAGTATGTGGGAGAATTGTAGGATAGGTTAAATGGAATGCGCGAATAGTTTCTACATGGAAAAACGAAAAGCAATCGGAACGAATCGGGTAAATTGCGACAGTGCAGAAAGAGTGAAAAAATGACGGAAGACATGACAATTATCGGAGAAGAAGCATACAGAGCGGCAAAGGAGCTGTTAAGCATAGCGGAGCCTGAGGAAAACGAAATTCTTGTGGTAGGCTGCTCCACCAGTGAGGTGGGCGGCGCCGGAATCGGAACCTTTTCCAGTCCTGACCTGGCGGAAGTGGTATTCGGCGGTATCTATCAGGCAACCCAGGAGGCAGGCGTATACCTTGCGGCGCAGTGCTGTGAGCACTTAAACCGTGCGATTATTTTAGAAAAGGAAGCGGCACTTCAATACGGCTATGAAATCGTGAATGTGGTTCCCCAGCCGAAGGCGGGCGGTTCCTTTGCAACAGCAGCGTGGAAGGCCTTTGAGCATCCCGTTGCGGTAGAGCATATTAAAGCTCACGTTGGAATGGATATCGGAGATACCTTAATCGGCATGCACCTGAAAGAGGTTGCAGTACCCGTTCGCATTCGTACAGTTCAAATCGGCGATGCCCATGTGGTCTGCGCCAGAACAAGACCGAAGTTCATCGGCGGTAGCAGAGCTATGTATGATGAGGAGAGGATGTAGCCGCATCCCCGCAATTTATTTCACCCCGGAAAAACGCTGTAATGTTGACCCAACATTACAGCGTACTTCCGGAGTGAACCGGCTACAGGGGAGGCGGCTACTGCACCTCTTCAATTAAGCTCATAATCGTCCGAATGGAGTCCATCTGACTGCTTTTGCTCATGGTTTCCTGATAGGATTGTCTTGCGCAGAACAGCTCATGCACCTTGTCTAACAACAGGCTCGTTGTCATCTCGTCTTCGCTCACTACGATAGAGAAGCCCTGAGATTCAAAGGAGGCTGCGTTTAGAAGCTGGTCGCCGCGGCTGCTGGAAGCAGGCAGCGGAATCAGGATGTTGGGCTTCTTTAAGGCCAACAGCTCACAGATGGCGTTTGCTCCCGCGCGGGAAATTACCACATCTGCCATGGCAAACAAGTCTTTTAATTCTGCCTTTACATATTCAAACTGCTTGTAGCCCGGAGTGGTTAAAAGCAGGTTGTCGATTTTATCCTTACCGCAAAGGTGTACCACCTGAAAATCCTTTAAAAGCTCGGGAAGTGCGTCGCGAACCGCTTTGTTCACATTGGTTGCGCCGAGGCTTCCGCCAATAACCATGATAACGGGCTTGTTGGCAGAGAAGCCGCACATATCCAGACCTGCCAGCTTGTTGCCCTGTGAAAGCTCTGAACGGATGGGAGAGCCGGTAAGCACTGCTTTATCCTCCGGCAGAAGCTTTAAGGTTTCCGGGAAATTACAGCATATCTTTTTCGCTACGGGAATACAGAGCTTGTTTGCAAGTCCCGGAGTCATGTCGGACTCGTGGATGATGCAGGGGATGTGCAGCGAAGCGGCAGCACGAACTACCGGCACGCTGACAAAGCCGCCCTTGGAGAAAACCACGTCCGGCTTATAGCTCTTTAAAAATTTACGGGCATCGGCATACCCTTTTATAACCCGGAACGGGTCGGTGAAGTTTTTCGGGTCGAAATAACGGCGGAATTTGCCTGTGGAGATACCCACATAGGGGATATCAAAATCCTGAATCAGACGTTTTTCGATGCCGTCGTGGGAGCCCATATAAGTAATTTCATAGCCTGCCTCCTGCAATGAGGGGAGCAAAGCAATATTAGGGGTAACGTGTCCTGCGGTTCCCCCGCCTGTAAGCACAATTTTTTTCATGGTTGATCTCCGTTCCGAGAACATTTTGTTTTCAAAAACAGTGGTTTGCCACTCTTTTGCCTGACAGGAAAGACATCATAACACGAAAGGGTGACAGCACATAAACCGCTGTAAGCAGCACCTGCAAAAATTACAGCATGGACTCCAGCGCTCTTGCCAGCTGGTCGGGACAGGATGTGGACTTAAAGCCGCAGCGGATGCCCTTGCATTTTTCGATAACCTGTTGAGGGGTCATACCCTTTACCAATGCGCTGATACCCTGCAGATTACCGTTGCAACCGCCGGTAAACTTTACGGATTCGATAACGCCGTCCTTTAATTCGATTTCAATTTCCTGGGAACAGGTTCCCTGTGTCTTGTATTTCATGAGAAATCTCTCCTTTCTGCGTGGTCTGATTACAAGTAGTATAGCAAATCAAAATATAATCTGCAATAAATACTATTCGCGGAAATTTCAAAATTTCCCGAAAAAAGTGCGGTTTTGAAACAAGTGAAAAATATTCGCTTATTATTGCGAAAAAAGGTTTAATTTAAGTAGTTTTTTTAGGAAAAGGGCGGTACAATAGACCCAGAGTATATTGTTAACCATAAGGAGGCAATTATGATACAGAATCCGATTTTGAAAGGCTTTTGTCCCGACCCCAGTATTATCCGGGTTGGGGAGGATTATTACATAGCAACATCCACCTTTGAATGGTGGCCCGGTGTCAGGCTGTTTCACTCAAAGGACTTAAAGCACTGGGAGCAGATTCCCTCGGCGCTTCGCCGGGACTGCCACCTGAATATGCTCGGCGATCCTACCTCCGGCGGTGTATGGGCGCCCTGCCTGACCCATGACGGCAAGCGTTTTTATCTTGTGTATACGGATGTAAAAACGAAAAAGGGGAAATTGTACAATACCCATAACTACGTGGTTTACACAGATGATATTTATGGTGAGTGGTCCGACCCGATTTATTTGAACAGCATCGGTTTTGACCCGTCCCTGTTCCATGATACGGATGGTAAGAAGTACCTGATTAACATGATTAACGGTTTCAAGGGTATTACGGTACAGGAGCTTGACGAGGAATTGCACCTCATCGGAGAGCGTAAGCTGGTTTATAAGGGGACTGACATGGGCTTTACCGAAGGACCGCATATGTATCATATCGGTGACTGGTATTATCTGATTGTGGCGGAGGGCGGTACCAGCTACAACCATTGCGTAACCATGGCGCGGTCAAAGAGTGTATGGGGGCCTTTCGAGACAGCACCCAACAATCCGATACTGACCTCTGACAGAGAGGACATGAACGCGTTGCAGAAGTGCGGACATGCTGATTTCTGCGATACACCGGAGGGCGAGTGGTATATGGTGCACCTTTGCTCCAGACCCTTAAACGGGGAGAAGTGGTGTACGTTAGGCCGGGAAACCGCCATCCAGAAAATGGAATGGGACGAGAACGGATGGCTTCGCTTAAAGGGCGGCGGCTCCTTTGCCAAGATGGAGACCGAAGAGCCGGCGGGTATTGCGGAGGCTGTGTTGGAGGATGAGAGCAACGGATTCTTCGATGATTTTACGGACGGGACGCTGCATCTGAGATATATTTCACCCCGCGTAAATCACAATACCTTTGCAGACTGTACGGCAAGGAAAGGCTATTTGCGTCTGCGCGGTCAGGAATCCTTAAATTCCCTGCATAATGTTTCGGTTATCGCCGTCCGCCAGCAGAAGATATCCTGCAGTGCGGAAACGAAGCTGGATTTTAAGCCTGTGGGAATGGAGCATATGGCGGGACTTACCTACATGTATCATGCCAGAGACTTTTATGTGCTGGGCAAGACGGTTACAGAGGATGGTCAGACGGTGCTGCGGCTGATTAAGAGCGAAACGGAGGAGATCACCGACCGGTCGGAGCCGGTTCCGGTACCTCGGGAGGGCGAAATCAAGCTTCGCGTGGAAGTTTCCGGGGACGGAACACAGGCAACCTTCTATTATTCCATCGAGGACGGTGAATGGCAACAGATAGGAGAACCTCAGACAACGAAGATACTTACGGACGAGCACGCAAGAGGCTTTACCGGGGCATGCTTCGGAATGTATGTGCGGGATATGGACAGTCTTTGCCTGACAGCGGATTTTGATTATTTCAAGGTGGAAGATTAAGCGGTTGTGATTCGAGCCGGGAAGCGGCGTGAAGAAAGTCCTAAAGAGGATAAAGAAGTAAGAATAACGCGGTGAGAAATAACACAGAACAAAAGGCAACGTTAGAACAATAATAAACAGAAAGGAACAGGAAAATGAAATACTCAAATAATCATGTAGAAGACATTCAAATTGCTTACATCGGCGGCGGCTCCAGAGGCTGGGCGTGGAGCTTTATGACGGACCTTGCACTGGAGGAGCAGATTTCCGGTACCATCCGCCTGTATGACATTGATAAGGATGCGGCAAAAGCCAACGAAATTATCGGTAACGGTGTAATGGCAAGAGAGGAAGCCTGCGGCAAGTGGAATTTTGTGGTAAAGGATACCTTGGAGGAGGTTCTGACAGGCGCGGATTTCGTAGTGATTTCCATTCTGCCTAAGACCTTTGACGAGATGGAAGCGGATGTACATATGCCGGAAAGACTGGGAATTTACCAGTCCGTAGGCGATACGGCAGGTCCCGGAGGAATGATGCGTGCGCTTCGTACATTGCCTATCTACGTGGAATTTGCAAAGGCAATTAAGGAGTTCTGCCCTAAGGCGTGGGTTATCAACTATACAAACCCCATGACCCTTTGTGTAAAGACTCTGTATGAAGTGTTCCCGGAAATCCGGGCATTCGGCTGTTGCCACGAGGTATTCGGAACCCAGAAGGTATTGGCGGGCATCGCAGCGAAAGAGCTCGGCATCGAGAAAATCGACAGAAGAGACATTCATGTAAATGTTCTCGGTATCAACCATTTTACATGGTTTGACCATGCAAGCTATAAGGGACACGATTTGTTCCCCATTTACAGAAAATATATTGAGGAGCATTTTGAAGAGGGCTTCAATGAGGAGGACAGACATTGGATGAATTCTTCCTTCAACTGTGCCCATCGTGTAAAAATGGATTTGTTCCGCAGATATGGTCTGATTGCGGCGGCAGGCGACCGTCATCTGGTAGAGTTTATGCCGGGTGATGAATATTTGAAGAATCCAGAAACGGTAGAGAGCTGGAAGTATGGCCTGACTACGGTACAGTGGAGAAAGGATGACCTGCAGAAGCGTCTGGAGCGCTCCCGTAAGCTGGTGAACGGTGAGGAGCAGGTAGAGCTGAAGCCCACCGGAGAAGAGGGAATCCTGCTGATTAAGGCACTCTGCGGTCTGGAGAGAGTTGTCAGCAACGTAAACATCCCGAATACAAACCGCCAGATTCCGAATCTGCCGGAAACTGCCGTAGTGGAGACCAACGCCGTATTTGAAAGAGACGCCATCCGCCCCGTAGTGGCAGGTGAGATTCCCGAGAATGTAAAGGCGCTGATTATGCCTCATGTGGAAAATCACGAAAGAGTGATGAAGGTGGTAATGGGTGGTAATCAGGATGTTGACCTGCTTGTGGAAGCATTCTTAAATGATCCTTTGGTAAAGGGAAGAGCATCCGAGGAGGATGTTAGACAGCTTGTGGCTGATATGATGAAGGCGACCCTGTAAGGTACTTGGAAGCGTACCGGGTGCATTCTGGATTGTGTGGTTTATAGGCATAGGGAGCGCGGACCGGATAGCGACAGTGTTGCGCCGGAATGTCGGAAATAGGAAAAAGTTGACGATGAAAAAATCTGTCACCATAGGCATATTTCAGTTATAATGAAATCATACAAAAGCCGATTTCGCAAATTGCGGAGTCGGCTTTTATTGTTTCTTAATGTGTATCGGAAGAAATCGGTGCGAAAGGACACATTAGAAGACAGAGGCTTTGATTTCCAAGACAGGAGGCGAAATATGTTGGATATATTCGGCGAAGAAAAGGTACTTTCCGGGGCAATGTTCTTTTTCATGTTATTCAGTATTTTTATGAGAATTTTTCTGGGGCTTTTGTATCAGAACATGATACAGGAGGCAGATAATATGGCGGCAACGGAAAATAAGCTGTTAAAGCAGTGCAAGCTGAAGTTTGCAAACTGTTATGAGCTCAGCGGAGGCGTGGCAAACATTCCCATATTTGTGGACAAGTTTTTGGACAGACTCTCGCTGGGGCGTTTGTCCTTCGGTATGCTGTATCATCTTTCCGGGCAGACGATGCTGCTGTCGGTGATTTGCTCCGGTGTGGCGGTGTGTAAGGGAATCGTGGAGGGAAAAACGGTAGGAGATATTCTGCCCTTTTATATTGCCAGTCTGTTCGGACTGTATGCGTATTTTTCCGTGTCCACGGTGGTGGACATCAAGGGGAAAAGAAGAACCCTGAAAATCAATCTTGTGGATTATCTGGAAAATCATCTCTCGCCGAGAATTCAGGTGACGCAGCAGGATATCGAAATGCTGTACGGTGAGGCGGTGTATTCTGAGGCTACCGCTACGGGTGCAATCACAGACGCAGGTTTTCGTGCAAGAAAGGCTGATGGACGTGGAGTGCTCCCCGGTGGTCGGAGAAGTCCTAGGAAGGGTCTGGGTGTAGCGCAGGGAGGTGCGTCCCGGGCGGTACGCGGCAGACAAGCTGATGCTGCACAAACCCGCGGACGTCAAACGGTAGAGCTGATGCCCATTGCCGGACGGGTATCAGAGCCGCTTCGGTCATCTGTACAAGGGGATTCCGATGCAGTCGATTTTAAGGAATCCGCTGCTGTAACAGAGGAAGAGCTGGAGGCGCTTTTGAAGGAGTTTCTGGCAACCTGACCATTATCATGCATGCGCGGAAGCCACCGATAAAAACCTTTTCGGAAAAACCACTTATGCCTTGAATTTGCCATATTTCTTTGTTACACTTAAAGTAGTTTTGATGCAAAAACGGCGCGGGAAGCGCCCGGGGATAAGGAGAAGAGTATGAGCAAACAGGTTACATTTGATTATTCAAAAACGGGTTCCTTTATTTCTCAGGAAGAAATCGGCTACATGAAGAAGCTGACACTGGATGCGAAGGAGGTTCTGGTTTCCAAGACCGGCGCAGGTAATGATTTCCTCGGATGGATTGACCTGCCTGTGGATTATGACAAGGAAGAGTTTGCAAGAATTAAAGAAGCTGCAAAGAAGATTCAGAGCGATTCCGAGGTATTGCTTGTAATCGGTATCGGCGGTTCCTATCTGGGTGCAAGAGCTGCTATTGAGTTTTTGGGACACAGCTTTTACAACGTGCTGGATAAGGAGCAGAGAAAGACTCCCGAAATTTACTTCTGCGGTAATTCCATCAGTTCAACCTACTTAAAGCATCTGATGGATGTTGTGGGCGACAGGGATTTCTCCATCAACATGATTTCCAAGTCCGGTACCACAACCGAGCCTGCGATTGCGTTCCGCGTGTTCAAGGCTAAGCTGGAGGAGAAGTACGGGAAGGCAGAGGCTGCAAAGAGAATTTATGCAACCACCGATAAGGCGAGAGGAAGCTTAAAGAATCTGGCAAACGAAGAGGGCTACGAGACCTTTGTTGTACCGGATGATGTAGGAGGACGCTTCTCCGTACTGACCGCAGTGGGTCTGCTTCCCATCGCAGTCAGCGGTGCTGATATTGATAAGCTGATGGAGGGTGCTGCCAGCGGAAGAAAGCGTGCTCTGGAAAATGATTTTGAGAGCAATGATGCGTTGCAGTATGCTGCAATGAGAAATATTTTACTGCGCAAGGGCAAGAGCGTGGAGATTCTGGCAAACTATGAGCCTGCGGTACATTATGTTTCCGAGTGGTGGAAGCAGCTGTACGGCGAGAGCGAGGGTAAGGACCAGAAGGGTCTTTTCCCGGCAAGCGTGGATTTGACAACGGATTTACATTCTATGGGTCAGTTTATTCAGGACGGCGCAAGAATCATGTTTGAAACGGTTCTGAATGTGGAGACATCCCGAGAAGAGCTTGTTATCGGCGAGGAACCGGTAGATTTGGACGGCTTAAATTATCTGGCGGGTCAGACCGTTGATTTCGTCAACAAGAGTGCCATGAACGGTACAATTCTGGCGCATACGGACGGACAGGTGCCCAACTTTGTAATTAACATTCCCGAGGTAAATGAGTTCTATTTAGGTGAGCTGTTCTACTTCTTTGAGTTTGCGTGCGGTGTCAGCGGATACCTGCTTGGCGTAAATCCTTTTGACCAGCCCGGCGTAGAGAGCTATAAGAAGAACATGTTCGCACTGCTGGGAAAGCCCGGCTACGAGGCGCAGAGAGAGGCTTTGTTGGCGCGACTGAACTAAAACAGATGCGACTGTAGGAGAGCATGTGCCGTGGAAGCGGTGCTATGCGAAAATGATAATCCGTCTTGACGGACGGGGAATGAGGATTTAAAACAAATGAAAATAGTGATTTTGGAGAGAAACAGTGTAGGTACGGACGTATCCGTAGACTGTATCAATGAGTTGGGCGAGGTTACGGTATACCGCAACACCGTTACCCCGGATGAGGTAAGAGAGCGTGTAAAGGATGCGGATATTATTGTTGCGAATAAGTCACCTCTGTGCGAGGATACTTTGAAGGATGCGCCTAATGTGAAGCTGATTTGTGAGTTTGCTACGGGATATGATAACTGCGATTTGGCATATTGCTGTCAGAGAGGTATTAAGGTAGCCAACGTGCGGGATTACAGTACCGCTATGGTTGCGCAGCATACCTTCGCGCTGGCTTTGGCACTCAGCGAAAAGCTGCCTCACTACGATAATTATGTAAAGTCCGGCGCATACAGTGCACAGGACAGATTTTCCAACTTTGATCTGCCTTTCCTGGAGCTGGAGGGTAAGACATGGGGAATCGTGGGAATGGGAAATATCGGAAAGCGGGTTGCGAAGATTGCGGAAGCTTTTGGATGCCGTGTGATTTTCCACTCGATTACGGGGAAAAGTACCTGTACGGACTACCCTCAGGTGGATAAGGATACGCTGCTTGCGGAAAGTGATTTCCTGTCCCTGCACTGCCCGTTGAGCGATTTGTCGCTGAATTTCATTGATGCGGAAGCGTTAAAGAAGATGAAGAAGACAGCAGTGCTGATTAATGTGGCGAGAGGTCGCGTGGTGGATAATGCGGCGCTATATGAAGCGCTGGTAAACGGTGAGATTGCGGCAGCAGGTCTGGATGTTGTGGAGAAGGAGCCGTTGGAGATGTCGAATCCTTTGAGTAAGTTGCAGGACAGCAATCAGCTGATTATTACCCCTCACCTTGCATGGGCAAGCGTGGAGGCCCGTACCCGTTGTGTACAGGGCGTCTATGATAACATTACGGCATTTCTGCGCGGAGAAGAGCGCAATGTGGTAAATCCGTAGGTGATGATTAGAAGAACCGATACCATGAAAATGCGGTTGCGAACGGGACGGAGAAAAATGATAGAGAAATTGAAGTCACTTTATAAGAAATACGAAGAGATTATCGTCTACTTAATTGTGGGCGTGCTAAATACCATTGTGTCATGGGCGGCGTGGTTTTTATGCGCATACACCATTCTGGATGCCCAGGTGGTATGGCAGAATGTAGCGCTTAGCGTGATATCCTGGGTAGTGGGCGTCGTATTCGGCTACTTTATGAATCGAAAATATGTATTCAAGAGTACAGACCCTAAGATTATGAAGGAGTTTCTGCAGTTTTCGGGCGGCAGAGTTTCTACATGGGCCTTGGACGCGGTAATGATGGTATTGTTGGTTAACGTTCTCAAGATTGATGAGGCGTTTTCCAAAATCTTCGTAGCAATTCTGGTTATGATTGGAAATTATCTGCTGAGCAAGTTTTTTGTGTTCAATAAGAAGCCGGAAGATAAAAGCAGCGCGGAATAATATTTTGTTGACATAAGCTTTTCGGTAGCGTATAATTTCGCTTCTGACGATTGAGAAAGGAGCGAAAAAATGGTAATTGAAACAGAAAGACTGATGTTAAGAAAGTATACTCCGGAGGATTTCGAGGCGCTGTATGAAATACTGTCTGATCCTGAGACAATGCAGCATTATCCAAGCCCCTACGACGAGACAGCCACAAAGCGGTGGATTGAGTGGAATCTGGAAAACTATGAGAAGTATGGCTTCGGATTATGGGCGATTATTTTGAAGGAAACAGGAGAATTTATAGGGGACTGCGGAATGTCCATCCAAAAGATTGACGGGGAAATGCTGCCGGAAATCGGATATCATATTCACAAGAAATACTGGAGAAGAGGATTCGGCAGTGAGGCAGCGAGAGCGGTCAGAGATTGGGCATTTGAGAATACGGATTATGATTGTCTGTATTCTTACATGAAGTATACAAACGTTGGCTCCTATTCCACTGCCGCTGCAAACGGCATGAAAAAGGTGAAAGAGTATCCGGACGAAAAGAATAAGATTTCGTATGCCTACGCAATTACGCGTGAAGAATGGAATGAGCTTAAAAGAGAAGGACTTCCGAATTAATCGGAAGTCCTTTTTGACTCGTAGTTACGGTGCAAAGATAAAATGGTTTCGCTTTCAACTGCTAACGGAGCATCAGATATTTTTCACCATCTCAAGCACCAAAGCGGCAGAATGCTTAGCGGCAGCTGCCTCGAATACGGGATACTCTACCTCTGCGGTATCATCAGCCTTGTCTGAAATGGCACGGATAATAACGAATGGTATATCATTCAGATATGCACCGTGGGCGATGGAAGCTCCCTCCATTTCGGCGCAGTCGCCGTGGTATTCGTTAATCAGGCGAGTCTTAACCGCCTTATCGGCAATAAACTGGTCACCGCTGACAACGCGTCCCAAAACTGCGTGAATATCAGGGTTGACGGCCTCACAAGCGGTTTTCGCCAGCTCGGCAAGATGTTTGTCCGCGGGAAATTCTCTAAGGCCCAGCTGGGGAACCTCGCCGGGTTTATATCCGAAAATAGTTGCATCTACATCATGGTGCAGCGCATCTGTGGAAATCAGGATATCGCCGATATCAAGCTTTGCGTTCAAGGAGCCTGCCACGCCGGTGTTGATAATATGGGTTACTTGGAAAATGTCTGCCAGAATCTGGGTACAAAGCGCGGCGTTGACTTTACCGACACCGCTACGGACAATTACAACAGGCGCATCGTTTAAAGTACCCTCGAAAAACTCCATGCCGGCTTTCTTTTCCACGTTGGATACGGTCATTTCCTTTTTCAGAGCTTCCACTTCCAGCTCCATTGCTCCGATAATTCCGATTTTCTTCATAATTCCTCTCATTCTGCGGTTATGGGAACCGCTTTTTCATGTTTTGGTTGGTCAAAGGAACCGTTTTTTCATGCTTCACGGGTATGTGCAGAAATTCTTTCCATACACATTTGCATGGTTACTGAAACAGGTTTTGCGCCGGCGGTTTACAGGATAGTATATGCCTCGCACTTACCGGAAACGGTTGTCGTTTATTCGGGGTACACCAGTCTGGAATCATTAATATTTTCCAGAACATTTTCCAGATATCTCTTTGCAAGGTAATTAGCCATGCCCAGGTTCATATCCAGATAGTTTCCGCAGTCCTTTGCGGATGCGCCGGGAACTTCGCCCCTGAAATCCCGTACGAACGCAAACATCTCCTTCATCAAAGGCACAATATCCTTTGAACTGTAATCGCCTGCCAGCAGAAGATAAAATCCGGTACGGCAGCCCATAGGGCCGAAGTAAATGGTCTTGTCCTTAAACTGCGGATGGTTGCGCAGGAAGGTTGCCCCCAGATGCTCGATGGTATGCATTTCGGCGGTGTTCATAACCGGTTCTTCATTGGGACTTGTCATACGCAGATCAAAAGTAGTGATGACCTCAGCGCCTACGTTATCCTTACGGGAAACATATACACCGGGCTGAAGCTTAATATGGTCAATGGTAAAGCTTGCGATTTTTTCCATGTTCAAGTATTCCTTTCCTAAAACTGTTCAGTGACTCTTTCATCATTGTACCTATTTTATGGTGTAAACGCAATCCCTTTCTATCGCAGAAAAGGATTGCACGAAGCAAAGAAGACGGATATACTGAGAGATAGACGAGTTGCAAATTTATCTCTGTAATTTGGAAATTGCAGAGATTTGAAAGGCATGGTGACGAATATGAATCCGGCAGCGATCATGAAAATTATGAGCGCAAAGGCGCAGTTTGAAAAGAATCATCCGAAATTTTCCGCTTTTCTGAAAGCGGTATTTTCCAGACCGATTGAGGAGGGAACCGTAATTGAAATTACCGTGACCCGCCCCGGCGAGGAACCGATTACCTCGAATATTAAGGTGCAGCAGTCGGATTTGGATTTGCTTCAGAGCCTAAGGGACCTTTCAGCAAAGTAAGCCGATAGGTGTGTGGCGGCGGTACCTTTGAGGCGAAAGATTCGAAGGGCGGAAAGATAATAAGGTAAAGTACGGGAAAATAAAGCGAGTGTGAAAAAGACGGAGAGAACGCAGGAGGAAATGAGAGTGAATATTTTAGTAACCTACAAAAGTAAAACAGGCTTTACAAAGAAGTATGCTGAAATCGTGGCAAAGGAAGTTGGTTGCGAGGCGGTGGACTTTAAGAAATCATCCGCAAAACAGATGTCGGAATATGACGTGGTGGTATTTGGCAGCAGACTGCATGCGGGTATGATAGACGGTTGGAAAAAGGCAAAGGAGACGTTTACAAAGAGCGGGGCAAAGAAGCTGGTTGTATTCGTAACCGGAGCAACACCCAACGAGGCAGCGGAAGAGATAGAGACTGTCTGGAAAAACAACCTGACCGCAGAGGAACTGGAGAGTATTCCGCACTTTTATATGCAGAGCGGCCTTTGCTACGAGAAAATGTCCTTTGGTGATAAGTCCATGATGAAGATGGTATCTACCGTTATGAGTAAGCAGAAGGATTTAAGCAGTAAAGATCAGAGCTTCCTGCAGGCAATTCAGTCCTCCTACGATATTTCGTCTGAGGAGTATGCAAAACCGTTGATTGCATATTTGAAGAGTGAGAATATCCTTTGATGTTCCCGGAAAGGAGAATTGAATGAGCCGGGAATTACTTGAAAATTTGGAGAAGCTGCATACAACGGAGCTTGGCGTAGTGCGAATTAAGAGAAATCTATCCCTGGATACAGACAATGTGGTTGATTGGTGCAGAGAAAAGATACAGGCAGCGGGTGCGCAGATTACCCGAAAAGGGAAAAATTGGTATGTAAATGTGGATGGATGTGTGATAACCGTAAATGCGTACAGCTATACTATCATTACAGGACATAAAATATAGATTTACACAATGTGTAGATTTCAAGAAGAATAAATGTTATAATTGGTTCGTTACCGTCCCCATACTGGCAACAGGAAGGGGTGTCTCAAGTGATCGAAATAATCATTTCGTACAGTCTTTCCGTTTTGGCAAGTGTAGTAGCGTACTACATATGTAAATGGCTTGACGGAAAAAAGTAGGCGGTAACAAACCGGATGGACTGGTCTCCCATTGAAAACAAGAAGACAAGAAAACCCACGAGCAGCACCTCGTGGGTTTTCGATTGTGTTTCAAGTGAAACAATCATTTCGTATTCGTACACATTGTAGCACAGTTGTTTCCCAGTTTCAAGATTCTTTATTATTTTCTCCGTTCATCATCTTTTCCATTCGAATATAATACTCCAAAAGACGAATCACATACTCCGGCGCGTGGCGATTGTCCCGCTCCCATTCCGTGACTGTTCTGTATGGGATGTTGAAATAGTCACAAAATTCCTTTCGGTTCATCCCGGTTGATTCCCGTAATTCCTTGATTTTCGTACTGCAATCCATATGGCACCTCCGACACAAACACAATGTGTAAGTATAGCATATCATATAGTTGGAAAACTTTACAATATTTGTTAAAATGAATTTATTAGTTAAATCTGGTCTACCAAAGAAAAAAGGAGAATTTCCATGCGAAACAAATTATTGGTATTAACGTACATGTTAAGTATATCATTTTTTATGGTTGCATGTGGAAATGTCGGGAAAGAGGTTATCCGGGAATCGGAAGCCTCAAGCACGGTTATGTCGGAAGAGGTTTCTACAGCATCGCCGGAAACTTCGAAAATACCGGAATCTGTTCCGAAATTAGCAGAGCCAACGGAGACGCCTGCGACTACGGAAGAACCAACTCCTACACCAACGGAAACACCTACGCCTGAACCTGTTCACGAACATAGTTATACCGAAACGATAATAAAAAAATGTTCACATATGATGTCTGGAACAAAACGCTATACATGTTCATGCGGATATTCATATGAAGAAGAATTTTTCCATGAAGGCGATGGTAATAGAGTTGTAACTAAAGAACCTACTTGTAGTTCAGAAGGAGTAAGTGCTGAACATTGTATATATTGTGGTGAGAACTTGTATGGAAGGTCTGTTCCTAAAACAGAACATACTCCAAAAAGTTATTGGGTATGTTTTACACCAACAGGTGATTATTATCTTGAATGTTCAATCTGCAATCATGTAATCACGCATACAACAACAAGACCAGAAGGCGTTGAGATTCGTGAATTTGCACCAATCGATTCTAGTACTTTGCAACCAATTAATTAAACAACTGTGGTTTTTGTACAAAAAAGCACCCCTATGTAATGCAAAGGTGCATGAGTTAAAAAGTCCCGGGCAACCAATGGTAGCCCGGGGCTCTTTATGTAAAAACCGTATCGTGAGGGGACTTAGACCCTCGCGGTAGTACAAATCCTATAGACTATTTTGCGGTGCAATCCATGCGGAAACCTAAATCCGAACAGCTTCCTTTAACCAAGCCAACGCTTCCTCTACGGTAGCAAAATGACCTTCTTCAATGCCTGTATTGGAACGCTCGGTGTTTTTCTGAGCCTGAATCTTTAACATAATGGAACGACCCTCTGCGAAAGCGATTGCCTTACAACCGGCTTCTACAAATTTCTTTGTCATGGTAACCAATTCGCCACCCTCTGAGGCCGTAACGGGATCCATTTCGGAACAGTCAGCGATGTACGCCCATCCTAACACTTTCCAAGAGGCAGCTTCTGCCAGTACCGTATCGGTCAGCCATTTGATCTCGTCTACGTTTGTTTTTCCTTTGCCGGAAGATAAAACAATTCTTCTTCCTGCGATGGTTTCAACTGTCTGTGCGCCGTTTTTTCTAGCCATAATATCACGCTCCTTTAGAATTATTGGTTTGAATACGTTGTACAATTTACGGATAATACTTAAATTGACAGACAACTATCTAGTACTATAGTAATAGGTGGAGGGGATTTTGTCAAGTACAAGTCGAAAAATCTTCCGTATTTCCGCTTTAGTGGCAGCAGAATCGAAAACTCTTTGCGTTTCTTCGTTGTCGGGCTGTCGCTCTATAATAACGCAACCATAAAAGCCCCTTACCAAGTAAACTTGGAGGGGCTTTATCGTTACGTTATTGCATGGCTTGTAGCTTACGCAAAGTATCTCTTTAACAAACCTTCAAACGCTTTTCCGTGTCTGGCCTCGTCTCTTGCCATTTCATGCACGGTATCGTGGATGGCGTCAAGGTTCAGCTCCTTCGCTCTCTTAGCAAGGTCAAACTTACCTGCGGTTGCGCCGTTTTCAGCGTCAACTCTCATTTCCAGATTCTTCTTGGTGGAAGCGGTAACAACCTCACCCAGAAGCTCCGCAAACTTTGCTGCATGCTCAGCCTCTTCGTAAGCAGCCTTCTCCCAGTAAAGACCGATTTCCGGGTAACCTTCTCTGTGAGCTACTCTTGCCATAGCAAGGTACATACCAACCTCGGAGCACTCGCCCTCAAAATTAGCGCGAAGATCCATAATGATATCCTCCGGTGCGCCCTGGGCAACACCTACAACATGCTCAGCAGCCCAAACCTTCTCGCCGGACTGAACCGTGAACTTAGAAGCGGGAACACCGCAAACGGGACACTTCTCAGGTGCCTCAGGTCCTTCGTGAACATAACCGCATACGCTACATACATACTTCATAGTTTTTTCTCCTTTTCTGAAAATGATTTAAGGTTGCATAAGTTGTTGCGAGTTAAAACAATGCTCGCAGGTTCCGTAGAAATAGGTGACATGCCCGCAAATTCGACCGCCGAAGCGCCTTCCTGCAACTTCAGAGATGTCCTCGATGCTGTCCATTTCCAAATCTATCACACCGCCGCAATCGTTGCAGACAAAATGATAATGAGGGGAGGTGTCGGCATCGAAATGATCTACGCCGTCTCCTACACGAAGCCGCTGGATTTCACCGATGTCTGCCAACAGAGTCAGATTACGGTAAACCGTTCCAAGACTGATCGTCGGGTTCTGCTGACGAACGGCGGTGTAGACCATATCCGCGGTAGGATGATCCTTTCGGGTCATCAGGTAGGCTTTAATCATATCTCGCTGTTTGCTACGCTTTAGTGTGGGCATCTTGTCTCCTGTTCTCAATAATAGTAATGATTACTAATATTATTATAGCAAAAAGTAATTCTCTGTCAATACCTTTATGAAAAAAATTTAAAAATGTGAGAAGATATGTGTTTTTGAATTTAATGTATAAGAAGGAGGGATTGAGACAGGGTGAAAGAGTAGAAATGATTAAAAAATGGGATAACAAGAAAGTTTTCTATGAAAATCGGGAGAAATTTAAGATTTTTTTAATGATAATATTCCGCTGAATTTACACATTTCCCGGTGCACCGTGGTATAATGATTCTGCTAGCGCAGAATCCAAGTCGGCTTACGCCGCCTTGCAGCCATAAATGGCTGATTATACGGAGCCATGGCTTGAAAATCAAATGCCCTGCGGGTTGTACCCGACGGCAAGGAGAAGCTTCTATGAAATTTAAAACACGAATCCGAATAACGTTTATAACGATTATCCTGTTGCCGACGGTGCTGACCTCGTTGGCTTTCTGCGGTATTGCTATTTATCTCAGCGGTATGCAGAACGGACAGCCTTATGAAAAGTTGAATACGGCTATCTTGTCGGAAAATATGCAAGAGCTGGTAGATATCGCGGATAGAGCTTATGATGTATTGCTGGAACAGGTGGATAAGGATGCCACGAAGCTGGAGGACAAGGAATATCTGAAGGAAATTAACAATAAGATTGCCCGGAAGTCTACCTATATCATGGTGCGAAAGGGTAATGAGCTTTACTATGCCGGGAATGAAAACGAAGCAAAGGAGATTTTTTCCCAACTGCCTGATTTCGGAGACGGGGAGCTCTCGGATGAATTCGGTATCTATTTTGATGAAGCAAACAGGTATGTTAAGCAGATAGACTTTGAATTTTCAGACGGTGCTCCGGGAAGTGTATTTGTGGCGGTAAAGGCAAATGCTCTGATTTCCAGACACCTGTTGATGGATATGTTTGTGGCGATTCTGGTAATTTTGATTTTTACCAGTTTAATGCTGACCCGTTGGATTCGGAAGGGTGTATTTAACCCGGTGAACGAATTGAATGTTTCCATGAAGAAAATTAAGGAAGGCAACTTTGAATATGTTTTGGAGACGGATGCCAAGGGGGAGATTGGTGACCTGTATCGGAACTACGAGGATATGCGCCTGCGTCTGAAGGAATCTACGGAGCAGAATGCGGAGAGCGAGCGGCAGAACAGAGAGCTTATCAGTAACATATCCCATGACCTGAAGACGCCGATTACAGCCATTAAAGGTTATGTGGAGGGAATTATGGACGGCGTAGCGGATACGCCGGAGAAGGTGGATAAATATATAAAGACCATTTACAGTAAGGCGAACGATATGGAGCGGCTGATAAACGAGCTTACCTATTATTCCCGAATTGATAACAATCGTATTCCGTATAATTTCCATCGCATCAATGTAGCGGATTATTTCGGAGATTGTGTGGAAGAGGTCGGAATGGATTTGGAGCAGCGGCATATTGAGCTGAACTACTCCAATCTGACCAAGGAAGATACCGTTATTATTGCTGATCCGGAGCAGATGAAGAAGGTAATTAACAACATCATCAGCAACAGCGTAAAATACATGGATAAGCCCCAGGGTGTTATTGATATCCGTATTCTGGATGAGGTGGATTCCATCCGCATCGAAATAGAGGATAACGGAAAAGGCATTGCACAAAAGGATCTGGGTAAGATATTCGAGCGTTTCTACCGCACGGATGCCTCCCGGAATTCCGCGCAGGGCGGCAGCGGTATCGGACTTTCCATTGTAAAGAAGATTATTGAGGATCACGGCGGATATATCTGGGCAACCGGAAAAGAAGATGAGGGAACCTGTATTCATTTTGTACTGAGAAAATATATTGAGCTTCCCAACGAAAGTTAGGGACGGAACGGAGGAAAATATGAGCAAGATTTTGATTATTGAAGATGAGGTTGCAATCGCAGATTTGGAAAAGGATTATCTGGAGCTGTCCGATTTTGAAGTGGATATTTGCAATTCCGGTGACGAGGGTCTGGAGACGGCTTTAAGCGGTGCGTATGATTTGATTATTTTGGATTTAATGCTGCCCGGCATGGACGGCTTTGAGGTGTGCCGTAAAATTCGGGAAGAAAAAAACGTCCCGATTCTGATGGTTTCTGCGAAGAAGGATGATATCGATAAAATCAGAGGGCTGGGCTTAGGCGCGGACGATTACATGACAAAGCCGTTCAGTCCCAGTGAGCTGGTTGCCAGAGTGAAAGCGCATATGTCCCGTTACGAGAGACTGGTGGGTACAAACCAGAAGCCCCAGAACGATATTGTGGAAATCCGCGGTATCCGCATCGACAAGACTGCACGGCGGGTGTATGTGGACGGTGAGGAGAAAACCTTTACAACAAAGGAATTTGACCTGTTGACCTTCCTTGCGGAAAACCCCAACCATGTCTTTACAAAGGACGAGCTGTTCCGTGAAATCTGGGATATGGATTCCATCGGTGATATCGCAACAGTTACGGTTCATATTAAGAAAATCCGCGAAAAAATTGAAGCAGACACCGCAAAGCCCCAGTACATCGAGACGATTTGGGGCGTAGGATATCGGTTTAAGGTGTAGTGTATTGAATTTGTATCTTGGTTAGAATGTAATTGAAGCAGAAAAGTTTTAATGAAGTAGTAGGAGGTGATATGGATGTGTACAGAAATTCAATTAAATAGAATTATGAAAGCAATGGTGGAATGTTATAGAGTTGTTTATGGTAGCGATGTTGTTGAAATTGTTCTTTATGGTTCCTATGCAAGAGGTGATTATGCAGAAGATTCAGATATTGACATTGTTGCGCTAGTGCATGGTTCACGCATAGATTTGCAGGAAAAATTAAAGAAGGTTTGGGAGGTTTCAGCAGAACCTGGATTGGAAAACGATATTATTGTTTCCCCGACAGTTATTCCGTATGACGAGTTTGTGAAATATAAGCAGTCACTTCCATATTATCGAAATATTGCGGAGGAGGGGAAGAAGATTGGATGATTTAATTAAGTATCGAATGTCTTCCGCGAAGGAAAAACTGACATCTGCGAAATTACTGTTGGAGGCGGGAATGTATAGGGATTCCATTGGAAGATCCTACTATGCTATATTTTCTGCAATAAGAGCTGTTCTTGCTGTACGGCAGGTTGATTTTTCAAAGCATGCAGGGGTATAGCTTACTTTCAGAAGGAGTTTATTAAGACGGAAGTTTTTGATAAAAAATATTCAAAATATTTACAACAGGCATTTCAAATTAGAAATAGTTGCGACTATGATGATTTCTTTATCGTCTCGAAACAAGATGCCGAAGAACAATATATAAGAGCAACCGAAATGTTGGCCGTTATCGAAGAGTATATTGGGCAGTCAATGAATTGATTTTAATAAAGTATGGTTTGAAGGCATAAGTTCAAAGTGGACTTGTGCTTTTTGTTATGGCGACGAGGTAAATGGACACCGTGCTTGCACGGGTGGACATTTGCCGACCGCTAATCAGAGCGAAATTTGCAAAGCATAGCTCGTCTCTGTGGCAAGCGGTGGCAGAATTACCACTTGAACGCTTGGACGAATACAATGATTTAATCATAAAATATATGAATGCAAGATTTAATAATAATGTAGTTAGTGCAGTATGCCACTTAGACGAGGGCGGCGGTGCTGACGGAAAGGGCGGACTTCCACACTTGCACTTAGATATTTTAATGATTACCGAAGACAACAGATTATCAGCAAAAACACTTATAACAAGAGATTTTATAACTTCTATGCATAGAATTATGCCTATCATACTCAAAAAACACGGTTTTAACATTGATGAATACGAAGAAACCGAAGAAAAGAAGC